>CAZVRI010000015.1:0-33456 GCA_964629855.1 uncultured Thermoleophilaceae bacterium
GCGAAGGCCAGGTCCTCGAGCTCCCACTTGATCGCGTGGATGCCGAGCCGGTGTGCGAGCGGCGCGAAGATGTCGAGCGTCTCGCGCGCCTTCTCCTGCTGCTTCTGCTTCGGCATCGCGTCGATCGTCCGCATGTTGTGCAGGCGGTCGGCGAGCTTGATCAGGATGACCCGGATATCCGAGGCCATCGCGACCATCATCTTGCGGTAGTTCTCGGCCTGGCGGTCGTCGCGGCTCTGGAACGTGATCCCGGTCAGCTTGGTGACGCCGTCGACGAGCTGGGCGACCTCGTCGCCGAATTCCGCGCGCACCTCGTCGAGCGACGCGCTGGTGTCCTCGACGGTGTCGTGCAGCAGCGCGGCGCAGAGCGTCGCGGTGTCGAGCCGCATCCCGGCGCAGATCTTGGCGACGCTGACCGGGTGGACGATGAAGTCGTCGCCCGACGCGCGGCGCTGGTCGGCATGCCGCTCGCAGGCGAACACGAACGCCTCTTCGACCTTCTCGCGGTCGACAGGCTCGGCCGCCGCGTTGGCGTGCTCCTCGACAACAGCGAACAGATCTCCGAGCAGCACCCGCTCGTCCGCGGCCAGGCGGTCCGTCGGCCCCGCCGGGGCCGGATTCTCCGCGTGGTCGACCGGATCGTGCTCGAAGGCAGGGTCGACCACCCCTGTCTGCTGCTCATCGGCCATCGTCTCAGTCTAGACCGGCCTCCCGGCGGCACGCGAGTCCAGCTTTCGTGGTCAGACCGCTGCGCGCTTCTCGCTCTGCTCGGGAGCCTCCAGATACCGCTCGGCGGCGGTGAGGCGGGCAGCGTAGGCACAGTTGGCGTGCGAGTTCTGGAGGTCGGTGCGGGTGGCGTTGCCGGGGGTGAGGCGTCCCGGCTCCCAGACGGCGAGGTCGAGCTCGCAGAGGATGCGGACGAGGCGGCCGCGGTGGCGGCCGTCGCGCGGGTGCTGGCCGGCGCCGCTGAGGGCCAGCTCGAGCTCGGGGCCGGTCAGCTCGCCCTGGGCGTCGAGGGCGCGCCAGAGGTCGACGAGCGCGGGCCGCAGGTCGAGCCGGTCGCGCCAGCTCGCGAGCGCGAAGGCGCGCTCCGGCGCGCCCCAGGCCAGGTGGGTGACGGCGCCCGACGCCTGGAGCAGCGCAAGGCCGTCGGCGACCGGTGGCGGGTCGAATGCGACGACGTGGTCGAAGCCGGCGGCGAGCGACGGATAGGCGCCGAGGTCCTCCCAGCCGACGACCGGCAGCGGTCCCGTGGCCATGCCGGCGACCATCGTCTCCAGGCCGGCCCGCCGCCGCGCCACGTCGGTCACGACGACGAGGACGCTCTCGCCGCTGGTCAGCAGGTCGCCGACAACGCCCGCGAGACCTTCGCCGCGACGGTCGGCGACCCGCGGCGACGCGAATGACCGCACGGCGGTCACGCCGTCAGCGTCGACCGCGGCCGGCTGGGCTACGGCGCCAGCGTCGGTCGCAGCCCGCGCGGACGCCAGCCACCAGGCCTGGGGATCGGCGGCGAGCTCCCGCTCGACGGCCGCGATCGGGTCGTCGTCCGGCGCCAGGTCGCGGATCGTCCCGGGACGGGTCGGGCAGAGCGAGCGCAGCACCACGCGCGCCTCGACGGAGCCGTTCCAGTGGTTGCGCTCGAGCGCAACCGCCACGTCCTGGCTGGTCGCGCCGGCGTCGGCGAGCTCGCGCTGCGAGGTGCGGAAGGCGACTCCGCGGGCGCGCGCGGCGCCACCGGTCAGCGTGAAGCGGGCGTGGTCGCGCTTCTCGCCCATCGCCGTGACGTGCTCGATACCGGCGGCGGGGACCATCAGGACCGGCGCGGGGTTGCCGGCCCCGAACGGTGCGAGACGCTCGAGCTCCTCGGCGAGGTCGAGCGTCAGCGCGCCGGCCGGTACCACGGCGTGGGTCTCCTGGCGGGGCATCAGATCGCCGGGCGCGAGGGCGGTTCCGGCATGGGCGGCGAGTGCGGCGCGGAAGTCTCCGACCGCGTCGGTGGCGATCTGCAGCCCGGCCGCCATCCGGTGGCCGCCGTGACCGAGCAGGTGCTCGCTCGCCGCGCCGAGGCCGGCGTGCAGGTCGTAGGGGTCGATGCTGCGGCCGGAGCCGCGGCCGGTCTCGCCGTCGAGCGCGATGACGACGCACGGCCGGCGGTGGCGCTCGACCAGCCGCGAGGCGACGATCCCGACGATGCCCGGGTGCCAGCCCTCGCCGGCGACGACGATCGCGGCCGCGGCGAGCTGTGGAGCGCAGAGGCGCTCGGCTTCGCCGCTGATTCGCTGCTCGATCTCGCGGCGGTCGTGGTTGAGACCGTCGAGCTCGCGTGCGATCTCGTCGCCGCGGTCGCGGTCCTCGGTCAACAGCAGCTCCAGCGCGGCGTCGGCGCGCTTCATCCGGCCGGCGGCGTTGATCCGCGGGCCGAGCCGGAAGCCGGCAGCCCGCTCGTCGACGTCCGCAGGGTCGAGCTGCGTGACGGCCATCAGCGCGCGCAGGCCCTGCTTGCGCGTCCGTGCCAGCTCCGCCATGCCCGCACGAGCGATCCGCCGGTTCTCGCCGACGAGCGGAACCATGTCGCAGAGCGTCGCCAGCCCGGCGAGATCGAGGTCCTCGTCGGCGCCAGCCGGGTCGACCCCGGCCGCGCGGCGCAGCGCCTCGGACAGCTTCAGCGCAACCGCGGCGCCGCAGAGGTGCTTGAACGGATAGCCGCCAAGCGCCGGATGGACGATCGGACAGTCGGGCAGCGCCGCTCCCGGGCGGTGGTGGTCGGTGACCACCACGTCGACGCCCAGCTCAAGCGCCAGCGCGACCTCCGCCACGGCGGTGACGCCACAGTCGACGGTCACGATCAGCCCGGCGCCCTGGCCCGCCAGCTCGCGCACCGCCGCCTCGGACAGCCCGTAACCCTCCTCGCGACTCGGCAGCCGCCAGGCCGGATCGGCGCCGATCGCCCGCAGCGCGCGGATCAGGATCGCGGTCGAGCAGACCCCGTCGACGTCGTAGTCGCCGAAGACGACGACCCGCGAACCGGACTCGACGTGCCGCAGGATCGCCGCGCACGCCTCCCCCATCCCCGTCAGCAGCTCAGCCGGATGGCTCTCCTCCGACGCCATGAACCGCCGCGCCGACTCCACGTCCCCGAACCCCCGTCGCGTCAGGATCGCCGCGGTGTACGGCGAGACGCCGAGCGCCTCCGCCAGCGCGAGACTCTCCCCCGCCGAATACGGGGCACAACTCCAACCTGAGACCTCTGCAAGCACGGCCGCATGTTCGCGGCCGGGTCGGACGTGGAGCTAGAGAACCTCTGGGCGCTCGATGTCGTGCTTGTTGCCGTACCACCACGAGATCCCGAGCGCAATCACCGTGCCGGGGATCGCGATGAACGCCGTGACCAGCGAGGTGTCGTCCTGCGCTGGGATCGAGAACCCGGAGACAACCCAGCCGAAGACCGCCGACCCGAGGACGGCGGCGGCGAACGCGCCGATGATGCCGCCGTAGAAGCGGTCGGGCACGAAGACCGCGAAGTGCCAGAGGGCGATCCCCATCATTACCCAGACGACCATGCTCATCGCTAGTGCCTCCCGTGCTTCTTGCGGGCGCGGTTGCGGGCGCGCGCTGCCTTGCGCTCGTCGGCGGTGGTCGCCTCGGGGCGTCCTGCCGTGCCGTTGCCATCGCTCTCGACCGGCTCCGGGGCTGCCGCCGGCGGTCCGCCGGCCGTCGCCGGAGTCGGGACCGGCGGCCGGGGCTGCGGCGCGCGGCGCGCCGGCGCTGCCGCAGAGCCGTCATCGCCGAGCACCGTCGTAGCGAACGGAGGCACGATGCCACCGTTCTCCTCCATGACAATCCTGCGACGGCGCACGTAGACGGGCTCGCGCTCCTTCCAGAGGGTGACCAGCGGCGCGGCGATGAAGATCGACGAGTAGGCGCCCGAGGCGACGCCAACCAGTAGCGCGAACGCGAAGTCCTGCAGCGTCTCGCCGCCGAAGATCAGCAGCGCGCCGACCGGCATCAAGGTCGAGAAGCTGGTCGCGAGCGAACGTGTCAAGACCTCGGACATCGAGCGGTTGACGATCTGCGAGAAGGTCGCGCGCGGCATCCGCGGCACGTTCTCGCGGATACGGTCGAACACGATGATCGTGTCGTAGAGCGAGTAGCCGAGAATCGTGAGCAACGCCGCGACCGTCGACGTCGTCACCTCCCGGCCGACTAGGGCGTAGACGCCGCCCGTTATGAGGATGTCGTGGGCGATCGCGATCAGGACCGGCACGACGAACCGCGCCTCGAAGCGCAGCGCCATGTAGATCGAGATCAGCAACAGCGAGGCGATCACCGCGATCAGGGCGGTGCGCGCGACCTGGGCGCCGAAGGTCGGCCCGATCGAGTTGACCGAGAAGTCGGCGCGTGTGACGCCGAACTCCTCGTCGAGCGTCGTCCGGACCTCGGTGACCTCCTTCTCGTTCAGCGTCGGAGTCGAGATCTGGAAGACGTTGGCGCCGAGCTCGGGCTCGTCGACCTCCTGGATCTTTGCGTCCTCGTATCCGAGCGGAGCGAGTGCGTTGCGCACGTCGTCGACCGTCGCGTTCTGGACCACGGGAGTCTTGATCCTGGTGCCGGACTCGAAGTCGATGCCGAACTTCAGGCCGAGGCCGGAAATCGCCAGCGCGCCGATCACGAGGATCACGCCAGAGCCGAAGAAGAACCACTTCGACTTGCCGACGAAGTCCATGTGCCAGCGCGGGCCCTCGGTGTCGTTCTTGCCCACTCCGAGCGCGAAGCGCGAGCCGATGATCCGCGTGCGGCTCATCGCGCCGAGGATCGCCGAGGTCGCGAGCACGGCGGTGAACAGCGAGACGATCGTGCCGACGCCCATCGTGAACGCGAAGCCCTTGACGCCGGAGGTCGCGAGCGTGAAGAGGATGAAGGCGACGCCGATCGTCACGACGTTCGCGTCGATGATCGTCCGCAACGCCTTCTGGTAGCCGTTCGAGATCGCCGTGGGTATCGAGGAGCCGGCTCTCGCCTCCTCCTTGATGCGCTCGAAGATGACGATGTTCGCGTCGGCGGCGACGGCGAGCGTCAGGATCATGCCGGCGATGCCGGGCAGCGTCAGCGTGATCGGGATCAGCTTGACGAGCGCGAACAGGAAGATCGCGTAGATGACCAACGTGACCGCGGCGACCAGGCCGAGCACGCGGTAGAAGGTGATCAGGAAGAGCAGTGTCAGTGCGAGGCCTACGGCACCCGCGAGCAGGCCCTGGTCGAGCGCCTGCTGACCGAGCGTCGCGGAGACCTGCGTCTGCGACACGAGCTTGAGCTCGATCGGCAGCGCGCCGATGCGCAGGCTCTCGGCGAGGTCCTGGGTGTCCTGGAGGTTGCCGATGCCGTTGATCTGGGCGCCGGTGCGGCCGTCGATCCCCTCCGGGTTCTCGCGGTAGTCGATCGTCGCGAGCGAGACGATCTGGTCGTCGAGGGTGATCGCGAAGCGCTGCAGCGTCTGCTGACGGTCGGTGCCGGGCGGGACGATGATCTCCGAGCCGCGCTGGGCGAGCCGCTTGGTGACCGCCGCGAAGGCCTTGCGGCCCTTGTCGGTGAACTCCATCGTCACGATCGGCTCGTTGGTGCGCTGATCGGTGTTCTGCTCCGGGTTCTTGATGTCACCGCCGGAGAGCTCGGAGTCGTCCTCTAGGACGAAGTAGTTGTGGACGTCCTCGGGCTGATTCTGCGTGCGGTCGGCCTCGACCACGACGATGCCGCGCGGCACTTCGAGGACCTCGGAGCCGGCCGGCGGTCCGCTCTTCGGAGTCGCGCCCGACTCCGGGGTAGTGGAGGTATCGCCGCCGCCCTTGCCGACCGGGATCTGGGCGAGCTCCTCGCGGCACTTGCTGTCCTTCGGGATCTCGCTCTGCTTGCGCTTCGGTCCCTTGACGCCCTCGTAGTCGGACAGCAGCTCGTCACAGGTCGAGTCGGGACCCGTGATCAGCTGCTTATCGGCGTCGAACAGGTAGTAGCGACCGCTGTGCGTGTCGTTGCGGCGGTCGTAGTACTCCTGGATCTTCTTCTTGTCGCCGTTGAAGCGCTGCTCGATCTCCTCGGACGCTCCGTCTGGCGGAAGGTCGTTCTCGGTGGCGGTCGGCTTCTCCTTGGCCGCGACCTCGACGGCGTCGTAGAGCGCCGTCTTGCCGGCATACGGGGCGTCCGGCCCCTGCCCGCGGATGTTGTCCTCCCAGTCGTAGAACTGGAGCTGGGCGGTCGTGCCGACCTGCTCTATCGCGCGATCGGCGTTGTCGACGTCCGGCAGGCCGATCGAGATCTGGTTCTGGCCGGCGCGCTGGATCTCCGGCTCGGAGACGCCGAGCGCGTCGGTCCGCTTGCGGATCGTCTCGATCGCGTCGTCGATCGCCTGGGCGGTGACGGTCGGGACCTGCGGCGTCGGCCGCCCCTCGTAGACGAGCTCGACGCCGCCGCGCAGATCGAGGCCGAGCACCGTCGGCTTGGTGAGGATCACGTAGAACGACGCCGCCAGCAGCGCCAGCACGAGGGCGATGATCGAGAGATTGCGCTTGCGTGAAGTCATGTCAGTTCGTGTTGCCGTTGGACCCGCGTGGCGTCAGCACCAGCAGCAGTCCGCCGTCGTCGTCATACGCAGGGAAGATGTCAGCCACAGCTGGCTCAGGCCGGTCTCCCTCCGCGTTGACTACCACCGGCTTGCCGAGAACCCTAACGCCCCACTCAAGAGCTGTGGCGATGTGGTCGCTTCCGTTTTCGAACTCGAGCCCCAGAACCTCGCCCGCCGGGCGCCCGATCACGTCCAGATCGCCGAGTCCCGTGAGCTCGCGTGCGCCGCGGCCAGCGCCGATCAGACGGCCCTCCTGATCACAGAGGAAGAAGGCCGCGTTTGGCGCTGGGTAGTAATCGTCCAACAGCTCGAAGAGGAATCCGAAGCCGCACTTCTTGCAGCCGCGAGCGCGGCTCTGGAAGCCGGCGGTGCGGTCGGTCGAGGAGCTGCGATCGCCGCAGCTTGGGCAGATGAAGTTCGGCACGGGAAGCGGAGATTAGCGGCGCGTCAGAAGAGGCGCGCGCCTTCGGACGGCGGCGCGAGGCCAAGGTGCTGGAAGGCCGCCTCGGTGGCGACCCGGCCGCGCGGAGTGCGCATGATCAGACCCTGCTGAAGCAGGTAGGGCTCGTAGACGTCCTCGATCGTGTCCTGCTCCTCGCTGACGGCCACGGCAAGCGTCGAGAGGCCCACGGGTCCACCGCCGAACTTCGAGCAGATCGCCGACAGGATCTCGCGGTCGAGCCGGTCGAGGCCGGCGCGGTCGACGTCGAGCAGCTCGAGCGCCTCGATGGCGATCGCCGCGTCGATCGTGCCGCTGCCGCGGACCTCGGCGTAGTCGCGCACGCGCTTCAGCAGGCGGTTGGCGACGCGCGGAGTGCCGCGCGAACGTGAGGCGATCGCCTCGGCGCCGGCGGTGTCGATCTCGACGTCGAGGATCCCCGCCGAGCGGCGGACGATCCGGCCGAGCTCAGCGGCGTCGTAGAGCTCCAGTCGCGGCGCGACGCCGAAGCGGTCGCGCAACGGGGTCGTCAACAGCCCGGCCCGGGTCGTCGCGCCGATCAGCGTGAACGGCGGCAGATCGAGGTTGACCACGCGCGCACCGGCGCCCTGGCCGACGGTGATCGGCAGCCGCCGGTCCTCCATCGCCGGATAGAACGTCTCCTCGAGCGCCCGCGGCAGGCGGTGGATCTCGTCGACGAAGAACACCGAGCGCGGCTCCAGCGACGAGAGGTACGAGGCAACGTCGCCCTTGCGCTCCAGCGCCGGCGCCGCCGTCGCCACGAGCCCGACGCCCAGCTCGTTCGCCACGATCTGCGCGAGCGACGTCTTGCCGAGGCCCGGCGGGCCCGCCAGCAGGACGTGGTCGAGCGCCTCGCCACGCGCCCGCGCGGCCTCGATGAAGACGCTGAGCTGTGCCTTGACCTGCTCCTGGCCGACGAAATCGGTCAGCAGCTGCGGACGCAGCGAGCGGTCGAGCTCCTCCTCCGCTCCGCCCTCGACTTCGGGGTCTTGGAGCCGCTCGACGCCAGGTGTGCGGATGCCGCTCATCGCGTCGCCTTCAGAGCCTCGGCGATCAGCTCCTCGGCCGTATCGCCATCGGTGCCGTCGAGCATCGAGTCAGCCTCCGGCGGCAGGTACCCAAGCGCCAGCAGGGCCTCGCGCGCGACGCTGCGCGGATCGTCGGAAGCGCGGCTGATGACGATCTCGTCGGCAACCGCGCCCGCGACCTTCTCGCGCAGCTCGACGATGATCCGCTCCGCCGTCCGCTTGCCGATCCCCGGCACCGCCTGGAAGCGGGCGGCGTCGCCGTTGGCGATCGCGCTGAGCAGCTCACGCGGCGGTCCGCCCGATAGGACCGCCTGGGCGACCTTCGGACCGACGCTCTGAACGCCGATCAGCATCAGGAACAGATCTCGCTCGATCTCGCTCGCGAAGCCGTAGAGGTAGATCCCGTCGTCGCGCAGGATCAGGTGGGAGTGCAGCTGAACGTCCTTGCCGACCGCGGGGACGGACTCGAGCGTGTTCGACGACACCGCCAGCTTGTAGCCGACGCCGGCCGATTCGACGACGACCTCAGCGGGCCGTCGGACCAGCACCTCTCCTCTCACGGACGAGATCACAGTCCGTGATTCTGCGCCTTGGGGCGGACGCCTCCCCTAGCCGACGGCCGCTCGGAGCGGCGCGCCGTTGGCGTGGCAGATGGCTACCGCAAGCGCATCGGCCGCGTGGTCGGGCTTGGGGGGCTCCGGCAGTGCGAGCAGCGCGCCGACCATCCGCTGGACCTGGTCCTTCGCCGCGGCGCCCGAGCCGCAGACCGCCTGCTTGATCTGCTGCGGCGTATAGGAGAAGCAGGGAATGCCGGCCTGGCCGGCGGCGAGCAGGACCGCGCCACGTGCCTGGCCGACCGCGAGCGCGCTGCGGACGTTCTGGCCGAAGTAGAGCTCCTCGATCGCCACCGCCTGTGGCTGGTGCTCGGCGATCAGCTCGGCGACACGGGCGTGGATGTCGACCAGCCGCTGCTCCAGCGGCACGCCGGCCGCCGTGTCGATCGTCCCGCCGTCGAGCGCGCCGAGCTTCGGCCCGCGCGAGACGACGACGCCGTAGCCGGTGTTCGCCGTACCGGGATCGATGCCGAGGACCACCACCATCGGCCTGATTCTGCGTCCGCAAGCGGACGCCTGCCCGCGAGAGCTAGTTGGCGAGTACGCGCTCTAGGACGTCCGCGTCGACGTCGAAGTTGGCGTGGACCGCCTGGACGTCGTCGTTGTCCTCGAGCGTGTCGAGCAGGCGCATCAGGCTGGCGGCCTGGCCCTCTTCGATCTCGATCCGGTTGGTCGGGCGCATGACGAGCTCGGCGGACTGGACCTCGACGCCCGCCTCCTCGAGCGCGCCGCGGACGGCTGCCAGATCGGTCGGCCCGGTCACGACCTCGAGCACATCGCCATCCTCGGCGACGTCCTCCGCGCCGGCGTCAACGGCCACCATCAGGTCGTCCTCGCAGTAGCGCGACGCGTCGACGACTATCTGGCCCTTCTTCTCGAAGATCCAGTTGACCGAGCCCGGCTCGCCGAGGTTGCCGCCGTGCTTGGAGAAGGCGTGGCGGATGTCGGAGCTGGTGCGGTTGCGGTTGTCGGTCAGCGCCTCGACCAGCACCGCGACTCCGCCGGGGCCGTAACCCTCGTAGACGATCGCCTCGAACGCGTCGGCGTCCTGGTCGGCACCGGTGCCCTTCGCGATCGCACGCTCGATGTTGTCCTTCGGCATGCTCGCGTCCTTCGCCTTCTGGATCGCGAGAACGAGCGATGGATTGCCGTCGGGGTCGCCCCCACCCTCGCGGGCGGCGACGGTGATCGCGCGCGTCAGCTTCGTGAAGAGGGCGCCGCGCTTGGCGTCAGTCGCCTTCTTCTTGTGCTTGATCGAAGCCCATTTGGAGTGGCCGGCCATAGCTGGATTCTCTCAGACGACGAACTTGCCGTCGCGCTGGAGCTCGATGCCGTCGACGGTTATCGAGCCGCCCTGGCGCAGGTCGCAGACCATGTCCCAGTGGACGGCAGACTCGTTGGTGCCGCCGGACTCCGGGTAGGCGGCGCCGATCGCCATGTGGACCGTGCCACCGATCTTCTCGTCGAGCAGGATCTCCTTGGTGCCCGCGACGATCCCGTAGTTGGTGCCGATTCCGAGCTCGCCGAGCGTGCGCGAGCCGGCGTCGGTGTCGAGCATCTCGATCAGGAAGTCCTCGCCGCGCTCGGCCGACGCGTCGACGACCTTGCCGTCGACGAAGCGGAAACGCACTCCGGAGACCTCACGGCCGCCGTAGGTCGCCGGCAGCGAGAAGGCGATCTCGCCGTTGACCGAGTCCTCGACCGGACCGGTGAAGAACTCGCCGTCGGGCATGTTGTGGGTGCCGACGCACGGGATCCAGTGGCGGCCGGCCACGCCGAGCTTGATGTCGGTGCCGGGCGCCTTGATGTGGACCTCCTCGCGGCCCTCGATCCACTCCGCGAGCCGCGTCACCTCGTCGGACTGGCGCTGCCAGGCGGTGACCGGGTCGGCGTCAGTGGCGAGACAGGCACCGTAGAAGAAGTCCTCGTAGGCGGACAGCGACATCCCGGCCTCGCCGGCGTAGGCGTGGGTCGGGAACAGCGTCAGCGACCAGCGGTGCGTGCCCTCGGCAGCGCGCCGCATCGACGTCTCCATGATCTTGCGCCGCGCCCGCGACGCACGCGCCTGCTTGGCGGGATCGGAGCCGGAGAGCGCGCGCGGGTTGGCATCGGCCATCACGACGATCCGCACGTCGGCGTGCTCGGCCGTCCACTCCGCCGGCGGCTGGACCCAGTCGAGCTGCTCGTCGTTGGCGAGGTCGAAGAAGGCCGCCTGGGCCTGCTCGGTCGTCAGCTGCATCACCGGCAGGCCGCCGGCGCGCAGGATCTCCTCGTAGACCGCCTGGATCAGCGGCTCGCCGGTCGTCGTCCCCTGGATGACGCAGACGTCGCCCTTCTGGACCTTGGTCGAGTAGCGGACGAGGATCTGGGCGAGCGCCTCGACGCGTGAGTCCTTCACTTGGCTTCTCCTCGGGTCTGGGTGGTGGCGGTCGCCGCGATCCGCCCGAGCAGCCACTCGTGCAGTCGCGCCTCTCCGTTCAGCTCTGGATGAAACGAGACGGCCAGGACGTCACCCTGGCGAACGGCGACGGGATGGCCGTCGACGGCGGCTAGGACTTCGACCTCGTCCCCTACTTCGCGCGCCCACGGCGCGCGGATGAAAATCGCCTCGACGCCGTCGCCGACGCCGTCGAGATCGAGCCGCGCCTCGAAGCTGTGGACCTGGCGGCCGAAGGCGTTGCGCTCGGCGGCGATGTCGAGCACGCCGAGGTGATCGCGGTCGAGCATGATCATCCCGGCGCACGTCCCGAGGACCGGGGCGCCCGATGCAGCAAGCGCGCGCAGCGGCTCGCCGAGCCCCTCGCGCTCGATTCCGAGCGTCATCGTCGTCGACTCGCCGCCAGGCATGACCAGCCCGGCAACTCCCTCGAGATCGGCCGGCGTACGGACCTCGCGCACATCGGCGCCGAGGCCTTCGAGCACCTTGCGGTGAGCCTCGAAGTCGCCCTGCAGGGCGAGAACTCCGACCGTCACCAACCGCGCTCTTGCAGCAGGCCGCCCTGCTCGGCAATGGCGTCCATGCCGATGCCCGTCATCGGCGCGCCGAGGTCGCGCGACGCGGCAGCGATCCGCTCGGCGTCCTCGAAGTGGGTCGTCGCCTCGACGACGGCGACGGCGGTCCGCTCCGGATCCTCGGACTTGAAGATCCCCGAGCCGACGAAGACGCCCTCGGCGCCGAGCCGCATCATCAGCGCGGCATCGGCCGGCGTGGCGACGCCACCGGCGGAGAACATGACGACGGGAAGCTTGCCCGCGGCCGCGACGTCGCGGACCAGCGGCAGCGGCGCCTGGAGGTCCTTGGCGGCCGTCGGAAGCTCAGCGGCGTCGAGCCCTGCCAGGCGGCGGATGTCGCCGCGGATCTGGCGCATGTGGCGGACCGCCTCGACAACGTTGCCGGTTCCGGCCTCGCCCTTGCTGCGGATCATCGCCGCGCCCTCGCCGATCCGCCGCAGCGCCTCGCCAAGGTTGGTCGCGCCACAGACGAACGGGACCTTGAAGTCCCACTTGTCGATGTGGTCGGCCTCGTCGGCCGGCGTCAGGACCTCGGACTCATCGACGTAGTCGACCTCGAGCGCCTGCAGCACCTCGGCCTCGACGAAGTGGCCGATCCGCGCCTTCGCCATCACGGGGATCGTCACGGCCGCCTGGATCGCCTCGATCATCGTCGGATCGGACATCCGGGCCACTCCACCGGCCACGCGGATGTCGGCCGGTACGCGCTCCAGCGCCATTACGGCGGCCGCTCCAGCGGACTCCGCGATCCGCGCCTGCTCGGCGGTCACGACGTCCATGATGACGCCGCCCTTGAGCATCTCTGCCAGGCCGGCCTTGACCGCGAATGTGCCTTCTTGCTTCACGCCGCCCATATTACGCGGCGAGAGTCGCCAAGCTATTTGAGCTTGAAAGCCTTAATGCGATCTGAGTACTGCGACTCATCCATCGCGTACACCCCATACGCCAGGGCTTGTACGACGCTCATAAGCGCAGCGTGCGAGCGCACGAAGGCCGGGCTGTTGGACGAGTAGAAGAGCTTGTGGTCGGCCAGCTTGGCGACCTCGGAGAGCGTCGCGTCGGAGACCGAGATCGTCGCCGCGTTGCGGTTGCGCGCCAGTTTCATCGCGCGCACGACGAGCGGATGCGGCCGGCCGGCTGAGAAGCCGACGAGCACGGTGCGGTCGTCGATCCGGCCGAGCTTGGCAAGCCCCTCCTGGCTGGGACTCGCGACGACCTCGCAGCGGACGTCGAGCAGCATCAGCAGGTGGCGCAGGTAGCTGGCGAAGAAGGCCATCTGGTCGGTGCCGCAGAGCACGAGCCGGTCGGCGCGCGAGATCAGCTCGACGCAGTGGGCGACCTCCTCGCGGTCCAGCTTGCGCGCGGTCTCCTCGACGTTGACGTGGTCGGCGGCCAGCGCGGCCTCGAACTCGGTCTGGTCGATCGGGAAGAGCGGCGGGTTGGCGAGGTCGACGGTCCCCTGCTCACCCTCGCGGGCGCGGCGGTACTCGTCGCGGGCCGCGGACTGGAGCTCCGGGAAGCCCTCGAAGCCGAGCGCCTGGGCGAAGCGGACGACGGTCGACGACGAGGTGTTGGCGCGCCGCGCCAGCTCCTCGGCCGTGTGGAACGACGCCTCGTCGAGATGGTCAACGATGTACTGGCCGACGTCTTTCTGCGAGCGCGAGAACTCGTCGAAGCGGGAGCGGATCTCGGCGGACAGGGTGAGCGCGGCGGTGGCTGAGGACTTCACGGCGATGTGTTTCGCCCGCCATGAAAAAGTTCCTTCTCACCAAGTGCGCCAGGGAGCCCTGCCGCCGTCCCAGAGGTCGTTGAGCTGGACGGCGTCCTTGTAGGTGTCCATGCACTCCCAGAAGCCGTCGTGGCGGTAGGCGCGCAGGCCGCCGTCGGCGGCGAGCTTCTCCAGCGGCTCGCGCTCGAGCACGCTGTCGTGCGCGATGTAGTCGAGTGCCTCCTGATCGAAGCAGAAGAAGCCGCCGTTGATCCACTGCTCGGAGCGTGGCTTCTCCTCGAAGCCGGTGACGCGGCCATCGCCGTCGAGGCGGGTGACGCCGAACTGAAGCTCGGGCCGCACGACCGTCATCGTCGCCGCGGCGTCGCTGTCGTGGTGGGTCGCGAGCAGCGCGCCGAGGTCGATGTCGGCGACCCCGTCGGCGTAGGTGACGCAGGCGGTGCCCTCCCCCAGCTCGGCGCGCGCCGCGTGAATGCGCCCGCCGGTCGGGGTGTCGAGCCCGGTGTCGACGCACCTGACCGCGATGCCGTCCGGCCACGGCGCGGCGGCGACGAACTCCTCGATCAGCTCGCCGCGGTAGCCGGTCAGCAGGACGAAGTCGCGGAAGCCCTGGACGGCGTAGATCTGGACGACGTGCCAGACGATCGGCCGCCCGCCGATCTCGACGAGCGGCTTCGGGATCGAGCGCGTCCCCCGCTGGAGGCGCGTGCCGCGTCCTCCGCAGAGGATCGCGACGGTTGGTCGGTCGGCGCCGCCGGCGTCCTGCATGCGGGCAGGATTATCGCGTCAGGTAGCTTCCCGGACCGTGAAGCGGCTGCCCACCAGGCTCGACGGACCCGTGCTGATCGAGCCGAGCGTCTTCCCCGACAGCCGCGGCTTCTTCCAGGAGACCTACCGGCGCAACGTCTACGCCGACCTCGGCGTCGACGTCGAGTTCGTCCAGGACAACCACTCGCGCTCGACCCGCGGAGTGGTGCGCGGCATGCACTTCCAGATCGCCGGCGGCCAGGCGAAGCTCGTGCGCTGCGCGCGCGGGGCGATCGTCGACGTCGTGGTCGACATCCGCCGCGAGTCGCCGACGTTCGGCCAGTGGGAGGCGTTCGAGCTCGACGACGAGCGGCTGCTCCAGATCTTCGTGCCGGTCGGCTTCGCGCACGGGTTCTGCGTGACGAGCGAGGTCGCCGATGTGGTCTACAAGTGCTCGTCCTACTACGACGGCGAGATCGAGCGCGGCATCCGCTACGACGATCCCGACGTCGGGATCGTCTGGCCCGAGGGGCTCGAGCTGCACCCCTCGGAGCGCGACAGCACGGCGCCGCTGCTGCGCGACGCCGCGCCTGAGATTCCCTTCTAGGACTTCACGAACGGGGCGACGGCCTTCAGCACCTGCTGCTGATTGAGCGTCGGGTCGAACGCGTTCGGCGCCGGCGGCTCGTTGCGCGCCAGCCGTACGCGCGCCGCGTGACGCGCCTCGACCTGGACGATCGAACCCGCGGTCGCCAACAGCTCCTTCGACTTGATCGCTGGGGCCGCGCCGTCGTAGGCGGCGACACCGGTGTCCTCGAGCGTCTGCGCCAACTTCAGGAACGCGGCCTCGTCGGAGAACGGGAACTCGACCATCGGTGCCATCACGGGCTTGCCGCCGAGGCTCTTGATCGTCTTCTCGAGCGCCGCCACGTGCTCGTTCTCGTCGCCGAGGATTGTCTCGGCGAACTCGGTGGTCTCGCTGCCGAGGTCGACCTCGTCGAGCGCGCGCTCGTAGAACGCGGCCTCGAGGTACTCGAGCGTCAGCGCGAAGTTGAGGATCTCGACGTCGCCGCCGCCCGTCTGCGCGAACGCGCGGCGGACCAGCGGCCCGGCTGCGATCGCCCCGTAGAGCGCCGCCGCGCCGAGCGCGCCGCGGGCGATCAGCGCTCCCCGGCTGAGTGGTTCGAACTCGACGGCCGCCAGCTCGGGCGCGGCCGGCTGTGCTGCTGCTGTCTGGTGCTGTCCCATGTTCGCCTCGCTCTCGTGTGTGAGGTGGTTGCTCATCGCGGCCGCTTAGCCGACGAGGAACGGTTGGACCGAGTCGAGCACCGTCGCGGCGTCGGCCGGCTTCGCGAATGCGCCGTCGGGGACGAACGACTGGTCGGTGAGGGTGTTCAGGGCCGCGGCGTGGCGCCCCTCGACGGCGTGGATCGAGAGCGCGGCCGCGAGCACCGCGTCGCTCTTGATCCGCGGCGCCTGGCCGAGGTAGGCGGCGGCGCCGAGGTTCTCGACGGTGGCCGCCAGCTCCAGCACCGACTGCGCGTCGTCAAGCGGGAACTTCGTCTTCGGCTTCGGCGCGGGCTTCGCGCCGAGCTTGCGAACCGTCTGGGTGAGTGCGGCTACGTGGGCCGCCTCGTCCTTGCCGAAAGTCCGGATCAGCTCGAGGTCGGCGCCCTTGAACAGCCCGCTCGCGATCACGTCGCTGTAGAAGTCGTCCTTGATGTACTCGAGCGTCAGGGCGTAGTTGAGGATGCCGATGTCGCCCTTGCCGAACTGAGCGACGGCGCCGTTGGAAGACGACATGTCGGTCGTGGTCGTCGACATGTCGTCGTTGCCGGCGCTCGAACCGCCGCCGTCGTCGTCGCCGCAGGCGACCAGGAGCGCTGAGACCGCCGTCGTGCCGCCGGCGGCCGCGACAAAGCGCCGTCGCGAGATCGGATCCCGGGCCAGGCGCGTCAGGGCGCTGTCCTTCTCTTCGGGCGTGGTGGTGTCACTCATCGCCGACTCCTCGGTTCGGGGTGCCACTGCAACGAGACCCGGCGGGTGATCGGATCAGTATTCGCCGCGATTGATCCGAGCCGTCGCTGGGGACGAATAAACGCCAGGGATGGGATCGCGCCGATGACACGCACGAGCGCCGCGCGCCTCGCCGACGAGGAGCTGATGGTGCTCGTCCAAGACGGCGATTCAGAGGCGCTAGAGGTGCTCTACGAACGCCACGGCGGGCCGGCCTATTCGCTCGCCCACCGCATCATGGGCGAGCGCCAGGCGGCCGAGGACGTCACCCAGGAGGCGTTCCTGTCGGTCTGGCGGACGAGTGCCAGTTACGACGCGGCGCGCGGCAGCGTGCGCTCCTGGCTGTTGCAGATCGTCCGCAACCGCGCGATCGACGCGCTGCGCCGTTCGTCGGTCCGAGGCGGCCGGCTCGACTACGACGACGACGGGCTACTCGAGGCCCAGGAGGCGCCGGAGCAGACCGAGGCCGAGGTCTCGCGCCGCGAGCGCGCCGCCCATGTCCGCGGCGCCTTGAAGGACCTGCCGCACGACCAGGCACAGGTGCTCGCCCTCGCCTACTACGCCGGCTTCACCCACAGCGAAATCTCCGAACTGCTCGGGATGCCGCTCGGCACCGTCAAGGGCCGGATGCGGCTCGGCCTCCAGAAGGTCCGCGCCAACCTCGGGGAGCAGATCTCGTGAGCGTGGCCGAGCACATGCCCTGGGACGACGACCGGGCCGCCTACCTGCTCGACGCGCTCGACGACCGCGAGCGGGCCGAGTTCGAAGCTCACCTCGCCACCTGCGACCGCTGCCGCGCCGAGCTGCGCTGGCTCCAGCCCGCCGTCGACGTCCTGCCGGCATCGGTCGAGCAGATCGATCCGCCTGCCGAACTGCGCAACCGCGTCCTCGGCGCGATCGAGGCCGACGGCGGCTCGGCGACCACCCCACGCACCCGCCCCACCAAGCCTTCCTTCTGGGAGCGCATCTCCTCGCGTGCCGCGCTCACCGGGGTCGCCGCTCTCGTCGCGCTCGCGGTCGGCATCGCCGGCGGCTACGCCCTCCGCGGCGACTCCGACAGCTCACAGCAGGTCGCCACGACAGTCCCGGTCGAGCCCACCGCCCCCTCGATCCGCGCCGCCGCCAACATCGTCCGCCACGACGGCACCTACACCCTCGACGTCAGCCACCTCCCCGACCTCCGCCCCGGCGACGTCTACCAAGTCTGGATGCGCAACGGCAACCAACTCCAGCCCTCGATCCTCTTCGTCACCTCCCGCGACGGCACCGCCAACATCGTCCTCCCCGCCCAAACCGGAGCCGCCGACGAGATGCTCGTCACCCGCGAGCCCAGCGGCGGCAGCCAAGAGCCGACCTCGGAGCCGCTGGTGTCAGCAACCTTGCAGTAGGCGGTGCGTACGGCGGTCGCGAGACCACCGGCGGCGCTACGTGTCGCGACCGCCTGGCTGAGATAGGGTCGCCGCCGTACTCGTGGCGGGAAACGGACTCGGGAGGGCCAGCATGAAGGCATTGGTCGGGGCGGCAGCGGTCGCGCTCGCCGTATTGATCGCGGGTTGCGGCAGCGATGATGCGCCTGCTGCCAAGCCCAAGCCGAAGGGCGATCCCCGCCCGCGAGTAGAGGGCGAGTGGCGCGTCTTGTACACGTCCCAGGACGCGAGCCAGCTCGACGACCGGGCGACGTGGACCGTCACTCCGAAGTGCAAGTTCGGCGCCTGTGGATTCCGGGTCAAGTCGAACAAGGGGATCAAACTGCGCATGCGCTTCGACAAGGTGGTCGGCGACTACACCGACAGGACACGCACTACTTACCCCTGCGGGAACGAGGAGACCGGCGAGACCTTCATTGAAGATGCCTACGTCATGATCGACCAGGTCACGCTGGAGCCATCGGTGGGTATCAAGAATGGCCGTGGCACCTTCGCCACCGAGATGACCGGGACACGCGAAACGCAGTCCCATCTCCGCCCAGAGCACGCTGATTCTGGCTGTGACGGTGAGGAGGATTGGGAGCGCGCGGATCTCCGGCTCATCCGCACTGATCCACCCCGCGGTCGCAAGTTCTACGGGAACGACCCGAACGCACCGCAGCCTGTCGGCGACTGAGCGCGTCGCAGAGCTGTTACGTACCGACCCTCGAAGCCTTCTCTGCACCAGTCCGCCGACAGCGTCGTATGGGAACCGACGTCGTGCCCCCGCGGGTGGCGACGATTTTGCGTCTGAGGCGGAGCTTGCGAGCACTCAGACCAAAATCGGAGACAGGACCCGCGGGAAGCGCGCCCCGATCCCTAAGCCGTCGGAGTGGGCCGACCAGGACTCAAACCTGGGACCAAGGGATTATGAGTGGTCATGGACGAGGTCCAGAACGGTCGGTTTGGCTCTGTAGTGGGAAGTTCGATCAAGCTGGCTCGGGACACATTTGCCTAGCTGGGGACATGGTTCGGGACATGACCTCGACGGTTCCGGAACCGTCGTCCGCAATCTGCATATAGTCTATGCCAGTGGCACGTCCGTATGGTCCCAACGAAGTCATCGAGGCAGTCGACACGCCAGACGGGCGGCGGATCGTCATGACAGCTTCCGCATGGGATCACATCTCGTTCGAGCATCCCGAGATGGCCGACTACGGGTGGGCAATCCTCAGAACGGCCGGAAACCCAGAGATCGTGCGGGATGATCCACGACCAGGCCGACGCAGGCACTACCGATTCCAAGCCGGCCCTAGCCGCTGGCTGCGCGTGATCGTAGACTTCAACCAGGAGCCAGCGCAGATCGTCACCGCGCACGCGCACCGCAAGGAGCCGCCCCAATGAGCGTCCATATAGGCCCATACACCTTCGACCACGTCTCCCATGACGCTGACGGCGACGTCCTCTACCTGTCGATCGGCGAGCCTCGGGACGCCGTCGATTCCGAGGAGACCCCCGAGGGCCACATCGTCCGTTACGACGACCAGGAGGAGATCATTGGCTTGACCCTCGTGAATGCGAAGTGGCTCCTGGAACGCGACGGCTCCCTATCGATCACGTTTCCTCAGCGTCCGGCCGTCGCTGATATCCGTGAGCTGCAAGCTGCACTCGCCGCATAGCGCGGCGATCATCACCCAGCCCGGGCCTAGCTTGCACGTCTTTCTCTCCCACAATCGTCACGACCAAGCAACAGCCGTAAAGCTCGCAGCCCAGCTACGGCTCATTGGTGTTGATGTCTGGCTCGACGCGTGGGAGATCCGGCCCGGCGACTCGATCCCTGGAAAGGTCAGCCAAGCTCTCGCGGCGGTCGACACCGTCATCGTCCTTTGGTCAACTCATGCCGCAGATTCACCGTGGGTCGAAGCCGAGCTAGCGACAGCCATCAACCGTCGCCTAGAAGAGGGCCTCCGCGTAATTCCTATCCTGCTGGACGAAACCGACCTCCCGGCACTCCTTCGACCCCTGATGTGGTTGCGTATCGACGAGCACGAGGGACCACTAGCGATCGCGAGCCGCATCGCCGACCTCGACTCCCAAGCGGCGGTGCTAAAGGCGATCCAGCACACCATCGATGCGGCGGGCCTAGAAGTCGCCTACTACGCCGGCTACGGATTCCTCGTTGGATGCCCGCAATGCGGCGCCTCGCTTGAAGACCTGGAGGGATGGCAGGACGTCGATGAGCGTCGCGACGACATCTATGCAGGGGCTCGATGCAAGCGATGCCGATGGGAAAGCGGCGGGCAGCTATAGATGCAGCCACCGGCGACTTGGCCAAAGCGCTTATTCACCATGCGTGGTCGTTGCTTTCGCAAGCGCCTTGTGGAGCGACCGAAGGTATGCCTTACGTGAGCGCTCAAGAAGCGAGCCCCGGTCCCGACCGATGTCCAGAGCCTCCTGGGCGACGCCGACCTTGTTGATGCGAAAGCCGTGCTCACGCAATCCCCATTTCTCTATGAAGGCGCCGCGGCCGGCGTCGGGCAACTCCGACGCCGTTAGCCGCGTAGCCGCTGCCTTGGCTTGGCGGCTGAGAATCGTGTTGACGGCCTGCGTCAGGATCTCAGCGTCTACGAAGTCCTCCGTGCAGAGACCTTCGTTAGCCGCGGCAGCGCCATCACCAGCACTCGCCTCGTCACCGCTCTCAACCGAAGGCCCACCCTCGCCCAGAAGAATGACCCGACCATCCTCTTTCGCGCGTTTGGAGAGCTTTCGTCGGTGCGCGCGGCCGCCTTCGTCGTTATCAACCAGGTACGCAACAGCGCCCGCCTCCATCTCAAGGCCGTAAGCGTCGTCAGGGTCAACCTCAGACACGCCCGGGACGACCTGGTAGCCGAGCCCGTTTTCTAGCTCGCTTGGCGGCAGGGCCTCCCTTATGAGGGTCGGAAGCAGAATGGCCTCCGTCGGCCCCTCGCCGATGACAGCACGTCGCGCCGGCGTGAATGCGAGCGCCGTCGCACCCATGGCCAGCATCATCGGAGTGATACCCACAGCGTGCCCATCCGCCGCCCAAACCGAGTTGCGGATGACGCTCCGAGACTGCGTCTTGGGATGTGGACTAACGACCCGAATGGACGCGCCGAGGTCCGTCGGCAAGCAACCAATCGAATGCGTCGTGTAGATGATGGTCTCAGCCGCTTGTTGGCGCTCGAACACACGCACCAAATCAGCTTGAGCGCCGTAGTGCAGATGGGTCTCAGCCTCGTCAATGAGAAGCACAGGACGAACGTTGGCGTTCCCGCCATGCCTCGCCGTAAAGGCGACGAGAGCGGCAAACCGTCGCAGTCCATCGCTCCGGTCATCGAGACGTGTCCTCTTAGCCGTGGCTCGGTCACGAACCTGGAGTTGCAACGACGTTTGATTCAAGCTGAGCGTCACATGCAGCTCCGCCTGACGCCATTCCCTGAAGGCGGATTCCAAGCGCTCGTCAGCGGCATCTCTCAACGTGTCTAGCGTCGCCCGGTCATCGCTCCTCGCCGCATACCTCAACGACTGGTATGGAACATCCGCCAGAGCAAGCAAGTTCGCCAACGCGGCCGGCGGCTTCTTGTGATCAGCCCACAGGTACTCCGTCTTTAAGTCGCGGTCGTCATCGCCAAACAACAGAAACCTCGGCAGGCGTTCCCACAAAATCTCATTGACTTGCTCGCCTGGCGCGGCGGTCTCCTCCACTTCCCGCGCCCTCACAAGCACGTGAACGAGCTTGTCGATAGCTGCTCCCAACGGCCCATCGGTCGTCTTGTTCTGGATGTCGCCCATCAGCTCAACTAGTTGGTCGAGGATGGTCTCGGGCAGGTAGTCCCCATCAGCGTCCATTGCCGCGCCCAGAGACTCACATCGCTGCGTCAGGCTCGGCTGATCGTTCGGCGTATCGTCATCCGCGTCAAGCGCCTCGCGCTTAGCCATTCGCTTTAGACCTACAGAGGCCCGTCGGCGCCACGCCAAGTTGCGAGGCAGACTCGGGTTGATACTCCAAGTCGTCTCGCCGTTCGGATACTTGAAGACCTGGTAGGTGATGGCAACATTCGCCGGGAGCAGATCGCCTAGGGCGAGCCGATCGTCTGAGTCAAGCGCATAGTGAGCGTTCACGACCCAGTCATCGTCTGCCTCTACCCGGTCGGTTCGCTCGCTCGCATCGAGGTCGTCATCACGCGACAGGAACTCCATTGCTTTGAGTAGGGACGTCTTTCCTGCCTCGTTCGGGCCGATGACAGCTACTACTCGACCACGTGTGTCCAGGCACTGCTGCTCCCCGAAACGCTTATACCCCCGCACCTTTACGAGCTTCAGCTTCATCGGTCAGGAACCGTATGGCACCAGTCGGCTCGATCCTTCCCAGCGTTCAACGAAGAGCCGGAACCTGACACCTCTACCCATCGCCCTACCAATTGCCTTACCCCTCGGGCTGGTAGGGCCGCCGGATTGCTTTGGCTCTAGCAAGCGGCGTGGGACGTCTCGGATAAGCAGGATCGGTGTTTGAAACGGCTGCGGGATTGGGCGAGCAGGCAAGGCAATGGGTAGGCGATGGACTGGCGCGGGATGTGGCGGCGGCGAAGGGATCAACGGCAGGCAGCGAGGGCGGACGAGCGGTGGTGGTCGTAGCGAACGGGCTGGCGTGTGTGGGCGTGTCGCGGGGCGCAGGCGGGAGGAACCTGCGCCCCGGCGACAGCGACTCAACGCCCCGTCGGTGGCGGGGCGCGGTGCTCGATGACGTCGCGTGCGAACGGGACGATCTCGGCAAGCACCTGAGCGAGGACGACCGGGTCCGATGCTGCGCGGACCAGGCCCGCGAGGACGTCGGCGATCCAGTGCTCGGCCGTCTCGATGCCGAAGCGCTCAGCGAGACAGACGAGGCACTCGTGGACGCTGATCTCGTGATCGAGATCGCCGCCACAGGTCAAGCACGCGGCTGACTCGCCGTGAGGGCGACCGACTTTGCGCTCGGCGTGGCGGTCGAGCCAGGCGCGGAACTCCGGGCGATCGGTGAGGGGCATCTTGGTACCTCCTTGGTAGGAGCGACCGGGCCAAGACAGCGAGAAGCACCACTACGGCGATACCGTGCGGGCGCGTCCGGGTCTTGGCTCGGGCGCCACGCCCCCGGCCTGTTCCTGCAGGTGCGGGGGCACTTTCTATGGGTCGCCGGCCAACCTAGACGGCAGATGCAGAAATGACAAGGCCTAGACGCCTGGCGTCGCAGAGCTGTTACGTACCGACCCTCGAGGCCCTCTCTGCACCAGTCCGTCGACAGCGTGGTACGGGAACCGACGCTGTGCCCCCGCGGGTGGCGACGATTTTGCGTTTGAGGCGCAGGAACGAGCACTCAAACCAAAATCGGAGACAGGACCCGCGGGAAGCCACGCTGATCCCAAACGAAGTGGGCCGACCAGGACTCGAACCTGGGACCAAGGGATTATGAGTCCCGTGCTCTAACCAACTGAGCTACCGGCCCTTCGGAGCCCCATCCTAGGTCGTTCTGCCGTCCTTGGGGAGCGGCATGATGCGGGCCATGACGGCGTTGTGGGTCGGTGTGGCCGGGATGGGCGGCGTGTTGGCGCGCTACTGGCTGTCGACGCCGTTCCACGGGACGACGCTGCCGTGGGTCACGGTGGCGATCAACGTCGTGGGTTCGTTCCTGCTCGGGGTGCTCGTGACGGCGCATGGCCTGTCGGGCGAGCTGCGGACCGCGCTCGGAGTTGGCTTCCTCGGAGGATTCACGACCTTCTCGACGTTCTCGGTCCAGGTCGTGCTCGACGTGGACGCGGGTGAGCCGGGCCGGGCCCTGCTGTACGTCGCAGCCTCGCTGGTGCTCGGGATCGCCGCCGCGACCGCCGGGTACGTGCTGGGCCGCGCGGCCTTCTAGCTCTTGCGGACGGCCTTGTCGATCGCCGCGTTGAGCTCCTTGGCGCTGAAGGCGCCCTCGTAGCGGGCCACGATGCGGCCGTTTGCGTCGATGACGAAGATCCACGGCTCGGTCGGCAGGTTGTAGCCCGCCACTGGCGGCCGCACACCCTTGTCGATCTGGTTGTCGACGTAGATCTCCTGGTGGACGAAGGCGACGTCGTCGCCGCGCTCCGACTTAGCCTGCTCGGCGAGGTCGATCACCGGTCCGCAGACACGGCTCTGGCAGAGCGCGGCGGTGGCAAACAGGAGCACGGTCGGCTTCTTGCCGACCACGTCGGCGAAGTCGATGTCGTGCATCGACGACGCGGGCCGGCGCGTGTCGAGCAGCTCGAGGTTGCCGTTCGCGCTGGCCTCGGTCTCGGTGTGGACGACCGGCGCCTTGTCCCCCACGTCGGGGACCTTGCCGCTCTTGGTCACGGTCAGCGCGCCGCCCGAGGGGGTCGCGGCGACGATCCGGCCGTCGAGGCGGGCGAGGCCCAGGATCTCGTAGCGGCCGGGCTTCGGCAGGTCGATGTCGGCGACATAGAGCGAGTTGGCGGCGTCCTTGTCGTCGGCCACGGTCTGGCTCTGGAACTGCGGCTTGACGGTCATCTGCTCGAATCGGGCAGCGATCGGACCTTTGACGGGGCCTCCACCGACAGGCGCGAAGTAGAGCACCACCGGCGCGTCGGCGATCTGGGCGCGCGCCCGGTTGAACAGCGCGAAGCCGAAGCGGTTCTCACCCGGCTGGAACTGAGAGACCGACGCGACGATCACCGGACCAGACGACCCGACGCCGGTGAGCAGGTCGCGCAGTGTCTTGCCCTTGGCCGACGGGAACTCCTCTGGTTTGGCGGGCTCCGGCGGCGGCGTGCTGGCGACGTTGGAGTCGCCCGAATCGCCGCAGGCGGCGACGCCGAGCACGAGTGCCCCCACCACAAGCCACGTAGCCGCCAGACGCGTTCCCAGCCTCACCAGACAGAACATATGGGACAGGGGCTTACCACGGGGCGGTACGACGCAAGGCTTAACGCCGATTTCAAATAGAGCTATCGACTGAGAGCTATTTCGGCGCCCGCTTCGGCGTCGAGCTCGCGCGGGTCGAGACGCTCGTAGGGCGCGACCTCGTGCTCCTCGCGCCGCAGCCGCGACCGCAGCGCCCGCCGGTGCTCTGCGATCGCCCGCGCAAGGGCCCCCGGAGCGGTCACGTTCTGGTCGGCGATACTCGCTTCGAGCATGGTGCGCAGCGCTGTCAGCTCGCTCTCGGTCGCCGGACGGGCCTGCTTGCCGGCCCGCGCGTAGCGGTCCCAGGCCCGTGCGAACGGCGCGTAGTCGGTTCGGCCGCCGTTGCGGTGCGCGGCGAGCATCGGGCAGACCCCGCCGCCAGGCGCGGTGTAGGCGCCGACGATGATCGGGTTGCGGTCGAGCGCGTCGAGCATCGCGCGGCGCGTCTCGAGCGGCATCGCGTCGATCGCGTTGCGCAGCTCGCGCGCTGGGCGCAACGACCTCATTCCGCTGATGTCCTGGCGACTGGTGGCATACGATGCCGCGTGGCGGCCGCACGAGGGTAGGGCGCGTCGTCGGCGACTTCAAGGTCGTCCCTGCTGTTGAAAGGAGACTTGCAATGCGGTTGGGCCTGCACGTTGGGTACTGGGGACTTGGACTGACGGCCGAGCAGCAGCTCGAGATCGTCAAGGAGGCCGAGTCGGCGGGCTTCGACTCCGTGTGGGCGGCGGAGGCCTACGGCTCCGACACCGCGACCGTGCTGGCGTGGCTTGCGTCGCACACCGAGCGGATCAAGATCGGCTCGTCGATCTTCCAGATGCCGGCGCGCACGCCCGCGATGACGGCGATGACCGCCGCGACGCTCGACCAGCTCTCCAACGGCCGGATGCTGCTCGGCATCGGCTCCTCGGGCCCGCAGGTCGCCGAGGGCTGGCACGGCCAGCCGTTCGGTCAGCAGCTGCAGCGGACGCGCGAGTACGTCGAGATCCTGCGCAAGGCGCTCGCCCGCGAGCGACTCGAGTACAAGGGCGAGCTGTACGAGCTGCCGCTGCCTGATGGTCCGGGCAAGGCGCTGAAGCTGATGATCGCCCCGGTCCAGGAGCGGATGCCGATCTACATCGCCGCGATCGGCCCGAAGAACACGACGCTGACCGGTGAGATCGCCGACGGCTGGCTGCCGACCTTCTTCTCCCCCGAGCACGTCGCCGAGTTCCGCACGCTGCTCGAGGAGGGCGCTGCGCGCGCCGGCAACGGCAAGAAGATCGACGAGTCGTTCGACATCGCGCCGAACGTCAACCTCTGCATCGACGACGACATCGAGAAGGCGCGCGATCAGGTGCGGCCGCTGCTGGCGCTCTACGTCGGCGGCATGGGCTCGCGCAAGAAGAACTTCTACAACTCGCTCGTCCAGCGCTACGGCTTCGAGCACGCCGCCAAGGAGGTTCAGGACCTCTACCTCGCCGGCAAGAAGGACGAGGCCGCGGCGGCGCTGCCGGCCGAGCTGATCGACCAGACGTCGCTGGTCGGGCCGAAGGAGCGGATCAAGGAGCGGATCGAGGTCTACCGCGAGGCGGGTGTCGGGACACTTGTGGCCACGCCGACGGTCTTCGACCCGGAGGCCCGCCGGCGGATGATCCGCGAGATCGCGGAGATGGTCTGAGCCACCGCTTCCTGATCACAGCCTTCGGCGATCCGGGGCATGCGTTCCCCGCGATCGCCCTAGGCAAGGCGTTGGTGGAACGCGGGCACCCGGTCTGCGTGCAGACGTGGAAGCGCTGGGGCGAGGACGTCGCGCGCGAGGGGATCGAGTTCGCGCCGGCGCCTGAGTACTCGGTCTTCCCCGTCACGGGACGGGATCTGACGCCGTATGAAGCGGCCGTGGAGGCGACCCGCGAAACGGTGCCGCTGATCGAGTCGTTCGGCGCCGACGTGGTCGTCGGCGACATCCTGACGGCGGTCGGCGGCCTGTCGGCGGGCGTCGCGGGACGGCCGTTCGCGACGCTGATCCCCCACGTCCTGCCGACGTCCGAGGCCGGCCTTCCCCCCTACTCCGTCGGCGCGCGGCTGCCGCGGACGCGCCTGGGACGCCGCGGCTGGGGCGTGCTGCAGCCGCTGCTGCGGCGCGGCGAGGAGCGCGGCCGCAACGAGCTCAACGCCGCGCGCGCACAGGTCGGGCTGCCGCCGCTCGACTACACCCACAACGGGATCTCGCGCGATCTCGCGCTGGTGGCGACCTTCCCGCAGCTCGAGTACCCGCGGCGCGAGTGGAACCCGGCCTTCGAGGTGACGGGGCCGCTGCTCTGGGAGCGGCCGGCGGAGGACGTCGAACCGCCGCCGGGGGACGCGCCGCTGGTCCTGATCGCGCCGAGCACCTCGCAGGACCCGGATGGCCGGATGATCGCGGCGGCGCTGGAGGGGCTGCGCGACGAGCCGGTGCGCGTGCTCGCAACCACCAACCGGCCCGGGATGCCGCTGCCGGAGCGGGTCCCCTCCAACGCGCGGGTCGTCGACTGGCTGTCCTACTCGCGCACGATGCCGCTCTGCTCGGCGGTCGTCTGCCACGCCGGCCATGGCACCGTCGCGCGCGCTCTCTCCTACGGCGTGCCCGTCGTCGGCGCGCCCGCCGCCGGCGACATGGCCGAGAACGCGTCGCGGATCGCCTGGGCCGGCTGTGGCGTCTCGCTGCCGCGGCGGATGGTCACGCCGCGCGGGATCCGGCTAGCCGTGCGGAAGTTGCTGGCCGAGCCGGACATCGCGGCACGGGCCGGCGAGCTGGCGTCATGGTCGGCCGCGCACGACGGCGGCGCGACCGCGGCCGCCGCGCTCGAGCGCTTCGCGGCGCGCTAGACCTCGCGGGGGCAGGCCTGGTCCTCGTCGAGCGCGCCGGGGAGCTTGCCGAGCAGCTCGGCGAGCGTCTCGATCTCCTCGGCGTCGAAGTGCTCTTCGAAGAGGCTGCGGATCGAGCCGGTGTGGCCGCAGGACGCCTGCTCGAGCTTCTCGGCGCCGGTGGCGGTCAGCCGCGCGTAGCTGACGCGTAGATCGGTCTCGCAGGAGACCTTCTCGACGTAGCCCTCGGCCTCCAGCCCCTCGAGCAGTCGCGTGATGCCCGACGGGGTCAGGACCAGCCGCTCGGCGAGCTCGACGCGCTTCAGCCGCTGCTCGTCGGCGCGCGACAGCACGTAGAGCGCCTCGTAGGCGGTCATCGTCAGCCCGTGCTCGTCGTGCAGACCGGCCGCCAGCTCGCGCTTGGTGGTCGCCTGGGCGCGCATCAGCCGCGCCCACGCCCTGAGAGCCGGAGCGACCTCCTCCAAAGATGCTTGCGGTGTCAATACTTGACGATTCAACTTCTTCTCGCTAGAGTTATTTGCGTAGTCAACTATAGCCCCTTGTCTTGGAGGTAGCAACTATGAGCACAAGTACCATCGCGGCGCCAGCGGGAACCTGGCAGCTCGACAAGGTTCATTCGTCGATCGCGTTCCAAGTCCCCTATTTGGCCGGCGCATTCAACGGCAGCTTCCGCGAGTTCGACGGCAAGCTGGACCTGTCCGACGACGGCGCGTCGTTGAACGGCACCGCCAAGGTGGCCAGCGTCGACGTCAAGGACGACAACCTTGCCGCCCACCTCCAGTCGCCGGACTTCTTCGACGCCGAGAGCTACCCGGAGCTGAGCTTTACCTCGGACCGGATCGCCCTCGACGGCGAGAGCGTCGAGGTCTCGGGCGAGATCACGATCAAGGGCGTCACCAAGCAGCTCGCCGCCACGGGCGCGGCCCACGGCCCGGTCGCCAACCTGCAGGGCAACGACAGCCTGCGGCTGCAGCTCGCGACGACCATCGATCGCACCGAGTTCGGCGTCAGCTGGAACGCGGAGCTGCCGACCGGCGGCCAGGCGCTCAGCAACGACGTGACGATCCTCGCGGAGCTCTACTTCGTGCGGGAGGCGTAACGATGAAGGTCCTCGCGATATCGGGCAGCCTGCGGCGCGACTCCCACAACACCGCGCTGCTGCGCGCCGCGGCCGAGCGGACGCCGGCCGGGGTCGAGCTGGAGCTGTGGGACGGGCTGAAGGCCGTGCCCCCGTATGACGAGGACGACGACGGCGGCGAGCTGGCCCCGGCGGCCGTGACCGCACTGCGGTCCGCGGTCGCCGGAGCCGACGCCGTCCTGTTCGCGACGCCCGAGTACAACCACTCGGTCCCGGGCTCGCTGAAGAACGCGATCGACTGGGTCTCGCGGCCGCTGGCGGACAACCCGCTGCGCAACAAGCCGGTGGCGGTGATTGGCGCCAGCACGGGCATCTTCGGCGCCGTCTGGGCGCAGGCCGAGCTGCGCAAGGTGCTCAGCGCGCTGGGAGCAAGGGTGCTCGACCGCGAGCTGGCGGTCGGCCAGGCCGCCCAGCGGATCGCCGGCGGATCGGTCGGCGACGCCGAGGTGCTCGCCGAGCTGGACGACCTGGTCGGCGAGCTCGCGGGGGCCGTCGACGCGCGACGTGAGGCCGTCGCGGCCGCCTGACCCGCTACCAATGGTGGAGACGATGGCTATCGACGACTCCACCTCCCCACTCGACGCGCTCGACTTCCGCGTCCGCGAGCCCGCCGGCGAGGCCGAGGGCCTGCTCGTGCTCCACCACGGCCGCGCGACCGACGAGAACGACCTCTTCCCGCTGCTCGACGCGCTCGACCCGGAGCGGAGGCTGCTCGGCGTCACCCCGCGCGGCCCGCTGAGCCTGCCGCCGGGCGGTGCCCACTGGTACGTGGTCCCGCGCGTCGGCTACCCGGACCCCGACACGTTCGCCGCCGGCTACGCGGCACTCGCCGCCTTCCACGACGCCCTCGCTGCCAAGACCGGCATCCCGCCTGAGCGCACCGTCCTCGGCGGCTTCTCGCAGGGCACGGTGATGAGCTACGCGCTCGGTCTCGGCCAGGGCCGCCCCCGCCCCGCCGGCATCCTGGCGCTCAGCGGCTTCATCCCCACGGTTCCCGGCTGGGAGGCGAACCTCGACCGTCCACTGCCGCGAGTCGCGATCGGCCACGGCACGCTCGACCCGATCATCTCGATCGACTACGCACACACCGCCCGCGACACGCTCGAAGCCGCCGGCGCGGACGTCCTCTACCGCGAGTACCCCCTGCCCCACACGATCGATCCGACCGTCCTCCGCGACGATCTGATCCCCTGGCTGCGCGACACGCTTCCCTAGATCGCGCGCAGAAGCTCCGGGGGTGGGACTCGAACCCACAACCTATCGGTTAACAGCCGATCGCTCTGCCTGATTGAGCTACCCCGGACCGACGCGGCCGACCACGATACCGGCCTCCGTCTAAGACGGGTCGTCGGTGGTGCCCTCGAGGGGGCCGGCGCGGCCGGAGTCGCGGAGCATGTGGAGGGTTTGGACCTCGATCTGGCGGACGCGCTCGCGGGTCAGGCCGACCTCGCGGCCGATCTCCTCGAGGGTCAGTGGGCCCTTGTCGCCGAGGCCGTAGCGGAGCTCGATGACGGCGCGCTCACGGGACGGGAGGCTGTCGAGGACGGCCTGGACGTCGAAGTCGCGCAGCTGGCGGGCGACGACCTCGAGCGGCCGGTCGCCGGCGTCGTCGGCGATGAAGTCGGCCAGCTCGGCGGTCTCCTCGCCGCTGCCGACCGGCGTCTCGAGCGAGACGGGCTCCTGGCCGAGCTTGAGCAGCTGCTCGACCTTGTGCTCGGGCAGATCGAGCTTGACGGCGATCTCGGCCGGCGTCGGGTCGCGCTCGAGCTCCTGGGCGAGCTGGCGCCGGGTCGCCTGGACCTTGTTCATCCGCTCGACCATGTGGACGGGAATGCGGATCGTGCGCGACTGGTCGGCGAGCGCACGGGTCATCGCCTGGCGGATCCACCAGGTGGCATAGGTCGAGAACTTGAAGCCGCGCCGCCAGTCGAACTTCTCGACCCCGCGGATCAGGCCCATGTTGCCCTCCTGGATCAGGTCGAGCAGCGTCAGGCCACGGCCCTGGTAGCGCTTGGCGATCGACACCACGAGCCGCAGGTTCGCCTCGATCAGGGCGTTCTTCGCGGCCATGTCGTTCTGCTCAATCCGCCGCGCCAGCCGGACCTCGTCCTCGCGCGTCAGCAGCGGCACACGACCGATGCGCTGGAGGTAGAGGCGCACTGCGTCCTCGGTGCCGCCGACCGGCGGCGCCGCCGGGACGCCCGCGGTGACAACCCCGCCCTCGTGGAACTCGTCGTAGGCGTCCTCCTCCTCGTCGGAGTCGACGACGATGTCGGGCCCGTCCGGCTCGGCGTCGTCCTCGGGAGCGCTGCCGGGCGCGGGCGTCACGAGACCTCCCCCATCACGGCATCCATGTCGCGACGCACCTGCTGGCGGGCGCCCGCGAGCTCGGTCTGGCGGGCGAGATCGCCGTCCTGGCGCGAGTGGCGTATCTCACGGTCGATCCGGCGCAACTCGAGCGCCAGAAAGCTCATCCGCAGCAGCGGCGCTTCGGCCGGCTCGCCCTCCTCGGCGCGCAGTGCGATGCCTGCGACGAGCGCAGCCAGCTCGCCGTCCTCGGGGTCGAGCTCGGCGAGCGGATCGTCGAAGTGGTCGAGCAGGTGGAGCCGCACCCGCTGCAGGACGGCGGACGTCAGGTGCTCCGGCGTCAGCCGCTCCAGGTACTCGCGGCCAGACGGCCCCGAGGAGAGGCAGAGAGCCAGGAAGATCCGTTCGGCCTCGAGTCCGGCCGCACCGGGCCCGGCCGCGGGCGCGGAGGGCGCCACGGACGGCTGCTCGGGACCGGGGTCGCCAGCCCACTCCGGGCCGGGATCGCCGTAGGACGGGGAATTCGCGGGCGCCGGAACGGCCGGGGCCGGGCGGCGTGGCGCGTTGGCGACCGCCGTCACGACGTAGTCGGTCGGGACGTCGAGCCGATCGGCGACGAGCTGGACGAGGTGGTCGCGGCGGGCGCTCTGCGCTGGGGTCTCGGCGATCAGCTCGCGCGCCTGGCCGAGTGCGCGGTCGCGCCCCTCCGGCGTGCCGAGCTGGGCCTCGGCCAGCACCCGGCGCACAGCGAACTCGACCACCGACAGCGCGCCCTCGAGCCGTCCGGTGATCGCATCGGCGCCCTCGGCGGCAACCAGCTCGGCCGGATCGACGCCCTCGGGCATCTGAACGACACGCAGCTCGACGTCACGCTGCTCGGCCAGCTCTGCCGCGCGCAGCATCGCCTGCTGGCCGGAGCTGTCGGCGTCGAGCGCCAGGTAGACCACGCCCTCCGCGCCGGCGGCACGCGCCAGCTCGGCCAGCTGGTGCTCGGTCAGTGCGGTGCCCATGATCGCCACCGTCTCAACCACGCCCGCCTGATGCAACGCGAGCACGTCCGTGTAGCCCTCGACGACGACCAGCCGGCCCGACTTCGCGGCCGCCACGCGCGCCTTGTCGATGCCGAACAGCTGGCGACCCTTGTGGTAGATCTCGTTCTCCGAGGTGTTGATGTACTTCGCCGGGTCGTCGGAGCGCATCGTGCGCGCGCCGAAACCCAGTACCCGGCCGCGCGCGTCGGCAAGCGGGAACATGATCCGCTCGCGGAAGCGGTCGACCCCGCCCTTGCCCGAGCGCTTCTGCTGCGCCAGCCCGGCGGCGATCAGCTCCTCGAAGGCGAAGCCGTCGCGTTGGGCGCCCGTCAGCAGCTTGTCCCAGCCGCTCGGCGCCCAGCCGACGCGAAACGCGCGCAGCGTCTCCTCGGACAGCCCGCGGCCGGCCAGGTACTCGCGCGCCGCTCGTGCGTCGTCCGAAACCCATAGGTACTTCTCGTAGAACGCGGTGGTCCGCTCCAACAATGCGAGCAGCCGCCCACGGCGCTTGCGCCGCTCCTCCTCGGCCGGGTCCTCGCGCTCGCGCTTGAGCTCGACGTTGTAGCGCTCGGCGAGCATTTCGACGGCCTCGCCGAAGTCGAGCGCCTCCGTCTCGCGGATGAACCCGATCGCGTCGCCGCCGACCCCGCAGCCGAAGCAGTGGTAGAGCCCCTGGTCGGCATTGACCGAGAACGACGGCGTGCGCTCGTCGTGGAACGGGCAGAGCCCGACCCAGCGCGAGCCGACGCGGCGCAGGTCGGTGCGCGTGCCGACGAGGTCGACCATGTCGACCGCCTCGCGCAGCCGCTCGATCGAGTCCTGGGTGTAGCGCGCCGGCATTAGTAGTAGCCCTCGGGCAGCTCGAGGTCGGCGAGCGCGCGGATCGCGAAGCGGTCGGTCATTCCCGCCAGGTAGTCGACGACGCGCTCGTGCTCGGAGGCGTCGGGGACGACGGCGGGCGGCAGCTCGTCCGCGTAGTGGTCGAACAGCCGGTGCAGCAGCCGCTCGATCCGCGGCCGCTCACGCTGCGCGTCGGCCGCCAGGTAGACGCGGTCGAACATGAACTTGCGCAGGCGCAGCATGGCCCCGCCGACCTCGTCGCCCTGGACGATGTCGTCGCCGGCGGCCGCCGACTGTTCGATCAGGTCGCGGACCAGCGTCTCGATCCGCTCGGAGCCGGTCTCGCCGAGCGCCGCGATCTCGGCGGGAGGCAGGTCGGCGCGGTCGATCACCCCGGCGCGCAGCGCGTCGTCGATGTCGTGGTTGATGTAGGCGACCCGGTCGACGACCCGGACGATCCGCCCCTCGAGCGTCTCCGCCTTGTTCGGCCCGGTGTGGTTGAGGATGCCGTCGCGCACCTGCTCGGTCAGGTTGAGGCCCTGCCCGTCGCGCTCGAGCCGTTCGACGACGCGCAGCGAGTGCTCGTTGTGGCGGAAGCGGACGCCGTAGCGCTCCTGCAGCCGCTCGTCGAGCACCCGCTCGCCGATGTGGCCGAACGGCGGGTGGCCGAGATCGTGGCCGAGCCCGATCGCCTCGGTCAGGTCCTCGTTGAGGCCGAGCGCGCGG
>CAZVRI010000015.1:33466-34718 GCA_964629855.1 uncultured Thermoleophilaceae bacterium
AGTGGTCGCCCTCCGGGGCGATGAAGACCTGGGTCTTGTGCTTGAGCCGCCGGAAGGCCTTGCAGTGGACGATCCGGTCGCGGTCGCGCTGGAACGGCGTGCGGTGGGCGGCGTCGAGCTCCGGCACGGCCCGCCGCGCCGGGTAGGAGCGGGTTGCGGCGGGGACCAGCGTCGTCTCCTCGAGCGCGGCGACGCGGTCGGCGAAGCCGCTGACGTCGTGGGCGCTGCCGCTAACCATCGGTCGATTGTCTCAGGACCGTGCTCGCGCCCCCTTTACGTACGCGATCTTGACCTGGGAGAACTCGAGCGGGCCCTCGGTTCCGAGCTCGCGACCGTAGCCGCTGTCCTTGCCGCCACCGAAGGGCGCGGCCGGGCTGATCGTCTCCAGATAGCTGTTGACCCAGACCAGTCCGGCCTCCAGCTCGCGCACGAACCTGATCGCGCGGTCGATGTCGGCGGTCCACACCCCGGCGGCGAGGCCGTAGCGCGTCGCGTTCGCCTTCTCGATCGCCTCGTCGTCGCTGTCGAAGCTGTCGACCGCGAGGACCGGCCCGAAGACCTCCTCGCGCCAGACCTCCATCGAGGGCGTCACCCGGTCCAGCAGCGTCGGCGGGTAGAAGAAGCCCTGCTCCGGGACGCTGCCGCGGGCGGAGACGTTGGCGCCCTCGCCGACGGCGCGCTCGACGAAGCCGGCGACGCGGTCGCGGTGGGCGGCGGTGACCATCGGGCCGATCTCGATCGGGTCGCCGTTGCCGTTGCCGCCGCGCAGCGTGGCGATGCGCGCGCTCGCCAGCGCCATGAACTCGTCGCGCACCGAGCGCTCGACGAGGATCCGCGCGCCGGCGCAGCACTCCTGGCCGGTGCTCGACAGCGCGCCGACGAGGATGCTGTCGAGCGACGCCTCCAGGTCGACGTCGGCGAAGACGATGTTCGGGCTCTTGCCGCCCAGCTCGATCGCCGCGGGCCGGCAGCGGAGGGCGACCGTGCGCAGCACCTCGCGCGCGGTCTCGAACGATCCGGTGAAGCTCGTCTTGTCGACGCCGGGATGCGCGGTGAGCGCCGCTCCGGTCGTGTCGCTGCCGGTCAGCACCTGGACGCAGCCGGCCGGCGCACCGGCCTCCTCGACCAGCCGCGCCAGCTCGATCGTCGACAGCGGCGCCTCCGGAGCTGGCTTGACGATCACCGCGCAGCCGGCGGCGAGCGCGCCGGAGACCTTCGCCGTCGCGATGACGAACGGGGCGTTCCAGGCGGT
>CAZVRI010000015.1:34728-37883 GCA_964629855.1 uncultured Thermoleophilaceae bacterium
GCAGAGCGCGCCCGGGTCGCCGATCGGGATCTGCTGACCGTGGGCGCGGGTCGGGTGGCCGGCGGCGAAGTGGAACGCCTCGACGGCGAAGTCGATCTCGGCGCGCACGAAGTCGAGCGTCTTGCCGATGTTGTCGCTGTCGATCTGGGCGAGTCGATCCTTGTCGCGCTCGATCAGGTCGCCGATGCGGTTGAGGATGCGCTCGCGCTCGTACGGGGCGAGCGCCCACCACTCACGCTGGGCGCGGCGGGCGGTCTGGACCGCGCGATCGACGTCCTCCGCCGTGCTCTCCGGGACCTCCCCCAGCGGCTCCCCGGTGCTCGGATTCCACACGACCAGCGTGTCCGTCATCTGCCCTCCTCCGATTCGGCGTTGGTGTTGGTGATACCAGGCGGGCTCAGGCCGCGCAGAGATTCGAAGCGCTCGACGTCCGTCGATACGCCGGCGAGGTCGAAGGCGTGCCAGAGCGTCACCTGGTTCGCGGTCAGCAGCGGCGCGGCCGAACGTGGACCGAGGGCCGCGAGCAGCTCGAAGCCCCAGACGGCGGTGTCGGGCACGACGATCGGGCAGTCGCCGTCGAGCTCGGCGACGGTCTGGGCGATCTCCGACGCCCGCAGGCTCTCCGAGTCGGCGCCGGTCGGGTAGCCGAGCGCGCGCAGGTCGCGCACCGCTATCCCCCACTCGGCCAGGAAGTCGACGAACGCCGCGGTGGCCGGCTCCGGGTAGGGCGACAGCAGCGCCACCGTGTCGGCGCCGAGCGCACCGAGCGCCTCGACGAAGGCAAGCGACGTGCTCGTCGCCGGAGCGCCGGCCGCCTGCTCGATCGTCCGCCGCTGCTCGACTGCCACCGCCCGCCCCGAGGCGAACGACGCGCTCGTGCAGCCCCAGGCGACGGCGTCCGGCCGCCAGCGGGCCATCCGCTCCGCCGCCGGCCGCAGGACGGCGGGGTCGGCGGACCGTGCCAGCTCCGCGGGGTCGTGGCTGTCGACCATCTCGACGATCGTCTGCCAGAGCGACACCGGCTCGCGCACGCCGGCCACGACGTCGCCGAACTCCCCCGGGAGCTCGCGCATCGGTGCGAGCAGGCCGATTCGCCGCATACGGGCAGCCTAGGCCGGCGGCGCGGTGGCGCCGGCGAGCGTCAGGACCTGGCCGGTCAGGCGGTCGCTCTGGGGTCGCAGCAGCCAGAGGGCCGAGTCGGCGACGTCCTCCGGTGCGGTCGGCGACTCACCGGTGGCGACCGCGATCGCGTTCGCGGTCAGCGGCGCCGTCACCTCGAGCGTCGCGGTGCGCATCAGCGCGATCGTGGCCTGGGCAGCGCTCGCGACGTGCGCGGTCTGCGGCTCGGCCGAGACCCCGAGCGCCGAGACGACATAGACCAGCCGCCCGTGCTCGGCGGCCCGCAGCCGGGGCAGCGCCGCCTGGGTGAAGAGGAACGGGCTGCGGAAAGCGACGGCCTGCGTGCCGTCGAAGACGGCGGGCGACAGCTCGTCGAAGGCGACCGGGGCCGCGGCAGGCGGACAGGCGATCAGCGCCGTCAGCGGGCCGGCCTCCGCCTCGGCGACGGCGACCGCCTGCTCGGCCTCGGCGCGGCTGGCGGCGGCCGGCGCCCAGACGACGCGCTCGCCGGCGGCCTCCAGGCCCGCGCGCACGGCGGCGACCAGCGGCCCGTCCTCTCCGGTCAGCAGGCAGCTCAATGGAGCTCCATCCCACCGCAGACGTTGACCGCCTGCGCGGTGATGTAGCCGCCGGCGTCGCTGGCGAGGAAGGCAACGGTCCGCGCGATCTCGACCGGCTGGGCGATCCGGCCGAGCGGGACGTCGGTGCCGAGCGCGGCGCGGACGTCGTCCATCGTCGCCTCGGGATTGGTGCGCCGCATCAGCTCGAGGTCGGCGTCGAGCAGCGGCGTATCGACCATCCCCGGGCAGACGCAGTTGACCGTGACCCCCGTGTCGGCGACCTCGAGCGCGACAGCCTGGGTGAAGCCGATGATCGCCGCCTTCGCCGCCGAGTAGTGCGCCAGCTCGGCGAACGGCGTCTTGCCGTTCAGCGACGAGAAGCCGACCAGCCGGCCCCAGCCGTTGCGCCGCATCGCCGGCAGCGTCGCGCGCGCGACCGAATAGGTCCCGCGCAGGCTGACCGCCATCACGCCGTCGAGCTCGTCCTCGGTGACGTCCTCGATCGGGGCGAAGGCGCCGATTCCCGCGCACATCACCGCGATGTCGATCGGCCCGTGGTCGGCCTTCACCTGCTCCACGGCCGCCAGGACCGCGGCGTCGTCGGTGACGTCGAGCCGCAGGTCGAGCGCCTGGCCGCCGGCGGCGCGGCAGAGGTCGGCAGTCTCGGCGGCCGTCTCACCGCGGATGTCGCTCGCCACGACCTCGGCGCCGCAGGCCGCGAGCACGCGCGCAGTCGAGCGCCCCATCCCCGAACCGGCGCCCGTCACCAGCGCGCGCCGGCCAGCGAGGTCGATCCGCGGCACGGTGTCGTCAACCGCTGTCAACGCCACACCCTCCTCAGGGCCTTTCCGGTCTCGGGGTCGAAGAGCTCGATCCGCGTCGGGTCGATCTCGACGCCGACGGCATCACCCGCGGAGACTCCGAGCCGGCCGGGAAAGCGGCCGCTGAGCTGACCGTCGCGGCCGCCCTCATAGGCGGGCACACCGACCTCGACATGGGCAAGCGACTCCGACCCGAGCATCTCGACGAGATGGATCCGGCCTGGCAGAGCGCCCACGCTTCCCGCGGGCGCGATCGAGAACCCCTCCGAGCGCACGCCCACGATCACATCACGATCGGCGTAGTCGTGCAGGTCGGGCCGCGCCGCGACGACCGCCTCCGGCAGCTCGACGCTCGCCTCGCCGAGGTGACAGATCACCCTGCCGCCGGCGACCGCCAGCCGCCCGACCAGCAGACTCATCGGCGGGCTGCCCATGAAGCGGGCGACGAAGACGTCCGCCGGCGCCTCGTAGAGCCGCTCCGGGGTGTCGACCTGGCGCAGCGTTCCGCGGTCCATGACGGCGACGCGCGTGCCCATCGTCATCGCCTCGACCTGGTCGTGGGTGACGTAGATCGTCGTCGTGCCGAGATCGCGCTGGATGCGCACGATCTCGCCGCGCATCTGGACCCGCAGCCGCGCGTCGAGGTTCGACAGCG
>CAZVRI010000015.1:37893-46084 GCA_964629855.1 uncultured Thermoleophilaceae bacterium
CGAAGAGGAACGCGTCGGCCTGGCGCACGATCGCCCGTCCCATCGCGACACGCTGGCGCTGGCCGCCGGACAGCGACTTCGGCTTGCGCTCCAGCAGCGACTCGACGTCGAGCACCTTGGCGATCCGGTGGACGCGCTCGCGCTGCTCGTCGCGCGGCACGCCGCGCGCCCGCAGGCCGAAGGCGATGTTGCGCCCAACCGTCATGTGCGGGTAGAGCGCGTAGTTCTGGAAGACCATCGCGACGTCGCGTTCGGCGGGCGGCGTGTCGCCGACGTCCTCGCCGTCGATCAGCACGCTCCCCGACGTCAGCCGCTCGAGGCCGGCGATCGAGCGCAGCGCAGTCGTCTTGCCACAGCCGGAGGGACCGACGAGCACCATCAGCTCGCCGTCCTCGACCTGGTGGTCGATCCCGCCCAGGGCCTCGGTCCCGTCCGGGAAGCTCTTGCGCGCCTGGCGCAGCTCGACCGACGCCACGGCTAGCGCTCCCCACCCTCGATCAAGCCCTTGACGAGCGACCGCCTGCCGATCAGGAAAGCCAGCGCCAGCGGCAGGATCGAGATCACGACCCCCGCCATCAGCAGCGGCACGTCCTGGGCGCCGGACCGGCTCGGCCCGATCACGGCAAGCCCAACCATCAGCGTCGTCAGCTGCTCCGTCTGCCAGAGGACGATCGGGATCAGCAGCTCGTTCCAGGCGTAGAGCGCACAGATGACCATCGTCGTGGCGAGCGCCGGCCGCGAGAGCGGAAAGGCGATCTCGGCGAACTGCCGCCAGCGGGAGGCGCCGTCGACCTCCGCCGCCTCGAACAGCTCGACCGGCAGCTCCTTCATATAGGTGAACATCAGGAACGTCGCGAACGGCAGCAGCAGCCCGATCTCCGCGACGATCGCCGAGCTCAGCTCGTTGACCATGCCGAGATCGTTCATCAGGAGGAACAGCGGCACGATCACGACCACCGGCGGGATCGCCATCAGGCCGATGACGCCGACCAGCAGCACCCCACGTCCCGCGAAGCGGAAGCGGGTGAACCCGTAGGCCGCGCCCGCCGCGAGCAGCGTCGTCGCGAGCGCCGAGGTCAGGCTGAGGATCGTGCTGTTGAGGAACATCCGGTTGAACCCGAGCTCGTTCCAGACGCGCGAGTAGTTGTCGAAGGTCGGATGCAGCGTCGGCAGCAGCTCTACGCCGTCGAAGCTGGTCGCGCGCTGGAACGAGGCGATCAGCATCACATAGAGCGGGAACACCGACACCAGGACGACGGCGAGCAGGAAGCCGTGCTGGCCCGCCGCCACGATCGGCCGCCGCCAGCGTCGCCGCGCCGTCGCCCTCACGCGAACGCCTCGGTGCGCGCACGGTGCACGCGGTAGGCCGCCACGACGAGCGCGACGATCAGCAGCAGGACGGCGATCGCCGACGCGAGACCGACGAGCTGATCGTCGAACTGCAGCTTGTAGAGCAGGAAGTCGAGGGTGTAGGTGCTCCTGTCCGGGCCGCCGCGCGTGAGGATCGCGACGTAGGCGAAGGTCCAGGAGAAGGCCTCGACGAACCCGAACACCGCCGCCAGGCCGATGATCCCGCGCATCTGCGGGATCGCCACCTGACAGTAGGTCCGCGTCCAGCCGGCCCCGTCGACGGCCGCGGCGTCGAACTGCGCCCGGTCGATGCTGGCCAGGCGGGCCATGAACAGCAGGACGGTGAAGCCGACGCGCTTCCAGAGGATCACGCCGAGGATGCTCCAGATCGCCGTCTCGGGCTCGACCAGCCAGGCGTGTGCCGCCCCGTCCAGCCCGGCGCCGCGCAGCAGCTCGTTGAGCGGGCCGTCGTTGCCGAGCAGATAGAGGAAGACGACGGCGATCGAGGCGATCGCCGGCAGGAACGGCATGAAGATCAGCAGCTCGTAGAGCCAGGCGCCGCGCACGCCGCGGTAGAGGATCCCGGCGATCGCCAGCGCCAGGACGATGCTCAGCGGAACGCTCAGCAGCAGGATCAGGTTGTTCTTGACCGCGCTCCAGAAGAGGTCGTCACCGAGCAGGTGACTGTAATTGTCGAGACCAACAAATTTCCCCTCGAGGAAGGTCGTCTTGTCGGTGAGGCTGTACTGGACGACCTTGACGATCGGAAAGACGACGACCAGCCCCACAGCCACCAGTGCCGGCAACACCCATGGCCAGCCGCCGAGGCGTCGCAGCGCCGCCCCCGCGGCGCTCACCTAGCCCTCGATCGAGTCCAGGTACTTCTTGTACTGCTCGACTTGGGCACTGTTCTGCTCACGGTAACGCGCCATGCGGTCTGTATAGGCGGCCTGGAGCTTGGCGGTGCTCTCGCCCGCGAAGGCCTTCGGCCCGAGCTCCCAGATGACGTCCACCCCGACGGTCGGCAGGTAGTTGCGCGGCCATGTGGCGACCTTGCCCGGCCCCGGGTCGTTGAGCAGCTTCCAGGTGTCCTGCTCGAGCGCGCCGAGATGGCTCGGGTCGAACTTGCGGTTGCAGGGCATCTCGCCCGTCACCTCGCTGAACATCTGGAGCTGCTCGGGCTCCTGCATGAACTCGATCACGCGGCCGGCCGCCTCCTGGTTCTTGCCGTAGCTGGTGATCAGCGCGAGATCCCCGGCGACGGCGACCGGCGCGGAGTACTTGGCCGGTCCCTCCCAGTAGCCGACGACCCGGAAGGTGTCGGGGTCCTTGTCGAAGATGATGCCCGGGTAGATCATCGCGAAGGCGCCCTCGCCGCCCAGGAAGCGGTCGAGCGACTGCTGCTCGGTGATCTTCACCACGTCGTCGTTCGCGTAGCCGTCGCGGGTCAGCTGGTTGAAGTAGTCCATCCAGGCCGACACCACCGGCTCGCTGGTCGGTAGCTCGCCGAGCAGGTTGTGCGGCAGGTCCTTGACCGACTCCATGAACTCCATGCTCGACGCCTGCGACCACTTGTCGCACGAGAAGCCGTCGGCGGCGCCGATCATCACCGGCAGCTCGCCCGAGCGCTTGACCTTCGCGCAGATGTCCATGAACGCGTCCCAGGACTCGAGCCGGTCGCCGATCTCGACGCCCGCCTTGTCGAGGTGCTTCTTGTTGGCTACGAGCAGCGCCTGCTCGGCGTAGAACGGCGCGCCCCAGTACTTGCCGTCGATCCGGTTGGCGAACAGCCAGTCGTCGGTCTCGCCGTCGCTGACGAGGTCCTCGACCGGCGTGAGCGCCCCCTGGCTGATGAACTCGTAGGTGAACCAGTCGGGGAACCAGGTCTCGATCGTCGCGCCGCGCTTGGCGGCGTGGGCGCTCTGGAGCCGCGCCTGCATGTTCGCGTAGTTGAGGAACGACAGGTCGGTCAGCCGCGCGTCGACGTCCGACTCGGCGAGCCGGTCGCGCAGGGTCTCCCAGTACCTCTTCATGCTGCCCGGCTTGCCGGCGTACTCGAAGTCGAAGGTCACCGACACGTCGCGCCCGCCGCTCGACGTCGACTCGTCGCCACCGCAGGCCGCGAGGTAGAACGCGCCCACGCCCGCCGCTCCGATCCCGATCGCCTGGCGGCGCGTATAGGCCCGGTCCCAGCTTCCAGCCATGTCTCCTCCTCGTCCCCTGAGCGGTGCAGCCGCGGCTACCGTAACCTAACGGCCGGCCGCTGCCTAGACATGGCCTTACATCCCGGTCTGGGGGTTGCATTCGTCCGGACCGGCTGTAACATGGGTAAGACCAAAGTGGTCAGTCCAATACTTCCTGACTGTGTCTTCCAATCTTCTTCAAGACTTCGACCCGCGCCCTCTCCTTGGGCTGCGAGTCGACCCATCACCGGCTGCGGTCAGCGCAGGCATGCATCACGGACCGAACCCTCCCCGTGAGCCCGCCCGCGCCGATTCGTAGAGCTTCGGCTCGCCGGCGGCGTCATACCCATCCCTCCGGGTATCGCCGCCGGTGCCCGGTGACTTTAGGCATAGTGGCTGTAAGCACCTTGGCTTGCTCCAACTGACCACATGACCCCGCGTTAGACTCGCCGAGTGGATACCGCAGCAGATCGTGCAGCAGGCGGAATCCGGGCGCTGATCGTCAGTGGCGAGTACGAGCCGGGAAATCGACTGCCGTCGGAGCGGGAGCTAGCTCAGCAGCTAGGACTCTCGCGTCCGGCGCTGCGCGAGGGAATCCGGCGCCTGCGCAGCGGTGGCGTGCTCGAGTCACGACGCGGATCGGGGACCTACGTCTCGCAGATCGATCCTCATGCTGTTTACGACATACGGGCCCGCCTTGAGCCCCTTGCGGCCGAGTGGGCCGCTCTGCGTAGGACCGAGCGCGAGTCGGAGGAGATGCGGCGGCTCGTCGAGCTGATGAGTGACAAGATCGACGATCCTGACACCTTCAACCTCTCCGACGCGAAGTTCCACGATCTCGTCGCCCAGGCAAGTCGCAGTCCCGTCTTGGTCGGCACGCTCAACAGGCTCGGCGAGCTGGCGACGCTGACGCGAACGGCGATCGTCAGCGACAGGAAGCTCCGCGCCGCGTCGCTGCTCGACGTCGAGCGTGTCTGCGCCGCGATCGAGCGCAAGCACCCCAAGCGGGCCGCCAACGCGATGGAGCGCCACATCCTCAACGTCCGCGCCGACTACCTCGGCGTCGAGGGCAAGCAAGCTCGTTCGCGTTCGCGCACCCGCGCATGAAGCCGGAGATCGTGCTCGCCCGCCACGGCGAGACCGAGTGGAGCCGCGACCTCCGCCACACCGGGCGCACCGACGTGCCGCTGACGGACGAGGGCAGGCGCCAGGCCGCCACGCTGCGGCCCCGGCTGGCCGAGCGCGAGCTCGCCAAGGTGCTCGTCAGCCCGCTGTCGCGCGCCGTCGAGACGTGTGAGCTCGCCGGCCTCGGCGACCGTGCCGAGCAGCGACCCGAGCTGATGGAGCTCGACTACGGCGACGCCGAGGGCCTGACCACCGCCCAGCTGCGCGAGAGCTATCCCGGCTGGACCGTCTGGACCCACCCGACCCCGAACGCCGAGACCTTCGAGCAGGTCGAGGCCCGCCTGCGGCCGCTGATCTCCGAGCTGGCCGCGACCACCGGCGACGTCGCCGTCTTCGCCCACGGGCACATCCTGCGCGTGCTCGCCGCGCTCTGGATCGGCATGCCACCCCAGGGCGGCTCCCGCCTCGCGCTCGCCACCGGCAAGCTCAGCGCGCTCGGCTGGGAGCACGAGACGCAGGTCATAAGAGCCTGGAACACCTAGGCGACGCGGCGCAGACGCACATGAGCGTGGTGCTCGAGCGTCTCGGCGATCGCGCGGTCGGCCTGGCCTAGAGCCACGTCCGACGCGTCGGGCGCCTCGGCGAGTGGACGGCCGAGCGCGGCGACCAGGAAGCCGTGTGCCTCGGCGCCGAGTGGGAACGAGCCCGCTTCGCAGCTCGCGCAGACGACACCGCCCGCCGACGGCGAGAAGCCGGCGAGGTGCTCGACCTCGCCGCAGGACGCACACGAGGCTAGCTCCGGCGCGAATCCGGATGCCAGCAGCAGCTTGATCCTGAAGGCGAGCGACTGCGCCCGTGTCGCCATGGCGGTGTTGCCGTCGAGCAGCGCGAGCTGGTTGCAGAGCAGGTGGTAGGCGGCGGGGTTCGGCTCGCCGGAGTCCAGCAGCCGCAGCACCGACTCGCAGGCCTGGGAGGCCCGCTCCAGCGCGGCCCGCTGCTCGCGCAGCCCCGGGTAGGCGCTCACCGTGTCGACGCCGGAGACGGTGCTGAGGTCTCCCCTGCCCTGCCGCAGGATCAGCCGCACCCGCGACATCGGCTCCAGCCGCCCACCCATCCGCGACCGCGTCCGCCGCACCCCCTTGGCGATCGCGCCAATCCGGCCGCGGTCGACGCTGTAGAGGTGCAGGATCCGATCCGCCTCGCCGTAACGGATCGATCGCAACACCACCGCCTCGGTCTTGAAGCTGCCGGCCACCCCTCCATGCTGCGCCCAGCAGCGGACGGATGGACCTAGGACCGCGGTTTGGGCTGGCACTTGGGACAGATGTAGGTCCCTCGCCCGGCGGCGCGCAGCTTCACGATCGTCGTCCCGCAGCGCGGGCAGGGCTCGCCCTCGCGGCGGTGGACCAGGAAGCGGTCTTGGAAGCTGCCGCGGGCGCCGTCGGTGTGGCGGAAGTCGTCGATCGACGCTCCGCGGGCGTCTATCCCCGCCTCGAGCGACTCGATCACCGCGGCGTGCAGCGCTTCGATCTGCTGGCGCTTCAGTGTTCCGACCGGCCGCAGCGGGTGGATCCGGGCGCGGAACAGCGCCTCGTCGGCGTAGATGTTGCCGACCCCGGCGATCCGCTCCTGCGACAGCAGGAACGCCTTGACCGGGGACCGCCGCCCCTTCGCCAGCGCTTGCAGCGCCGCCGCCGTGAAGTCGGGGCTGAGCGGCTCGACGCCGAGCCGTGACGAGAAGTACTCGTCGCGGGCGGCATCGCCGAGCAGCGCGAGCCCGGTCCCGAACCGTCGTGGGTCGGCGAACAGCACCGTCGACCCGTCGTCGAGCGCGAAGCGGACCCGCACGTAGGGCTGCTCACGATCGTCGTCGGGTGGGATCAGCAGGAGGTTGCCTGTCATCCGCAGGTGCATGACCAGGTGGACCTCGCCGTCCAGCTCGACGTCGAAGTATTTGCCGCGCCGGCCGACCGCGAGCACCTCACGGCCTTCGACCGCGTCGGCCAGCTCGGCGGGCGCGGCCGGCTCGGACCAGCGCGCGTCGAGCACCTCGGCGCGCTCGATCCTGCGCCCCTCGAGGTGCGGAGCCAGCTGTCGGCGGATCGTCTCGACCTCGGGAAGCTCGGGCATCGGCCAGGGCTTCTATCAACAACAGCGAATCCTGCACTGTGGCGACCGTCGTTGCACCGCCTGAGAGCCGGCCCTACGAGCACCTGGTGCTCGACTTCGTCGCCTATCTCGAGTTCGAGCGCGGCCTGTCGCGCAACACGCTCGAGGCGTACAGATCGGACCTCTTGCAGTTCGGCCGTTTCCTCGACGAGCGTGGCGTCGGCGCGCTGGAGGTCGAGCCGGTCGACATCGCCGACTTCCTCGCCAGTCTCGGTGGCGCCGATGGCAAGGTCGCCTCGCCCGCGACGGTCAACCGCAAGCAGGCCTGCCTGCGCTCCTTCTACAAGCACCTGCGCCGCGAGGAGATCCTCGACGCAGATCCCACCTCCAAGCTGGCCGCGCCGCGCAAGAGCCGCAAACTGCCGCAGGTGCTGACCCGCGGCGAGGTCGAAAAGCTGCTCGCCCAGCCCGCCGGCACCGAGCCGATCGCGCTGCGCGACCAGGCGCTGCTCGAGCTGATGTACGCCTGCGGTCTGCGCGCCTCCGAGGCGACCGGCCTTGCGGTCACCGACCTAGACCTCGACGAGCTCGTCCTGCGCGCCCACGGCAAGGGCTCGAAGGAGCGCCTCATCCCGATCGGCCGCACCGCCGCGGAGGCTATCCGCCGCTACCTGGAGCGCGGCCGCCCCCAGCTGATCGGCGCATCCGTCGAGCCGCACCTGTTCGTCAACTTCCGCGGCAGCGCCCTCTCGCGCCAGGGCCTCTACAAGATCGTCCAACGCCACGCCCGCTCCGCCGGCCTCGCCGACCGGATGAGCCCACACACCCTCCGCCACACCTTCGCGACCCACCTACTCGCCGGCGGCTGCGACCTCCGCGCCGTCCAGGAGATGCTCGGCCACGCCGACGTCGCCACCACCCAGCTCTACACCCACCTCTCCAGCGACCGCCTCAAGGACGTCTACTTCGACGCCCACCCCCGCGCGACGCTCGGTCAGCCGGCGTAGAGGGCTTCGATCTCGGCGGCGTACTTGTCGTCGATCGGGCGGCGCTTGAGCTTCATCGTCGGGGTCAGCTCGTCGCCGCCGGGCGGCCAGTCCTCGGGCAGCAGCTTGAACTTCTTGATCTGCTCGACGCGGGCGAGCTTGGCGTTGGCCGCCTCGACGCCGCGCGCGACCTCGTCGAGGATCGCCTGATTGGTGGCCAGGTTGGGCAGTGAGACGTCCTCGATGCCGTTCTGCTGGGCGAAGACCGGCGCGAAGTCGGGATCGAGCGTGATCAGCGCGACGTTGTAGGGGCGGCCGTCGCCGATCGCGATCGCCTGGCCGATCAGCGAGCTCGACGCCTTGAGGTGCGACTCGATGTTCGCCGGCGACATGTTCTTGCCCGCCGCGTTGATGATCAGCTCCTTCTTGCGGTCGACG
>CAZVRI010000016.1:0-3224 GCA_964629855.1 uncultured Thermoleophilaceae bacterium
TCGCCATGCGCGAGCCGCAGCTGGCGCTCAGGGACGGTGCGCTGCTGGCGCCCCGCCTCGTACGCGTCGGCGCCGACGCGCTCGGGCAGCCGGTCTCCTATGGCGACGGGACGGTCCTGGTTACGGGCGCGACCGGCGCGTTCGGCGGACTGGTCGCCAGGCACCTCGTCGCCGTCCACGACGTGCGGCGGCTGCTGTTGGTCAGCCGGCGTGGGCCGGACGCCGACGGCGCCGCGGAGCTCGAGCGCGAGCTGACGGCACTCGGCGCCGATGTTGAGATCGCGGCGTGCGACGTCGCCGACCGCGAGGCGCTCGCGGCGCTGCTCGCCGGCCTGCCGGTGGACCGTCCGCTGACTGGGGTCGTCCACGCGGCCGGCGTCACCGGCGACGACCCCGTCGCGGACCTAACACCCGAGGGGCTCGCCGCGGCGATGCGCCCGAAGGTCGACGCGGCCGTCAACCTCCACGAGCTCAGCGCCGACAGCGAGCTGTCGGCGTTCGTCCTGTTCTCCTCGTTCGCGGCGACGCTCGGTGGAGCGGGGCAGGGCGGCTACGCCGTCGGCAACGCGTTCCTCGACGCGCTCGCCGCGCGGCGCCGCGCCGACGGCCTCGCAGCGACCTCGCTCGCCTGGGGCAACGAGGCGATCTCCGACGAACGCGGGCTCGAGCTACTCGACGCCGGCTGCGCGGCGGCCGGCGCCGTCGTGCTGCCGGTGCCGCTCGACCGTGGGGAGCTGCGCCGCGCCGCTCGCGCGGGGACGCTTCCGCCACTGCTGCGCGGCCTCGTGCGGGAGCCGGTCGCGCCGCAGGTGGCGCAGGCATCATGGCTGCGCGGGCTCGAGGATCTCGACCCCGCGGCGCGTGAGCGGGCGGTGGTCGACGCGGTCAAGGAGGAGGTCGCCAAGGTGCTCGGCCACGCCGACACGAGCGCGATCGACGACGACCGCCAGCTGCTGGAGCTCGGCTTCGATTCGCTCTCCGCGGCCGAGCTGGTCAAGCGGCTCAACGCGCTTGCCGGGGTGCGGCTCGCTCCGCACGCGGTCTTCGACCATCCGACGTCGTCCTCGCTCGCCGCCCATCTGGTGGCTCTCATCGACGGCGGCGAGGTGGCTGCCGGCACGACCGAGGACCTGCTCAGCTCGATGCTCTCCGACGCCGGAGCAAGCGGCCGGCTCTACGAGTACCTAGGGCTGCTGCAGCAGGCATCCAGCTTCCGCAGCTCCTTCAGCTGGGGCGACGGACAGGGGGAGACCGGGGTGGTGAAGCTCGCCGACGGCCCCGCGGATACGCGGCTCGTCTGCTTCCCGACGGTCATGTCGATGTCGGGGCCGCACCAGTTCGCCCATTTCGCCAAGCCGTCGCGCGGCGTGCGCGCGGTCAGCGCGCTGTCGTATCCCGGCTTCCAAGCTGACGAGCCGCTTCCGGCGACGCTCGACGACGCCGCCGAGACGACCGCTGACGCCGTCCGCCGCGCGGCGGACGGCGGTCCCGTGGTGCTGGTCGCGTTCTCGTCGGGCTCGCTGCTCGCGCTCGAGGTCTGCGCGCGGCTCGAGCGCGCGGGCGAACCGCCGGCCGGGCTCGTCCTGCTCGACCCGGATGGCGGCCCCACTCACACCGCTGACGCGTTCCAGCAGCAGCTGGTGAGTCGCCTGGCCGGGCAGGTCAGCATCGGGTCCAGCGAACCGGACGGCCCCGAGCCGCCCGGCGCCGGCGTCGAGGCCGCCGACGTCGGCGGCGGAGTGGATGCGATCCGCTTGACCGCGATGGGTGGCTATCTGCGGGTGTCCAGCGGCTGGGAGCCGCCGATGGTGGCCGCGCCGATGTTGATCGCCTGGGCGTCGGAGCGCGTCGCCCCGCCCGAGGCGTCGATCCTGGCGACCGGGCAGGACTACTCCGCCGTCGAGGTGGAGGGCGACCACTTCGCGTTGGTCGAGGGAAGCTCCGCGACGACCGCCGCGGCCGTCGAGCAGTGGCTTGCGGAGTCGATCGACCTGCCAGCCGCCGACCGGGGGGAGGCGCTATGAAGCCCGTGAGAGCGCTGGCTGCCAGGCGCCAGATCGTCGTGACGGCGGAGGGCACCGCGTGGCTGCGCGCCGTCGGCGCGCGTGACCCGCTGCTGCACAATCCCGACTACCTAGCCGGGGAGCTGATCGATCCGCGTCTGCGTGCCCTGCGCCGCGTGCCCGGGGCTTGGCCGCTCCTCTTGCGCGCGTGGGAGCGCTATGCGCCCGGCTACTACGAGTACGAGACCGCCCGCGCCAAGTGCCTCGACGCGGTGCTCGAGCGAGAGGTCGACGCCGGCATCGAGCAGTTCGTGCTGGTCGGCAGCGGCTTCGACACTCGCGTCTACCGCTTTGCCGAGCGGCTCGCCGCGGTACGCGCGTACGAAGTCGATCGGCCGGCGGTCCTGGAGCGCAAGCGCCGACGGGCGCTGCGGAGCGGGCTCGGCGACAGCCGCGCGACGCCTGTCGCGCTCGACCTCAACCTCGAGACGCCGCTGCGCTCGCTGATGGCGCACGACTACGACGCCAGCGCGCGGACGCTGTTCCTCTGCTCCGGGGTGATGATGTACCTCGATCCAGAGGCGGTCGACCGTCTATTGACGTTCGTCGCCGAGGAGGCCGGCGCCGGCAGCTCGATCTGCTTCGACTACGTCTACGCGTCGGCATTCGACGAGCCGGCTCGCTACCACGGCGCCGAGCGGATGGTTCGCAACGTCGAGCGGGTCGGCGAGCCCTACAGGTTCACGATCGATCCGCCACAGCTGCCGTCGCTGCTGGAGCGCAACGGCCTGCGACTGATCTCCGACCGGGGACCGGCGCAGCTCGAACGCGACTACCTGCGGCTTGGCGATGGCAGCGTGCGCGGGACGATTTGCGGCTACGCAGGCATCGCCCACGCCAGCCAGTAGCCGGCCCGGGGGCCGGTCAGAGCGAGACGTTCGGCAGGCGCCGGTCGAGCCAGCCGGGCATCCACCAGATGCGGTCCCCGACCAGCCTCATCGCCGCCGGCAGCAGGACCAGCCGCACGACGGTCGCGTCGAGGAAGACCGCGATCGCGAGACCGACGCCCATCTGCCGGATGCCGATGTAGGACGAGAGGCAGAACGCCAGGAATACCGCGACCATCACGATCGCCGCGCCGGAGATCACGCTTGCTGTCGCGCCGATCGCCGCGGTCAGCGCGCGCTCGTTGTCGCCCGTCGTCCGGTACTCCTCGCGGAT
>CAZVRI010000016.1:3234-13035 GCA_964629855.1 uncultured Thermoleophilaceae bacterium
GCGGATGCGTCCCAGCAGGAACACCTGGTAGTCGATCGAGAGGGCGAAGACCACGCCCAGCGTGAGCCCCAGCGAGATGACGTCGACGTACCCGGCGCCGCCGAACAGGGGATTGTCGGTGCCGAACGTGAGCTGCATCACGCCGAAGGTGACCCCGACCGTGAGCAGGTTCAACGCGACGCAGAGCAGCGCGAGCGGTATCGCCCGTACGGCCACCGTGAGGATCAGTAGCGAGACCAGCATGAAGATCGTGACCGTCAGCGGCAGCCGAGCCGTCGACGCGTCGGTGTAGTCGTCGAACAGAGCGGCGGGACCGCCGACCGCGACTTCGAGGCCCGGGCGCTCGATCCGCTCGGCGGCGAGCGCGATGCGCTCGCGCAGCTCTCCGACGCGCGGATCGTTGGCCGCGAAGGTGGGGAAGGCCGTCATCTGGGCGGTCCGACCGCCGTTCGAGAGATCGAGGACGAACTGCGTCCGCTCGCGGGCCGCGGGCTGTGTGCCGTCGACGAGCGCCAGCGGCAGCATGCCGGACTCGAACAGCCTGGGCGACTCCCGCTCGATGCGCTCCGACTGTCCGCTACGGCGCTGGTCGGCGACCCCCTCGGCCATCTGCCCGATGCCGCCGGCGAGACCCGGTTCGGAGCCGGGGCCCCCGATGCCGGCGGAGAGTCTGCCCGCGCCGGCATTTACCTGTGCGACGCCGGCGGTGAGGCGCTGCGCGCCGGCGACGAGCCGTTCCAGCCCCGCGGGCAGCTGCACGCCGCCGGTCGCGAGTCGTTGCAACCCGTCGGAGAGACGCTGGTTGGAGGCCGAAAGTCGCTTCAGGCCCGCATCGAGGGAGTCCGCGCCCTTGGACAGACGCTGTACGCCGCGCTCGGTGCGCCGGCCCTGGGTGCGCAGGCGGTCGGACAGGTAGAGGCCAAGGGCGAACTGCCCCTCGGCGTCGGCGATCCCGGCCGCCACGCCGGCGTAGGCGGGATCGAGCTGTTCGCCGCTGGTGGGGTCGGCGCCGGTCAGCGCCTGGCGGGCGGAACGAGCGGCTTCCAGCGCCTCCTGGAAGCGCGGGTCGGCGCGGCCGGTGGTCATCGCGTCGAGTGCCCGCAGGGTGCGCGCGAGGCTGTCGTCGGCCGAGCCGATCGGGGGGGCAAGGGCGCGCAGCTGGTCGCGTCCGGTCTCCAGGTCGTTGCGCAGCACCTTGGCCTGGTGCGAGAACGTCTGCGACGTCGTGCGCGCGTCGGCGATCCGCGCGCTCAGCTCGCCGGCGCCGCTGCTGGCGCGCTCGGCTCCGCGCGCCAGCCGCGAGCTGCCGCCGTTGGCTTCGTCGACCCCCTGGGCGACGGTCGCCGCTCCGCGCTCGGCGCTCTCGATGCCCGCCGTCAGATCGGCCGACCCTGTCTCCACCTCGCCGGTCGCGGCGTGCAGCGAGCGCGCCCCCTCACCCGCGCTGCGGGCGCCGGCGGCGGCGCGCGTCAGGCCGCGGTCGAGCCGCCCGAGGCCCTGGCCGGTCAGTGCCCGCTCGATCGCGGGCACGCCCTTGTTGACGCGGTTGAGCTCCGCCGGTCCGAAGACAGACTCGACGTCGGGATCGTTGGCGATGTCGCGCTGTAGCTGGGTGATCGCGGCGAGCGAGCGCTTGGTGGTCAGTGGCTGGCCGTCACGGCTGTGGACCGTCACGTTGAAGACCGCGCCGAAGCCCGGTCCCAGGGTCTTCTGGATCGCCTCGTAGTCAGCGCGGGCCTCGGCGGTCTCGGGCAGCAGCCGGACGTCGGGCGTACCGGTCTCGAGGCCGAGCGTCGGCGCCGCCAGCGCCAGCAGCGCGACGAGAGCGAGCACGGGGATCAGGAGCGGCTGCCGGCGTGCCAGGCGCGACTCCCGCCCGTCGCGCCGCCAGCGCAGCTGCCAGCGATCGAGCCATGGGTCGAGCTCCTTGACCACCGCGGGCGCGACGAAGATCGCGGAGAGCGCGCCGAACATCGTCGCCGTCCCGAGGCCGAGCGCCGCCGACGAGATGGTCGACCCGACGCCGACCGTCGCCGCCGCGCCGATCACGGCGATCAGGAGGACGGCCGCGAAGGCGATCGTGCGGTTGGCCGCAGCACTGGCGATCGCGATGTTGGCGTCGACCGCTTCCGGATCCTGGCGTCGATGCTCGCGGTAGCGCGAGACCAGCAGCAGCGAGTAGTCGATGCCGAGCGCCAACGCCATCATCGAGGTGACCGTGACCGCGATCTGGTCCAGCGGTAACTGCGTCGCGAGCGCCTTGACCAGTCCGCCCGCCGCGACCGTTGTCCCGAGCCCCATGATCAGCGGGATCGCCGCCGCGACGGGCGAGCGGAAGATCAGCAGCAGCACGACGATCAGCAGCGGGACCGCCAGCAGCTCCGCCTTGTGCGTCGCCGCGTTCGCCTCGTTGGTGATCGCCTCGCTGACCGGTGCCATGCCGGTGATCCGCGACGCGACCGGCGGTCGCACCGTGTCGCGGATCGCCGCGCGGACCGGGGCGACGGTGACGGCCGGGTCCTGCTTGTCGCTCGTCGGCACGTCCACGAGCATCAGGGCGCTGTCGGGGTGCAGCATCTGCAGCGACCCGACGCGTCCGCCGCGGTTGACCGAGTCGTAGGGCGAGAGGACGCGCACGCCCGGTTCCTCGCGCAGCCGCTCGGCCAGCGCGACGCCCTGCTGGCGCCGCTCGCTCCGGGGGCCGGTGAGCAGGACGCTGACGTTGGCGCCGAAGTCCGCGGCGTCGGTCAGCTCGTGCCAGCGCGCGCTCTCGCTCCCCGGAGCCAGCACCGTCGTGGGGATGAAGGAGGCGCTGCTGACCGCTCCGAGCAGGCCACACACTGCGACAGCCGCGATCCACGCGCCGATCACCGCTCTGCTGCGCGTCAGCGCGAAGCCCGCCCCTGCCATCGGGCGACCCTATTGCTTTGGGAACAGGGATGTCTATGCCCAACGGCGACTTGGGAACGCCTATGTATTTGAACGCCCCGGTAGTCGGTTGACAGGACTGTTGAGGTCTGCGAGCCTGGCCCACCGTCACTGCGGCGGGCGGGAGCTATGAGGACGATTCACACTGCCTTCTTGCTGGTCGTCGCGATCGCGGTGACGGCCCCAGCGGCGGGCACGGCGGAGGCGAGTGTCGCGGCGCCAGCGCACGGTCGCGCCTGGGAGCTCGTGACCCCGCCGGACCCGAGTGGAGCGCCGGTCGATTCAGTCCACGGCATCGCTCCCGACGGCGATCGGCTCGTCTACAGCACTGTCGGTCCGGTGCCGGGCGCCCAGGCGGGCTCGCTGCGGACGCCGAGCTTGGCCGAGCGCACCCCGTCGGGGTGGACGCGGGTCCCGATCGGTCCGCCATATTCGGTCCCCCAGTTCAACATCCTCGCGCCGGTGACACTTTCCGGGGCGAGCGCGGACATGACGCGCTGGATCTGGAGCAGCCGCATTCCATTGACCGCCGACGGGCCGGCCAGCTTCGACCGGGGTATCTACAGCAGCACCGGCGCCGGGTCGCGCGCGACATTGCTGGACGCGGTCGCCTCGGGCTTCGAGTTCTCGGGCGGCTCCGCCGATATGCGGCGGGTGGTGTTCCAGTCCGGCGGCGCGCTGCTCCCTGAGGACGTCCGCTCGGGCGGCAGGCAGGTCTACGAGCGCAGCGACGCCGGCCTGCGGCTCGTAGGCGTCGACAACGCCGGTGCCCCGTTGTCGTCGTGTGGAGCGATCGTCGGCTCGGACAGCTATCCGCCGAACCCGATCTCGCGCGACGGGCGCCGGATCTTCGTCACCAGCCCCGACACGGCGTGCGGCACCAGTACCAAGCGGGTCTATCTGCGCGCGGACGGCGCGACGACCGAGGTGTCGGCTTCGCAGTGTTCGCGCGTCACCCCCGCGTGCAGCGCGCCGGCGGACGTCCGCTTCATGGGCGCGACGCCGAGCGGCTCGGTCGTCTTCGTCGCGACCGCCCAGCAGTTGACCGACGACGACCGCGACACGGCACAGGACCTCTACCGCTACGACGTCGCCAGCGGAGTGCTGTCGCGCGTCTCCGCCGGCCCCGCGGGCATTTCCGCCGCGGTCACGGCGACGGCGGCCTATCCCTCCGCGGACGGGTCGCGCGTCTACTTCATCGCCAGCGGGCTGCTGGTTCCCGGCAAGGGGGTCGTCGGCGGAGCCAACGTCTACCTCTCCGACGGCGGTGGCCTGCGCTTCGTCGCGACGCTCGTTTCCGGTGACAGCTGGCGCGCGGCGGCCACGATCGACGGCCGTCGCGAGGACGTCCAGATCACTCCGGACGGGGGACGGCTCGCGTTCATGAGCAGCGCGCCGCTGACCGCCGACGACACGGACATGCGCCGAGATGTCTACCTCTACGACGCTGTCGACGACAGGCTCGAGCGCGTCTCGGGGCGTCCGGGAACCGGCAACGGGAACTTCGACGCAGGTATCGCCCAGGGCACGAGCTTCATCCAGCCGACCGCCGGCCAGCAGCTGCGCTCGCTCAGCGTCGACGGCCGCCATCTGTTCTTCACGACCGAAGAGGCCCTGACGCCGGACGACAGCAACGCGACGGTCGACGTCTACGAGTGGGAGGAGGGCGACGTCGGGCTGGTCAGCTCCGGTGGCGAGAGCACGTTCCTTCGCTACCACACGGCAAGTGCCGACGGGAGCAGCGTCTTCTTCGGCACCGACGCGAGCCTGACCCCGGACGACGATGACGGCGGCTACGTCGATCTCTACGTGGCGCGCAAGGGCGGGGGCTTCCCCGCGCCGGAGTCGTCGCCGCCCGCCTGTGCCGGCGACGAATGCACGGCGAGCCCGGTCACGCGGCTCGTCCGCTCGCTGCCGGCGACCGTCGGCTTCGTCGCTGCGCGGGAGCGGCTCGACGTGCTCCCGCTCTCAGCCGCGGCCCGCCGTCGCGCAGCCGCTCGCGGCTGGCTGACGCTCGGCGTATCGACGGGGAGTCCTGGCCGGCTGGCCGCGCGGGCGCGGGCGCGTATCGGTCGCCGTACACGGACCGTCGCGAGTGGCGCTGCGAGGGCTGCCCGACCCGGGAACGTGCGGTTGCGGCTACGGCTCTCGCCGGCCGCCCGCCGCCGTCTGCGCGCCGGCCACGCGCTGACCGTCGACATCGTGGTCCATCGCTCGGCTCCCGAGCGCTCGACCGCATCCCTATCGCTGAAGCTCGCGCCGCCACGATGAGGATCCGCTCGCTGCTTGCCGTGCCGATCGCTGTGCTGGCGCTCGCCTGCGTCCCCTCCGCGGGGCACGCCGCGCCCGGCAGCCCGCTGAGCGGCTTCACGGCGCAGATGGTCGACAGCGCCGGCAACGCCGAGAGCCGCGCCGGGGTGAGTCCCGATCGGTTTCGGGTTTCGCTCGCGCTCGACCTCGGCGCCGGCAACCTCAAGGACATGGCGTTCGAGCTTCCGCCGGGCTTCGTCGGCGCGACCAACGCCGTGCCGCGCTGTCCTCGTCATCTGATCTCTTTCCTCAACTTCAACGCCACCTGTCCGAGCGATACGCAGGTCGGCGAGGTCGAGACCTTCGTCCTCGGCGGCCCGACGATCGTCGCGCTCTACAACATCGATCCTGAGCCGGGGTACGTCTCGGAGTACGGCTTCAAGAGCACCCTGTTCGACGGTCGGATGTACGTGAAGATGCTGCCGAACGGTCAGGCCCGCTTCGAGATGCGCGACGCCGTCCAGGACAGCGCGGTGCCGACGCTCGACGTCGAGATGTGGGGGATCCCGGCCGATCACCAGACCGCTCCGACTGCTCCGCGACGCCCGCTGCTCATGATGAGCACCCGCTGCGACGGCACGGCGCCCCAGCTGAAGCTGGAGGCTCGCAGCTGGCAGGAGCCCGAGACGACGCACGTCTCCACGGGGGACTTCGCGCCACCGCTCGTGGGTTGTGAGGACCTCGAGATCGATCCGCGACTGGGGTTCACGCTCGACGACACCACCACCGACTCGCCCACCGGCGCGCGTATCGCCTTGGACATCACCGATGAGATCGACCCTGACGCCGAGCCGCCGGCACGCTTGAGGAGCATCCTGATCGGTTTCCCCGAGGGGTTGGCGCTGTCTCCCAGTGCGGCAAACGGCCTCACGGCCTGCTCCGACGAGGCCGCGCGGGTCGGACAGCCGGGGCCGACGGGGTGCGCGGCGTCGTCGCGGATCGGCGACACCGAGCTCACCAGCCCGCTCTTGACGGACACGGTTGCGGGCGGGGTCTACATCGGCCGTCAGCTGTCCGACACGGAGTACCGGATGTTCGTAGTGATAAACGACAAGTCGATCGACATCGAGCTTGGAGGAATCCTGCGCGCCGATCCCGCGACCGGGCGGCTTACAGCTGAGATCGAGGACGTTCCAGAGCTCGTCGTCGGCCGGCTGACGTTCAGCTTCCGCGGTGGGCCGCGGGGAATGTTCGCCACACCGCAGGAGTGTGGGTCGGGAACGGCATCGATCGTCGTCACCCCCTATGGCGGCGGGGCGCCGGTCACGGCGACGGCTCCCGTCTCGACGAGCGGCGACCCCTTCGGACGGCCCTGTCCCGCGCCGCAGCCGTTCGCGCCAGGCTTCGTCGCGGGTGCGTCGAGCACGCGCGCGGGTGCCAAGGCTCCGCTGGCCGTGACGATTCGCCGCGCCCCTGGGGAGCGGATGCTCGAGCGGTTCGCGATGAAGCTGCCGCCGGGTGTGAGCGCGAGCCTGGGGCCCGTTCGGCGTTGCGCGGCCGCGGCGGCCTCCGCCGGGGCGTGTCCGCGTGAGTCGCGGGTCGGCGCCGCCTTCGTGGAGACCGGCTCGGGGCCAAGCCCGTTCCTGCTCGAGGGCGACGTCTTCCTCACCGGTCCGTATCGGCGCGCTCCGTTCGGCGTGGTGCTCGTGTTCCGGGCGCTCGCCGGGCCCTTCGACCTCGGAACCGTCGTGATCCGCGCCGCTTTGCGAGTCGACGCGCTCACCGGTCAGGTGAGCGTCGAGACCGATTCCTTCCCGCGGATGCTGAACGGGGTCCCGTTGCGCATCCAGACCGTCGCCTTGGACCTCGATCGTCCCGGCTTCATGACAAACCCGACGTCCTGCGCCGCTTCGGCCACCACGGCGCGGATCGAGTCGGTCGACGGCAGCGTGTCGAACGGCAGGTCGCGTTTCGCCGTCGGCGGCTGCCGCGCCCTGCGCTTCCGGCCGACCCTCTCGATGACGCTCACCGATCGAGCGCAGCTCCACGACGGCGGATACCCCGGCCTGCGGCTCAGGTTGCGCTCCCCGTCGCGCGGCGCCAACCTCAGCGATCTGAGCTTCGAGCTCCCACCGTTGGTGGGTCCCTCTGTGACCGGCCCCACCGCGATCTGCTCGCGCAGGCAGCTCGCGAACGAGCGCTGCCCCGCCGAGGCCTCAGTCGGCAGGGTGTCGGCTCGGACGGTGGTGCTGTCGGAGCCGCTACGGGGCAGCTTGTACTCGGTACAGCCACCCCGCGGCGGAGCCCCCGATGTCTGGGCCGTGATGCGCAGCACGGGGGTCAGCGTGCGGTTCCGGCTGAAGAGCAAGCTGGTCGGCGGCCGTCTGCGCGGCGAGCTCGTCGACCTGCCCGACATCCCGCTTTCGAGCCTCACGATGACGTTCGCCGGCGGAAAGCGGGGCCTCTTCACGCTCAACCGCGCCCCCTGCGTCGGTGGTCGTGCGCGCCGCGCGGCCGCGAAGGCGCGCCTGACGGCGCACAGCTCCGCGACGCGCCGCGCGACGGTGCCGCTGCGGGTGGCTAGCTCGTCATGCCGGTGAACTGACCGCCGGTCACGTTCAGCACCTGTCCGTGGACGTAGTTCGACCACGGTGAGCAGAGGAAGAAGACGCCGCCCGCGGCCTCCTCGGCGGTGCCCGGACGGCCGAGCGGGATCAGCATCGTCGCCATCTGACGCAGCTGCTCCGGGATGCCGAGCTGGATGTCCTTGCCCTCGGCGTGGATCGTCTCGGCGTTCTCCTTCGACGCCGTCAGGCGCGTCTCGATGAAGCCGAACGCGACCGCGTTGACGTTGATCTTGAACTGGCCCCACTCCTTGGCGAGCGTCTTGGTCAGACCGACGACGCCCGACTTACCGGACGCGTAGTTGGCCTGGCCGGCGTTGCCCATCATCCCGGAGGTCGACGAGATGTTGACGACCTTGCGGAAGACCTCGCGGCCCTCCTCGCGCTCCTTCTTGGCGGGCTCGCGCATGTGCGGCGCGGCGGCGCGCAGGACCTTGAACGGCACGACATTGTGGATGTCGAGCATCGCCTGGAACTGCTCGTCGGACATCTTGTGGATCGGGCCGTCCCACGTGTAGCCGGCGTTGTTGACGACGATGTCGAGGCCGCCGAACGCCTCGACCGCGGTCTCGACGAGCTTGTCCGGCACGCCGTCCTTGGTCAGGTCGCCCGCGAAGGCGACGGTCTCGCCCGCGATCTCGCCGGAGGCCTGCTCGGCGACGTCGCCGTCGAGGTCGTTGACCAGGACCTTGGCTCCCTGCGCGGCGAGCAGCTCGGCCGTCGCGCGGCCAATGCCGCGCGCCGATCCTGTGACGATCGCCGACTTTCCGTCTAGAACTCCCATATCCACTCCCTTGCCGTTCGCGAGATCGGCGAGGGATTGTTACCTACCGACGGTGGAGGCGGGGCATGAGTGAGAACGCTGCAGTGGCGCTGGTGACGGGGGCGACGCGGGGGATCGGCCGCGAGGTTGCGCGCCAGCTCGCGGAGCGCGGCTACCGGGTGATCGTCAGCGCCCGCGACATCGGCAAGGCGGAGCAGTTCGCGACCGAGATCGGCGCTGGCGCGATCGCCCTGGAGCTCGACGTCGGCGATCCGAGCAGCATCGACGCCGCGGTCGCGGCGGTCGGCGCCGATCCGGGCCGGCTCGACGTGCTCGTCAACAACGCGGGCATCGGGCTCGACTGGGGCGTGTCGGCGACCGAGCCGGACTTCGAGGTGATCAAGGAGATCGCCGAGACGAACCTCTACGGCGCCTACCGGCTCGCCGTCGGCCTGCTGCCGCTGCTGCGCGCCAGCGACCACCCGCGGATCGTCAACGTCTCATCCGGCATGGGCGGCATCACGGAGATGGGCGGCTGGTCGCCCGGCTACCGGCTCTCGAAGGCCGCCCTCAACGCCGTCACGCGGATGCTCTCGGTCGAGCTCGCCGACGACGGCTTCCTCGTCAACTCGGCCTGCCCCGGCTTCGTCAAGACCGACATGGGCACGCCGCTCGGCGCCTGGAAGTCGGTCGAGGACGGCGCCGCCGGAATCGTCTGGCTCGCCACCCTGCCCGACGACGGCCCGACCGGCGGCTTCTTCCGCGACGGCGAGCCGCTCGCCTTCTGACGTAGAAAGTAGGAAGTGCCACTCCCTACTTTGGTACGGTGCGTGCCAGACCGCGCACCGCGAGTAGAGGAGCATCACCCCGATGGCCACCGCCGACTCCGTCCTCAAGCCCGACTTCGGGTCCAGCCGCAAGCACTTCATCTTCGAGGAGCACCACGACCGGCTGCGCGAGTCGATCCGCGCGTTCGTCGAGAAGGAGATGACGCCACACGCTGAGGAGTGGGAGGAGACGACCTTCCCCGACTCGATCATCCGGCGGATGGGCGAGCTCGGCTTCCTCGGCCTGTCGATGCCGGAGGAGTACGGCGGCCAAGGCGGCGACTACTTCTGCAACCTCGTGCTCGCCGAGGAGCTCTCGCGCACCGGGTCCGGCGGCACGACGATGGGCATCGCCGTCCACACCGACATGGCGATGCCGCCGATCCACCTGTTCGGCTCCGAGGAGCAG
>CAZVRI010000016.1:13045-45870 GCA_964629855.1 uncultured Thermoleophilaceae bacterium
GAGTGGCTCGTCCCGGCGATCAAGGGCGAGAAGATCCTCTGCCTCGGCATCACCGAGCCCGACGCGGGCTCCGACGTCGCCGGCATCAAGACGCGCGCGGTCCGCGACGGCGACGACTACGTCATCAACGGCTCGAAGACCTACATCACCAACGGCCACCGCGCCGACGTGATCGTGCTCGTCACCAAGACCGGCACCGCCGGAACCTACGACGACTTCACGCTCTTCCTCGTCCCGATGGACACGCCCGGCGTGATCCGCGAGCAGCGGCTCGAGAAGCTCGGCATGCACGCATCCGACACCGCGCTGCTGGCCTTCCAGGACGTCCGCGTCCCGGCGTCAGCGATGCTCGGCCAGGAGGGCACGGGCTTCTACCACATCATGTGGGAGCTCCAAGGCGAGCGGCTGATCGGCGCGGCGGGCTGTGTCGCCGGCGCCCAGCGCTGCTTCGACAAGACGCTCCAGTACGCGCTCGAGCGCGAGGCGTTCGGCCGGCCGATCGGCAAGTTCCAGGCGATCCGCCACAAGTTCGCCGAGATGGCAACGAAGATCGAGGCCGGCCGCCAGCTGACCTACATGACCGCGTGGCGCTTCAACAACGGCGAGTACCCGGTGCGGGAGATCTCGATGGCGAAGCTGTTCACGGCACAGATGGCGTGCGAGGTCACCGACGAGTGCCTGCAGATTCACGGGGGCGCTGGCTACATGAAGGAGTATGGGATCGAGCGGGCGTGGCGGGATATGCGGCTGAACCGGATTGGTGCTGGTAGCGACGAGATTATGTTGGACGTGATTGGGCGGTCTTACGGGCTCTAGGTGGGTGGGGGCCGGGGAGATGGGGTACCCCCCATCGCTTAGGAACCGCGCTGGGGGGAACCCCATCTCCCCGGCGCAGGCGCCTCCTTTTACGGGTGCCCATGAGGAGTTGCGGGCGAGGCTCCGGGCGTTTGTTGAGCGGGAGCTGGCGCCCCACGCTGACGCGTGGGAGCGGGAGCGGTGGTTTCCGAGTGAGGTGTTTGGGAAGTTGGCGGCGGAGGGGCTGTTGGGGCTGAAGTACCCGGTGGAGTACGGCGGGGCGGGCGGCGATTACTTGGACGACGCGGTGCTGCTCGAGGAGTTGGCGCTTGGGAACTCGGGTGGGGTGGCGGCTGGGGTTGGGGCTCACATCACGATCGCTACGCCGCCGATTTTCAAGTTTGGGACGGAGGAGCAGAAGCAGCGCTTTCTGGTCCCCGCGATCAAGGGCGAGAAGATCGCGGCGCTCGGGATCACCGAGCCGGGCACGGGCTCTGATGTCGCCGGCATCCGCACGCATGCCAAGCGCGTGGACGGCGGCTGGGTCGTCAACGGCGCCAAGACGTTCATCACCGGCGGCGTTCGGGCCGACGTCGTCGTGACTGCCGTCAAGACGAGCCCGGAGGGCGGGCACGGTGGGCTGTCGTTTCTGCTGATCGAGAAGGGGATGGAGGGGTTCACCGTCTCGAAGAAGCTGGAGAAGCTCGGGTGGCATGCGTCTGACACGGCCGAGCTGGCGTTCCAGGACGTCTTCGTCCCCGACGAGAACCTGCTTGGGGAGGAGGACAAGGGCTTCTACCTGATCATGGCCAACTTCCAGTGGGAGCGGATCGCGATGGCGCTCGGCGCCGTGGCGACGATGCAGCGGCTGCTGGAGCAGTCGATCGAGTACGCGAAGCGGCGTGAGCAGTTCGGCCGTCCGATCGGCAAGCAGCAGGCGATCCGCCACAAGATCGCCCAGATGGCGGTCAAGCTGGAGGCGTCGCGGGCGCTGACCTACCAGTCGCTGCGCCTCTTCCACGACGGCCAGGACGCGATCCGCGAGGTGACGATGGCGAAGCTGCTCTCCCAGCGCGCGGCCTGCGAGGTCGCCGACGACGCGCTCCAGATCCACGGCGGCGCCGGCTACGTCGACGCGATCCCCGGCGTCTCCAGCTCGATCCAGCGCGCCGTCCGCGACCTCCGCCTCGGCCCGATCGGCGGCGGGACCGACGAGGTCATGAAGGAGATCGTCGGACGGCAGCTGGGGCTCTAGCTACTTTGCGATGAACGGTGTCGCGCGCTTCAGCACGGGGCCCATCGCGAGCGGCTTGTCGAACGCCTTCGGCGCGAAGCTCTGACCCGCCAGCTCGCGTACGAAGGCCGCGTGACGCGCCTCGACCGAGTGGATCGAGAGAGCAGCCTTGACGACCGGCTTCTGCGACAGCCGTGGGCCCTGGCCGGCGTAGGCCGCGACCCCGGTGTCCTCGAGCACGACGGCGGTGGCGAGGAAGTTCGCCTGGTTGGCGGTCGCGTCGCCGAAGTTGAACTTCGGCTTCTTGACGGCTGCCTTGCCGAGCGCCTTGCGCAGGAACTTGACGTGCGCCTCCTCGTGGGCCTGGATCACCTGGGCCGCGCGCAGTGCGTTGCCGGAGAGCCCGGCCTTGGCCAGCGCCTCGACGTAGAAGGCATTCTCGAGATACTCGAGCGTCAGTGCGTAGTTGAGGATCTTCGTGTCCTGCCTCTTCGAGGGCTTTGCCTCCGCGAGTGCCGGGAAGCCGCTCATCAGCACGCTGCCGCCGAGCAGCACGCCGCCGCCGACGGCCGCCTTGCGAAAGAAGTCGGCGCGCGTGTCGCCGGCCACCTGGTCCTCGGACTCGCGCAGCGCGCCGTCCGCGTCGAGCAGCTCGAGTGAGATGAGATCGGACATGGGAAATGCCTCCCGCGATCGGGTCGATTTGCACAGCCGACGACGCCCGCCGACATGATGGAATCGGCCCCGTGAGGAGTGCTTCGAGGGCCGTTGGGGGGTGTGCGCGAGCGCGGTCCGGACGGATCAAACGCGGTCGATTCGCTCGCCCTGGGAGACTGCGCCGATGACCGAGCGAACCTTCGACGTGATCGTCCTCGGAGCTGGGCCGGCGGGGGAGGTGGTGGCAGGGCGGCTTGCCGACGGAGGGCTGTCGGTGGCGATCGTCGAGCCGCACCTGGTCGGCGGCGAGTGCTCCTTCTACGCCTGCATGCCGTCGAAGGCGCTCCTGCGTCCCGGCCAGCTGATCGCTGAGGCGCGCCGTGTGCCGGGGGCGGCCGAGGCGGTGACCGGCGGGCTCGACGTGGGCGCGGTGCTCGCGCGGCGCGACGAGGTGATCCACGATCTCGACGACTCGGTCCAGCTCCCCTGGATCGAGAGCAAGGGGATCGAGCTGATCCGCGGCGCGGGCCGGCTTGACGGCGAGCGGCGCGTGATCGTCGGCGACGACGTCCTGGTCGCCAACCGCGCGGTCGTCATTGCGACGGGCAGCGCCGCTGCGCTGCCGCCGATCGAGGGCCTGGACGGGATCGAGCTGTGGACCAACCGCGAGGCGACGACTGCCAAGTCGGTGCCGGCACGGCTGACGGTGCTCGGTGGCGGGGTCGCGGGCGTTGAGCTCGCCCAGGCGTGGCGGACGCTCGGGTCGCAGGTGACGATCCTCGAGCGCAGCGACCGTCTGCTGGAGCGCGAAGAGCCGTTTGCGAGCGAGCAGGTGGCGGAGGCTTGTCGCACGCTCGGCATCGACGTCAGACTCGACGCGGCCGTGACGGCGGTCAAGGCGGACGGCGACGAGGTCGTCGTCGAGCTCGACGGCGAGGCGCCGGTCCGGGCCGACGAGCTGCTCGTCTCGGCGGGGCGGCGGCCGCGCACGGACGGGATCGGCGTCGAGAGCATCGGGCTCGAAGCTGGCAAGTGGATCGAGGTCGACGATCAGCTGCGCGCGACGGCCGTCGGCGGCGACTGGCTCTACGCGGTCGGCGACGTCAACGGCCGCGTGCTGCTGACCCACATGGGCAAGTACCAGGCGCGTGCCGCCGCCGACACGATCCTCGGCAAGGACGCCGCGGTCACCGAGGACGGTCCGCGCTCACCGCGGGTGACCTTCACCGAGCCACAGGTCGCGGCCGTCGGCCACACACTCGCCTCCGCTCTGGAGGCGGGGCTGAACGTGCGCGCCGTCGACGTGCCGACCGAGAGCCCGGCCGGTGGCAGCTTCATCGGCAAGGACGCGCCCGGAACCTGCCGGATCGTCGTCGACGAGGACCGGCGCGTGATTGTCGGGGCGACGTTCACCGGCGTCGAGGTCGCCGAGGCGATCCACGCCGCGACGATCGCCGTAGTCGGGGAGGTGCCACTCGACCGTCTCTGGCACGCCGTGCCATCTTTCCCGACGCGCAGCGAGATCTGGCTGAACCTGCTCGAGCAATACGGGCTCTGAAACACGGGGAGAAGACTTGACCTTCGAGAAGATCCGGTACGAGGTCGACGACGAGAAGGTCGCGACGATCACCCTCGACGATCCCGAGACGCGCAACGCGCTCGGCAACGAGACCCTCGGCGAGCTGATCGCGGCCTTCAACCAGGCGCGCGTCGACGAGAACGTGCGCTGCGTCGTGCTCACCTCTTCGCACGAGAAGGTCTTCTCCGCCGGTGGCAACCTCGCCGGCTTCGCGGCAGAGGTGCCGCTCGTCCACAAGCACTTCGGCACCGAGCTGTTCCCGACCCTCTTCCGGACGATCGGCCAGCTGGGCAAGCCGACGATCTGCGCGGCGAATGGTCATGTGCTCGCCGGCGCGCTCGGCGTCGCGCTGGCCTGCGACCTGGTCGTAGCGTCCGAGAAGGCGACGTTCGGCACGCCCGAGATCAACGTCGGCGTCTTCCCGTTCATGATCATGGCGCTGATCTACCGCAACATCGGCCGCAAGAAGACGAACGAGCTGCTGCTGCTGGGTGAGCGGATCAGCGCCAAGGAGGCGCTCGACATCGGCCTCGTCAACAAGGTCGTCCCGCCGAAGGGGATGGAGTACGAGGTCCGGCTCTGGGCCGAGCAGCTCGCGCGCAAGTCGCCGGTGATGATGCGGCTCGGCAAGGACGCGATGTACCGTCAGCAGGACATGGCGTTCGACGACGCGCTCGAGTATCTGCACCACAACCTGACGCTCTCGTTCTCGACCGAGGACATCCAGGAGGGCGTCAAGGCGTTCTTCGAGAAGCGCGATCCGGAATGGACGGGCCGATGAGCGTCGCGCTCGTCGCCCTGCGCTGCCGGACCTCCGATCGCACACCCGACGCGGTGCGCGGCGTCGACGAGCTGGCGCCGTTGATCGGCAAGCGGCTCGGCCGCGAGGCGCGTCAGATCGGTTCGCCAGGCGAGCCGCGCGACGCGAACTGGGACGAGGACGTGCGCGACTCGCGCGGCTGCCTGCTCGAGGCCGGCGGCCAGATCGACGACGCGCTGACCGCCGGCAGCCTGCCGGTGCTGCTCGCCGGCGAGTGCTCGATCGCGCTGACGACGCTGCCGACCGTGCTGCGCCACCGGCCCGACGCGGTGATCCTCTGGCTCGACGCCCACGGCGACTTCAACACGCCGGGGACGACGGTCAGCGGGAGCCTCAGCGGGATGGCGCTCGCCGGAGCGTGCGGCCACTGGGATGCCGGACTGATCGCCGAGACCGTGCCGGAGGACCGCGTCGTGCTCGCCGGCGTGCGCGACCTCGACTCCGAGGAGCGCAAGGCGCTCGAGCTCAGCGACGTGACGGTGATCGGCGCCAGCCCGGTCGAGACGCTGGTCGCGGTCAAGAACGCGCTCGACGGCGCGCCGGTCTACATCCACCTCGACCTCGACGTGATCGACCCGGCGATCTTCCCGGCCCAGGAGCCGGCGCCCGGCGGGCTCGCCCCCGAGAAGCTGTTCGACCTGCTCGAGGCCGTGATGGCCGACTCCGAGCTGATCGGCGTCGAGGTCACGACCTTCGAGGCGCCGGAGGACGAGGAGGACCGCCAGGAGGCCGCCGCGATCGTCATGCGCGTCCTCGAGCCGCTGCTGGAGGCGATTCCAGAGCGTGCAACGGCCGGCTAGCCGGGCATGAGATAGTTAGGAGTAGCACTTCCTACTTCTGACGGAGGATCGCCTTGCCGACCGACGCACCGCCCGAGTCCCAGCTGCGCCCGCTGGTCGAGGATCTGCACGCCCGCCGCGAGCACGCGAAGCTCGGCGGCGGCGCGGAGAAGATCGAGCGCCAGCACGCCGCCGACAAGCTGACCGCGCGCGAGCGGCTCGACCTGCTGATCGACGCCGGCACGTTCACCGAGCTCGGCATCCACGCGCGGCCGCACTTCTCGCAGAAGTCGATGGAGGGCAAGGACGCCCCCGCCGACGGCGTCGTCACCGGCTACGGCAAGGTCGACGGGCGGCTGGTCGCGGTCTGCGCCTACGACTTCACGGTGATGGCCGGCTCGATGGGGATGACCGGCGAGCTGAAGGTCACGCGCCTGCGCGAGCTGGCGCTGCAGAAGCGGATCCCGTTCATCTGGCTGCTCGACTCGGCGGGCGCGCGGATTCAGGAGGCGGCCGGCTCTCTGTTCGCCGGCTCCGGCTTCCTGTTCCGCGAGGAGGTCGTGATGAGCGGCGTGATCCCGCAGATCGCGGCACTGATGGGCCCGTGCGCGGCCGGGACCGCCTACATCCCCGGCCTCGCCGATTTCGTGCCGATGGTCAAGGGCCGCGGCTCGATGGCGCTCGCCGGACCGCACCTCGTCAAGGCGGTCACCGGTGAGGACGTCACCCAGGAGGAGCTCGGCGGCTCGAAGATCCACACCAAGGTCTCGGGCGTCGGCGACCTCGAGGTGAAGTCCGACGAGGAGTGCATCCAGTCGATCAAGGACTACCTCTCCTACTTCCCGCAGAACTGCGAGCAGCCGCCGCCGGTCCGCCCGACCGACGACCCGCACGACCGCATGGACGAGGAGCTGCTCGACGTGCTGCCGCCGTCGAACCGCCAGCCCTACGACATGTACGACGTGATCCGGCGGATCGTCGACGACGGCGTCTACTTCGACATGAAGCCGCGCTGGGCGCGCACGATCATCACCTGCTTCGCGCGGATGGGCGGGCGGCCGGTCGGGATCGTCGCCAGCCAGCCGAAGCACCTCGGCGGCATCCTCGAGCTCGACTCCGCCGACAAGGCGGCGCGCTTCGTCAACCTCTGCGACGCCTACGGCATCCCGCTGCTGTTCCTCCAGGACGTGCCCGGCTTCATGGTCGGGACGAAGGTCGAGCACGCCGGGATCATTCGCCACGGAGCGAAGATGCTCTACGCCGTCAGCAACGCGACCGTGCCGAAGATCACCGTGATCGTCCGCAAGGCCTACGGCGCCGGCTACTACGTGATGTGCGGCAAGGCCTACGAGCCGGACCTGATCGTCGCCTGGCCGTCGGCGGAGATCTCGGTGATGGGGGCGGAGGGTGCGGTCAACATCATCGGACGCTCGGTGATCGACGCAGCCGAGGACCCGGAGGCGACGCGCAAGCAGATGGAGGACGCGATCCGCGCGACGATCGACCCCTACATCGCCGCCGGCAACGCGATGATCGACGACGTCATCGATCCGCGCGAGACGCGGCCGGTCGTGATCAAGGCGCTCGAGATGGCGGCGACCAAGAAGGTCGAGCGGCCGTGGAAGAAGATGGGCGTGATGCCGGTATGAGGGCGGCCCAGGTCAGCGAGCTGGCCGGGCCGGCGGCGCTGCGGATCGTCGAGGTCGACGAGCCGGCGGCCGATGGCGGCAACCTGCTGCTCGACGTCAAGGCGGCAGGCGTCGCCTTCCCCGACCTGCTGCTGTCGCGCGGCCAGTACCAGCTGAAGCCCGACCCGCCGTTCACGCTCGGGACCGAGCTGGCCGGGATCGTGCGTGTGGCGCCGGAGGGTTCCGGCTTCGCCGCTGGCGACCGCGTCATGGCGATGACGATGCTCGGCGCCTTCGCAGAGGTGGCCGCGGCGCTGCCGGCGCTGACCTTCCGCCTCCCGGACGAGCTCGACTTCGCCCAGGGCGCCGGCTACGTCATGAACTACCACACGGCCCACTTCGCGCTGGTGCGCCGCGCCGAGCTGCAGGCGGGCGAGACGCTGCTCGTGCACGGCGCCGGCGGTGGCGTCGGGACGGCCGCGATCCAGGTCGGCAAGGGCCTCGGAGCGCGCGTCGTCGGCGTCGTCTCGAGCGACGAGAAGGAGCGGATCGCTCGCGAGGCCGGCGCCGACGAGGTCGTCCGCAGCGACGGCGACTGGCGCAAGGCGGCCGGCCCGGCCGACGTGATCTTCGACCCGGTCGGCGGCTCGCGCTTCGACGAGAGCGTGCGCGCGCTGGCGACCGAGGGGCGGCTGGTCGTGATCGGCTTCACCGAGGGGTCGATCCCGAGCGTCGCCGTCAACCGCCTGCTGCTGCGCAACGTCAGCGTCGTCGGAGCCGCGTGGGGCGCGTTCGCGTTCGAGCGGCCGGAGTACGTGCGCGAGGTCGACGAAGACCTGCGCCGGATGGTCGCCGCCGGCCACGTGCGGCCGCTGATCGGCAAGCGCTACCCGCTCGAGCGCGTCCGCGACGCGCTCGAGGACCTCGACGGCCGCCGCGCCGTCGGCAAGATCGTGCTCGACATGGAGGAGACCGCATGAGCTTCGAGGATCCCGTCGTCATCACCTGCTCGATCTCGGGCGCCGTCGCGAACCGCGACCAGTGCCCGGCGATCCCCTACACGCCGGAGGAGTACGCCGCCGAGGCGCGCCGGATCGTCGACGAGGGCGGCTCGATGATCCACATCCACGCGCGCACGCCGGAGGGAATTCCGAGCTACGAGATCGAGGACTTCCGCGCAATCACCGACGCGATCCGCGCCGAGGTCGACGACGTGATCATCAACTACTCGACTGGCGCGCTCGGCGTCTCGATCGAGAAGCGGATCGCCTACCTGCGCGAGCTGCGGCCCGACGTCGCGGCGCTGAACATGAGCTCGATGAACTACGCGAAGTACTCGAAGTCGCGTGGCGAGTTCGTCTTCAAGGCGGTCTTCGAGAACTCGTTCGACACGATCATCGAGTTCCTGACGGCGATGAACGAGCTCGGCATCCGGCCCGAGCACGAGTGCTTCGACACCGGTCACATCGCCAACCTCGACCCGCTGATCGACATGGGGCTGTTGACCGGACCGCTCCAGATCTCGTGCGTGATGGGAGTGACCGGTGGAATCCGGCCCAACCCGCGCAACCTCGCCCACATGGCCGAGCAGGTCCCAGGCGGTCCCGACGGTCCGAACAACTGGGGCGTGATCGGCGTCAGCCGCGCACAGTGGCGTCTGGTCGCGTCCGCGCTGACGCTGGGCGGCAACGTCCGCGTCGGCCTCGAGGACAACTTTTACCTGCCGAACGGCGAGATGGCGCGCAGCAACGGCGACCTGATCGCCAAGGCGCGCCAGATGACCGAGGACGTCGGCCGCCGTCCCGCGACCGTCGCGGAGGCGCGCGAGATCCTGGGCGTGCCGCGGCGCGCCACCGCCTAGATGACCGCTCTTTCGGACATCCGCGTGCTCGACCTTTCGCGGCTGCTGCCGGGCGGGTTCTGCTCGCTGATGCTGGCCGACTTCGGCGCCGAGGTGCTGAAGGTCGAGGACACCGGTGTCGGCGACTACATCCGCTGGGCGCCGCCGTACTACGAGGGCGCCGACGACAGCGCGAAGTCGGCGCTCTACCTGTCGCTGAACCGCAACAAGCGATCGGTCCGGATCGACCTCAAGCAGGAGCAGGGGCGCGAGGTGCTGCTGAAGCTGGTGCGCGAGTACGACGTGGTGCTCGAGTCGTTCCGGCCCGGCGTGCTCGACCGGCTCGGCGTCGGCTACGAGCGGATGCGCGCGGAGAACCCGGGTCTCGTCTACTGCGCGATCACCGGCTACGGCCAAGACGGGCCGTACCGCGACCGCGCCGGCCACGACATGAACTACCTCGGCCTCGTCGGCCTGCTCGGGCTGACCGGCGAGCGCGGCGGGCCGCCGGTTCAGGCGGCCGGTCAGATCGCCGACCTCGGCGGCGGCGCGCTGATGGGCGCCTTCGGGATCATGGCCGCGTTGCGCGAGCGCGACCGGTCGGGGGAGGGGCAGCTCGTCGACGTCTCGATGGCCGACGGCGCGCTCTCCTGGCTGGCGATGGTCGCCGGCAAGTTCTTCGCCGACGGCGTCGCGCCGGGTCGCGGCGACCTCGAGCTCGCCGGCAAGTACCTCTGCTACCGCCCCTACGCATGCAGCGACGGCGACGTCTCGCTCGGCGCGCTCGAGCCGAAGTTCTGGCAGGCGTGGTGCACCGGTGTCGGCCGCGGCGACCTGGTCGAGCGGCAGTTCGACCCGCCGGGCTCGGACGCCCACGCCGAGGTCGAGCGGATCTTCGCCAGTCGTACGCGGGCCGAGTGGGAGACGTTCGCCGCTGAGCACGACTGCTGCCTAGAGCCAGTGCTCGGTCTCGACGAGGCGCTCGACTCGGCACTCGTGCGTGCGCGCGAGATGGTCGTTGAGCTCGACCAGCCTGGTGCCGAGAAGCCCGTCCGCCAACTCGGCGTGCCGGTCAAGCTGTCGCGCACCCCGGGCGGCGTCCACGCTCCCGGCCCCGCGCTCGGCGAGCACACGCACGAGGTCCTGTCCGCGCTCGGCTACTCCGCAGAGCAGATCGCGACGCTGGAGGAGGCGGGGGCGGTCGCCGGCCGGGCGGTCGACGTCACGGGGGCGTTCCTGCCGTGAGCAACGGGAACGGCCTGCTCAAGATGAGCGAGCTCGCCGAGGCGAGCGGCGTCAGCGCCGGCACGATCAAGCACTACCTGCGCGAGGGGCTGCTGCCTGACCCGGTCAAGACCTCGCGCAACATGGCCTACTACCCGCCGGAGTTCGTCGACCGCATCCAGCTGATCAAGCGGCTCCAGGAGGAGCGCTTCATGCCGCTGAAAGCGATCAAGCGAGTGCTCGCCGACGATCCGGATCGCGCTCGTGCGCTGGTAGAGGTCGAGGACAAGATCCTCGCGCGCGCACAGCACGGCGACGGCAGCCGCCTGTCGCGCGCCGAGGCCGAGCGCCGCTATGGCATCCCGCGCGAGGCGCTCGACCGGCTCGAGGAGATCGGCGTCCTGACTCCGAACAGCCGCGGCTTCAGTCAGCTCGACGCACGGATGCTGGAGGCGATCAGCCGCTTCCGCACCGGTGGCTACGACGAGCAGATCGGCTTCACCGTCTACGACACCCTGCGTTACAAGAGCGCTCTGGAGAGTCTCGTCAAGGAGGAGGTCGAGGTCGTCCTCGAGCGCCTCGCCGGCGACGTCGAGCCAGACCGCATCGTCGAACTGCTCGAGGCCGGCGCCGAGCCCCTGCGCGACCTGATCGCCGCCATGCACTCCAAGCTCCTGCTCGCCGAGCTTCAGCGGCACCGCGCCGCTCGCCCATAGATACTCACATCGCTGCTACTATCACCGATGTGACTTTCATCGGTAGGCAGGCGAATCTCGACGTACTAGCGGACGAGCTCGACCAGGTCGCCGAACAGCGGGCGGGCCGGTTCGTGCTCGTGCGCGGGCGCCGGCGGATCGGAAAGTCGCGCCTCGTAGAGGAGTTTCTGCGCAGGGCATCGATCCCGACGCTCTACTTCACTGCCTCGCGGCAGCACCGAGCCGCTGAGCTGGCCGCGTTCGCCGAGGCTCTGGCACGCTCGGACATTCCGGGCGCCGACCTGCTCGCCGCGTCGCGCGCCGATACCTGGGAGGCCGCCCTGACCGGTGTCGCGGCGCTCGTAGGTCAGAGCGGACCGACGGCGCTCGTCATCGACGAGTTTCCGTTTCTGGCTGAAGACGACAGAGACCGGCTAGCGCTCGAGGGCACCTTCCAAAAGGTCTGGGACCGCACCCTGCAGCATCTCCCGATTATGTTGATCCTGATCGGGTCGGATCTAGCGATGATGCGAGCCCTGACGGCCTATGACCGTCCGCTCTACGGGCGACCTACGCGGACCGTGAACGTGCGGCCGTTCTCGCCGCTCGAGATTTCGCAGTTGACCGGGCTCGAGGGGCGAGCAGCCCTCGACGCCTACGCGGTCGTCGGTGGCTTTCCGTTTGTCGCCGCTTCATGGCGGAAGGGGGAGGCGATTGCTCGTTTCCTGTCGCGCTCGTTCGCCGATGAGACGTCGCCGCTCGTCGTCGACGGTGAGCGGATACTCAATGCGGAGTTCCCTGCGACCACGCAGGCGCGGCAGGTCTTGACGGCCATCGGCTCGGGTGAGAGAACCTTCACGGCAATATCCCGCACCGCCGGCATCAACCACGCGACGCTCACGCGGGCGCTCGATCTGCTCGTCATGCAGAAAGAGGTTGTTGCCTCCGAGTCCCCGTTGTCGGGCCGGCGTCAACGCGACCGGTATTACTACGTCGCGGACCCCTATCTGCGCTTTTGGCTGCGGTTCGTCCGACCGGAGCTGCCCAACATCGAGCGTGGTCGTGGCGAAGAGGCGGCGCAATGGACGCTGGAGCGCTGGCCGGACTACCGCGGTCGGGCGATCGAGCCGATCGTCAGGCGCTCGATCGAGCAGATGCTGCCCGACGATCGCCTGGGCGACGGCTTCTACGCCGGCAGCTACTGGACTCGCAGCGGCAGTGTGGAGGTCGATCTGGTGGTTGCCGACAGCTGCCCGGCGCCGGCCGAGGTGCGCGCTGTCGGCTCGATCAAGTGGCGCGACCGCAAGCGTTTCGACCGACGCGATACCGATGCCTTGATCAAGGCATCGGCGGCTGTGCCCGGCGTGACGGCGGGAACCCGCACGGTCGGCGTGTCGGCGACCGGGTTCACGCGCAATAGCGGTGTCGACTTGGAGCTCGGGCCAGACGATCTACTCCGGGCCTGGTCTAGGAGAGACTGAGCGTCACCAGCGGACGTCGTGGTCCTCCATGACGCCGTAGCCCTGTGCCAGCTGCAGCCCACCCGGCAGGGTCCCCGAGAAGGCGCCGAACGGCTGGCTGTAGGCCGAGCTCATGATCAGCGCGTTGGTCGCCTGCTCACGGCGCGACCACTCGTCGAAGCGCAGGTCGACGCCGCTGCCGGCGATCTCCGTCAGGTCGTCCGCGAACGTCACCGGTCCGACGTGCGAGACCTCGCCGTCGACCCACAGCGCCCGCTCGCTGACCGCTGGGTCGTCGTGGATGCCGGTGACGAGGTTCCAGCCGACGCGCTGTCCGTCGGTGGCCACGCCGACACCGGCCGACCACTTCCAGACGGTGCGGCGCGGGTGGTAGCCGGCCGAGTCGTCGATGAAGGCGCCGTCACCGTCGATCGCGTACCGCTTGCCATCGAGCCCGATGCTTCCGCGCACCGGCACGCACGCCTGCTTGCGCGTCCAGATGTAGGCGCCACGCTCGTTGACCGGCGAGACGATCTCCATCCCGGCCGACTCCTCCAACTCCAGCTCGATCCGCACGCCCTTCGCGGCGACCCGTACCGTCGAGCCCTCGATCGTGACCCCGCCGCTGCCGAACGTCGTCCGCTCGCGCAGCTCCCCGCCCGGCAGCGCGACGGCCCACCAGCGCTGCGGCACCGGACCAATCTTCGCGTCGCCGACGCACAGCATCAGCTCCGGCGTGTACACCCCCACATAACGCCACCGCTTCAGCGGCCGCCCGCCGCGCCAGGCGGGAAGGCGGTCGGGCGGCAGCGGCACGTCAAGGTCGCGCACACCGGCACCCCGGATCGGAAGCTCGGGCATACGCGCACGGTACCGTGGCGACATGGCGGTGGTTGAGCGGCCGGCGGCGGTCGGTACCAGCGGGCTGGCGAAGCTGATGCGCGACGTGCGCGACGAGGTCCGGACGCGTGAGCCATTCCCGCCCGGGCCGGTCGACTTCAACATTCGCCGCACTACGCAGATGGTGCGCGACCCGCTGCCGATCCTGCTCGACTGCTACGAGCGCTACGGACCGGTGTTCTCGACGCGGATCCTCCACAGCCGCCAGCTGTGGGCGCTGGGCCCCGAGGCCAACCACCAGATGCTCGTCACCGACGCGCGCAACTTCCACTGGCGCGAGGGCGGCTTCGGCGACCTGATCCCACTGCTCGGCGACGGGCTGCTGACGATCGACGGCGGCTACCACCGGCGGGCGCGGCGGATCATGCTGCCGGCCTTCCACCGCGAGCGGATCGCCGCATCGGCGGGAACGATGGTCGCGGAGGCCGAGGCTGCGCTTGCCGGCTGGCGGCCGGGCGCGGTCGTCGACGTCTACCACTGGGCGCGCAACCTCGCGATGCGGATCGCGATGCGCGCACTGCTCGGCCTCGACCCCGACGACGGCGACACTGGCGCCCGCGCCGCGGTCGAGTTCGAGCGCGCGCTCTCCTTCTATGGCACCGACTTCGCGCTGCGCGTGCTGCGCGGACCGGGCACGCCCTGGAGTCGCATGATGAGCTCGCGGGCCGCGCTCGACCGGATCGTCTACGCGGAGATCGCGCGCCGGCGCGCCGCGGGCGACAGCGACGATCGCGGCGACGTGCTCGGGATGCTGCTGGCGGCGACCGACGAGGACGGCTCGGCGCTCTCCGATCGCGAGGTCCGCGACCAGGCGATCACGCTGCTCTTCGCCGGCCACGACACGACGACCTCGACGGTCTCCTTCCTGCTCTACGAGCTGGCCCGTAATCCGGCCGAGCTCGCGGCCCTCTACAGCGAGCAAGACGAGCTGCTGCCCGGCGGCGCGGCACCCCAGCTGGAGCACCTCGCCGGCGGCTTACCGCGTCTCGAGATGGCGCTCGACGAGACGCTGCGCCTCTATCCGCCGGCCTGGATCGGCCCGCGCCGATCGGTCGAGTCGTGCGAGATCGCCGGCGTCCACGTGCCCGGCAACTCCTACGTCAACTACTGCTCATGGGCGAGCCACCGGCTGCCCGAGGTCTTCCCCGACCCCGAGGCGTTCGTGCCGGAGCGCTTCGCGCCCGAGCGCAAGGCCGCCCTGCCGAAGGGCGCCTACGTCCCGTTCGGCGGCGGATCGCGCACCTGCATCGGGATGCGCTTCGGTCAGATGGAGATCCGGGCGATCGCCACGCTGGTGCTCCAGCGCTTCCGGCTCGAGCTCCAGCCCGGCCGCACGATGACCGTTCGCCAGATGCCGACGCTGAGTCCCCGCGGCGGACTCGACATGCTCGTCCGCGACCGCGGACTGGCTCGTCCGGTGGCGTAAGCGCCGCCCGCGGCGTTATGCTCGTTGACTGACGAGTCAATCTCCGACTCAACGGAGTACCGGTGAGGGCCGCGGCCATTCAGATGAACTCCACCGCTGACAAGCAGCGTAACCTGGCAACGGCCGAGCGGCTGGTACGCGCCGCCGCCGCGGACGGCTCGACGCTAGTGGTCCTGCCCGAGAAGTTCAACGTCCTCGGCACGCGCGACGACCTGATTGAGGGGGCCGAGCCGCTCGACGGACCGACGCTGGCCTGGGCTCGGTCGCTCGCCCGCGAGCTCGGCATCGACCTCGTCGCCGGCTCGATCGCCGAGCGCCGCGCCGGCCACGACAAGCTCTCCAACACCTCGGTCCACATCGGTCCCGACGGCCGCGACCGCGCGCTCTACCGCAAGATCCACATGTTCGACGTCACCGTCGGCGGGCGCGAGTACCGCGAGTCGGAGTCTGAGCAGGGCGGCGACGAGATCGTCACGAGCGAGTCCGCCGACGGCGTCAGTCTCGGCCTGACGGTCTGCTACGACCTGCGCTTCCCCGAGCTGTTTCGGATCCTCGCTGTGCGCGGCGCGCGCGTGATGACGCTGCCGTCCGCCTTCACGGCGGTCACCGGAGCGGCCCACTGGGACACGCTCGTCCGTGCGCGGGCGATCGAGAACCAGGCGTTCGTCGTCGCCGCCGACCAGATCGGCGTCCATCCTGGCGGCATGGAGAGCCACGGTGGCTCGCGGATCGTCGACCCGTGGGGCGACGTGCTCGCGCGTGCCGCCGACGAGGAGTGCTTCGTCGCGGCCGACGTCGACGTCGCCCGCCAGGATGAGGTCCGCGCGACGCTGCCGAGCCTCGCCAACCGCGTTCCGACCGCCTACCGCTGGCCCGGGGAGGGGAACGCCTGATGGCCGCCACCTCGCGCCCCGGCGCCGTCGACAAGCGCCGTCTGATCCTCGACGCCGCGATCACGGTCTTCGCCCGCCAGGGCTTCCACCACTGCCGCGTGTCCGACGTCGCCGACGAGGCGGGCGTCGCCTACGGCCTCGTCTACCACTACTTCGACTCGAAGGAGGAGATGCTCAACGAGCTCTTCCTCGAGCGCTGGCAGATCATGCTCGACGCGATCGGCGAGATCGACAGCCACGACGAGCTCGCCCCGCGCGAGAAGCTGCACCAGGTGGCCGGCTTCATCATCGACTCCTACCGCCACGAGCCCGACCTAATGAAGGTGATCATCGTCGAGGTCACGCGCGCCGCCAACTCGTTCGGCCGGCTGCACCTCGAGAAGATCCGCGAGGCCTACGTGAAGATCGCCCACATCGTCGAGGCGGCGCGCCAGGACGGGACCTTCAAGCAGGACATCTCGGCCCAGTTCGCGGCGATGTGCTTCTACGGCGCGATCGAGCAGCTGCTGTCGGGCTGGATCTTCGATCTGCTGCCGCAGACCGAGGAGGAGTTCGCGCGCGCAAAGACGCTGGTGGTCGAGGCGATCTGCGGTGGCCTGGAGGTCTCGCCGTCGCCGAGTACGCCCGCTGTATCTGGTTGAATCGACTGACGATGCAGAACGAACTCGTCAAGCGGCTGATGTGGAGCGGAGTGCTCGCCGGCGTCAGCGCGCTGTCAACGATCGTCGCCCACCGAATCGCCGCCTTCGTCTGGGTGCGCGTCTTCGACGAGGACCCGCCGGACGCCTGATGGAGTCATCCGCTCAGGGAACCGGCGCCGCGGGCGAGCAGGCCACGCGCGAGTTCCCCTCTGTCGGAGAGACGGATCCGTCGCCCGCCGGAACGGGAGCCGCTAGCCAGGACGACGCGTTCGCGCAGCGGCCGGAGCTGTTCGTTGGGGCTGCCTTCGCCGGTGGGCTGGTGCTTGCGCAGCTTCTCAAGCGGGTACGGCGTTGAGCATGGCCGGTCCTAACGGCACCGACAAGAGCCTTGGCGACATCGTCTCGGAGGTCTCCGAGAAGGGATCGCTGCTCGTTCGTGAGGAGATCGAGCTCGCCAAGGCCGAGATGCTCGCCAAGGCGAAGACGATGGGGCGCGGAGCCGGCATCGGCGCCGCCGCCGGTGTCTTCCTCGTCTTCGCGCTGGTGATGTTCCTGCAGACCCTGGCGTGGGGGATCGTCGAGGCGTTCGACGTCCAGATCTGGGTCGGCTTCGCCGTCGTCACGCTGCTGCTCGTGATCTTCGCGATCATCTCCGGGATGCTCGCAGCGAAGTGGCTCAAGGCCGGTCCGCCGACGCCCGACATGGCGATCGAGCAGGCGAAGATCACCCGCGACACGCTAGAGGCCCACACTCCGCAGGAGATAGAGGCCAAGACCGCACAGGAGACAGCCAAGCCATGACTTCGAGCGTGCCAGCCAACCGCACTCCCGAGCAGATCCGAGCTTCGATCGAGGAGACCCGCAAGGAGCTGGCGTTCTCGGTCAACGACCTGCGCTCGAAGGTCACCGAGATCGCCGACTGGCGCCGCCAGCTGTCGCAGAACCGCGGCGCGGCGCTGACCACCGCCGCAGCCGCCGGCTTCGTCGTCGGCGGCGGCATCGCGGCCGCCGTCAGCCTCTTCCGCCGTCGCCGCTAGCTAGCCGCTAGGCGGGTGCCGGCGGCGGCTCGAGTGGCGGGCCGGGCGGCGGCTCCGTCGGCTCGTCGTCCTCGCGGGCGCGGATGCCCTGGAGGTCGGCCCACTCGCGCAGCGCGATCTGGATCGTGGCGGCGACCGGCACCGCCATCAGCGCGCCGATCACGCCGAGCAGCGTCCCGCCGAACAGAACGGAGACGATCACCAGGAACGGGTTGATGTCGACCGCCCGTTTCTGGATCTGCGGTTGGACAAGGTTGTTCTCGACCTGCTGGTAGACGATCGACCAGACGATCCAGATGATCGTGTCGGCCGGGAAGTCGCCGAACAGCGTCACGACCCCGACGATGACCGCGCCGATCGTCGCGCCGACCATCGGGATCAGGTCGAAGAAGAAGACGATCAGCGCCAGCGGGGCCGCGAACGGGACGCCGAGGATCTTCAGCACGATGAACGAGGTCACCGCGGCGAGCAGCGCTTGTGCGAGCGCCCCGGCCACGTAGTTGCCGACCGCGCGCGCCGACCGGTCGAAGACGCGCTCGATCCGCTCGGCTCGGTCCTCCGGTACGAAGCGCAGTCCCGCCATGATCCAGCGCCTCCCGCCGCCGAGCATGAACGCGGTCAGGATCAGGATCGTTATGACGGCGAAGATCGAGTTGACGATCCCCAGCCCGACGTCGCTCAGGATTCCCGCCGCGTCGCCGAGCTTCTCGGGCAGCTTGGCCGCCTCCTCCTGCAGCTTCGACGTGATGTCGTAGTCGTCGTTGAGCTTCTGCAGCCGCTCGTTCTCGTTGACGAACTTGGTCACGTCCTGTGCGTAGGCGGGCGCGTCCTGGGCCAGGTCCTCGGCGCCGTTGACGATCGGCGGCACGATCAGCGCCCCGATCCCGATTGGGATCATCAGCAGCCCGAGATAGACGATCGCGATCGCGAAGCCGCGGCGCATCCTGCGGTGGAGCAGGTTGACGGGACCGGACAGCGCGATCGCGAGGAACGTCGCGATCAGCAGCCAGCCGATCGGCTTGCGCAGCAGGTAGATCAGGTACAGGCAGACGAACACCGCCACGACGATCAGAACGGTGCGCACGACCGATCGCGCCGCGGGGGCCTCGCCATTCATAGGGCGAAGCCTGCCGCCCGAGCCGGACGGCTAGTCGAAGAAGTGGGCCGGAACCGAGCCGACGCCGAGCATCCCCGGACCCGTGTGCGCGCTCAGCACGGGACCGACCTCGCTGATGTACAGCGGCTCGCGACCGAAGACCGCGTGGCAGCGCTCCGCCAGCCGCGCCGCCTCGTCGGGCGAGGCGATGTGCTGGACGACCCAGGCGTCGGCGCCCGAGTCGTGGCGCTGCTGCGCGTAGTCGACCAGCCGCTCGAACATCCGCGAGCTGGTCCGTACGCGCTCGACCGGGCTCAGCTCGCGCTCGACGGTCAGGATCGGCTTGATCTTCAACGTCGAGCCGATCCAGGCACTCGCCGCGCCGATCCGCCCACCGCGCTTGAGGAACTCGAGCGTGCCGATCGCGAACCACATCTTCAGCTCGGCGCGGGCCCGGTTGGCGGCGTCGACGACCTCGTCGACCGTTCCGCCGAGCTGGGCGCAGCGTGCCGCCGCCAGCGTGACGATTCCCTGGCCGCCGGCAGCCGTCGAGGAGTCGACGATCCGCACCCGCTCGCCGCCGCGGCCGTCGCGCTCCAGCTGCTCCGCGGCCTGGCGCGCCGAGTCGACGGTGCCGGAGATGCCGCCCGAGATATGGATCGAGACGATCTCGTCGCCGCGCGCCAGCAGCGGCTCGAACGCGGCCACGAAGTCGCCGACCGACGGCTGCGAGGTCTTCGGCAGGCTGTCGGCCCGCCGCAGTTCCTCGAAGAACGCCGGATAGTCGGTGATCTCGGTCTCCTTGACCGTGCGGTCAGGGAAGACGACGTAGAGCGGAACCTCCGTTATCCCGTAGCGGTCGACCAGCTCCCGCGGCAGGTACCCGGTGGTGTCCGTGACGACGGAAACCGGCATCGAGGCGGACTCTACCCGCCAGCCCGGCGCTAGCCTAGGTCGCCGTGGCCGTGCTCTATCGCTGCAACGCTCCGACCGACTACGTCTGCCGTTGCGGAAAGGTCGCTCGCGAGCTCCAGCGGCGCGGCATCGACTACGGCGAGGTGCGGGTCCCATACCGCCGTCGCAACCGCCTCGAGGTCATCGACCTGACCGGTCAGGACCGCGTCCCGGTACTCGTCGACGGCGACCAGGTCATCCACGAGTCGCACCGCATCGTGGAGTATCTGGAGTGGTCAGCGGCGGCTCGCCGCTGACGCTCAGTCGAGGTTGTTCTCGAGCGGGATGCGGCCGTTGCCGACGGGCGCCTCGGACTGCGCGGCGACCTGCTCGGCCTCCTCCGGCTGCTCGGCGCCGAGCAGCTCGGCGAGCTCGCCCGACTCGTACATCTCGGTGACGATGTCGGCACCGCCGACCAGCTCGCCCTTGACGAACAGCTGCGGGATCGTCGGCCAGCCGGACAGGCCGGAGAGCTCCTCGCGGATGCGCTGGTCGGGCAGGATGTCGAGTGCGGCGTAGCGGACGCCGAGCGCGTTGAGGCAGGCGGCGGTGCGCGCGGAGAAGCCGCAGGCCGGCTGCTCGGGGCTGCCCTTCATGAACAGCATCACCGGGTTCTCGGCGATCGCGTTCTCGATGAACTCACGGATCTCGGTGTTCGTCATGGCGTTCCTCCGGGAGTTGAGGTCTTGATCGAGAGAGCGTGGATCGGTCCGCCGACTTCGGCGCCGAACACGTCGTAGACGAGCTTGTGCTGCTGGATCCGTGTCAAACCCTCGAAGCGGTCCGACACGATCTCGGCTCGGAAGTGGTCGCCGCCTCCGGTGGTGTCCTCGACAGACACCGTGGAGCCCGGGAGGGCGGCTTCGATTCGCTGTTGCAGCTCTTGACTCGTCGGCATTCGACCAGGCACCTTAGCGAGCCACAGGCGTTGCTATCTTTTGTGAAGCATGGTCACCCTCTCGAACATCGCAGCCGAGAAAGTCCAGGGGTTCCTCGCTCAGCAGGAGTCCGAGGGCGAGGTCGGCTTGCGGATCGGCGTTCGTGGCGGTGGCTGCTCCGGTTTCCAGTACGCGCTGGCACTCGACGAGCGGCGCGAGGACGACAACGTCTTCGAGCACGAGGGCATCCCGATCCTCGTCGACTCGGCCAGCCTGCGCTACGTCGACGGCTCCGTCGTCGACTACACCGAGAGCATGATGGGCGCCGGCTTCGAGGTGAACAACCCGAACGTCGTCGCCTCGTGCGGCTGCGGTTCCTCCTTCCGCATCGCGGATGAGGACCCGTCTTGCGGCTCGGCCGCCTAGCCCGCCCAGCGCCAGTTAGTGGACGAAGGCCTTCAGGGCCACGATCACTAGACCGAACGTGCCGTTGACGCAGGCGGTGATGAACGTCTGCGTGCGGCTCGCGCGCTCGCGGTGGCCCAGCACGACGCCGTAGGCGAACAGCGAGGCGACGCCGAAGCCGATCGCCAGCGTGACGCCGGTCTCGGTGGAGTAGAAGCCGAGGGCGGCGAGGCTGAGCGCGATCCCGGCCGGGATGCCCGACTGGACCATCGGCAGCTCCTCGCTCGTCGCCCGCCGGATCTCCGCCCACGAGAGCGAGCGGCCCGCCGCCATCCGCTGTGAGATCACCTCGGAGTAGACGTGGGCGGCCCAGAAGACGACCAACGTGCCGGCGACGCTGACGAGGATCTGCCAGGCGTCGATGTCCTTGCCCTCGGAGATGCCCGCGACCAGCGCGGTGACGAGGATCGTGCCGTAGATCGTGCGCGCTACGGCATGGGTGTCGCTGCTGCGGGCGGTGGCCTCCACGCGGCAAAGCTATCCCGTATCGCGCCGTCGCCGCCTCCGCGCCTTACAGTCCTTGGGGTGGCGCGCAAGGACGACAGCTCGATTCCGACCGGCCGCATCCGCCGTACCGCGAAGGTCGCCGGCCTCGCGGGCGGGCAGACGGCGCGCAACTACGCGACCAAGGCCGCCAACCTGACGCGCGGCGAGCAGCAGCGGCGCGACGCCGCGGCAAGGCGCCAGGCGCAGGCGGCCGAGCAGATCCTAGACGTGCTGGGGAACATGAAGGGCGCGGCGATGAAGATCGGCCAGGTCGCGTCGTACATCGACACCGGCGCGTTCCCGCCCGAGTTCCAGGAGCGGATCGAGGCGAAGCTCGGCGAGCTGCGCGACTCCGCGCCGCGGGTGTCGTTCAAGCAGATGCGCGCGGTGATCGAGGACGGTCTCGGCGAGCGGATCGGCGACGTCTTCGCCGAGTTCGACGAGCACGCCGTCGCCGCCGCGTCGATCGGCCAGGTCTACCGGGCGCGGCTGCGCGACGACGCCGGCAAGCTCGGTGGGCGCGAGGTCGCGGTCAAGGTCCAGTACCCGGGCGTCGCCCAGGCGGTGCGGTCCGACCTGCAGAACCTCGGACTGCTGTTGCGGGTCGCGAAGCGGATCGTGCCGGGGATCGACGTCAAGGCCCTGTCGGCGGAGATCAAGGAGCGCCTGATCGACGAGCTCGACTACGAGCAGGAGGCCCAGGCGCAGCGGGCGATGGCGCGTCCCTGGCGCGGCCACCCGTTCGTGGTGATCCCCGAGGTCGTCACGGCGCTGAGCAGCGAGCGCGTGCTGGTGACCGAGTGGATCGAGGGCCGCTCGTTCGAGCGGGTGCGCGAGCTGCCAGTCGCGGAGCGCGATCGCTTCGGCGAGATCGTGCTGCGCTTCTTCTCCGGCTCGCTCTACCGCAACGGCCACTTCTCGGGCGATCCGCATCCGGGCAACTACCGGCTGCTGGACGACGGGCGGGTCGTGTTCCTCGACTTCGGCATGACCAAGCACGTCGACGACGCCTTTCTCGAGCGCGAGCGGGCTGTCTTCGCCGCCGGGATGACCGGCGACGCCGTCGCGCTGCACAAGTCGCTGGTCGCCGCCGGCTACTACCCGGCCGACGACCCCGAGATCGAGTCCGATGCCGTGATGGCCCACTTTCGCGCCGTGACGGCGTGGTTCATCGACGACCGCGAGGTGACGATCGATCGCGGAGTGGTCAGCCAGGCAATGGTCGAGGGCGGCGACCCGCGCTCGGTTCACTGGGAGCTGATGAAGCGCGGGACCGTCCCGCCGGGCGCGGTGTTCGCGCGCCGGATGGAGAGCCTCGTCCTCGGTGTGCTGGGCCAGCTCGGCGCGACCGCGAACTGGCACCGGATCTTCTGTGAGCTGATGTTCGGCGATCCGCCCTCGACGCCACTCGGCGAGATCGAGGCCGACTACTTCGGCGAGCGGACGGCGGCCGCGTGACCGTGGAAGCGTTCGACCACCTCTCCGGCTGCGACCCGATCCTCGGCGGTCTGGTCAGCGGACACGGTCCGCTCGACGAGGATGAGCGGCGGCGCGGCCGTCCCGACGACGCCTACGGCGCGCTGCTGCGGGCGATCGTCGGCCAGCAGCTCTCGGTCAAGGCGGCGCGGACGATCTACGACCGCCTCTGCGCGCTCTACGGGGACCGCACGCCGACGCCGGCCGAGCTGATCGAGACCGACCCCGAAGAGCTGCGCGGCGTCGGGTTGTCGCGTGCCAAGGCCTCCTACCTGCGCGACCTCGCCGAGCACGTCGAGGACGGCGAGCTCGACCTCGAACAGCTGCCCGAACTGCCGGACGACGAGGTGTCGGCCCAGCTGATCGCGGTCAAGGGCCTCGGCCGCTGGACCGTCGACATGTTCCTGATGTTCCACCTCGGCCGGCCCGACATCCTGCCGGTCGGCGATCTCGGGATCCGCCGAGCCGTCCAGATCGCCTACGGCCTCGGGGACCTGCCGGACGCCGCCGAGCTGACGCGGATCGCCCAGCCCTGGCAGCCGCACCGAACCCTCGCCTGCCTCTACCTCTGGGCCTCGCTCGACAACGAGCCGACCTAGCGGGTTTTCACACGACTGAGCCGGGTAGCTCCCTGTCGAACCCGACAGAGGTAGGACGATGGATACCTGGGTCTGGATCGTCTTGATCCTGGCCGCTGTGATCGTGCTGGCGCTGTTGCTGGCCGCAAGCCGCAGGGCGCGGGCGCGCCGTGACGAGCAGCGCCGCGTCGAGGCTGGAGAGCACCGCGAGGAGGCTCGGATCAGGGGCGCTCGTGCCGACCGTCAGCAGGCCGAGGCCGAGGAGCGTGCGGCCCACGCGCGAGCGGAGCTGGCGGGTGCCGAGGAGCAGGCCGCTCACGCAGGCCGCGAGCGTCGCGATGCTGAGGAGCGGCACGAGCGTGCGGCGAAACTCGACCCCGACGTCGACGAGAACGAGGTCGGCGGCCTACCGCGCGCCGACGAGACGCGCCGAGCGGACGAAGCGCCAGGTGAGCACAGCACCCACGGCCAGGATCGCCGCTAGCAGCCAGCCCGTCGCGGCGAGCGCGTCGGCGAACGCCGTGTCGAAGCCGAGCGTCGTCCGCTGCTCCAGCTCGACGTGCTGGAACAGCGCGCCGCCGGCGGCGAGGATCAGCGCGCCGGCGAGCGTCCGGTCCATCGCCAGCACGCCTGACGCGATCCCGGCCTTCGAGTCGGGCAGCGCCGCCATCGCGGCCGCTGACATCGGTGCGTATACGAGGCCGAGCGCGACGCCGAACAGCAGCAGGCCGGGGAGCAGCAGCCCGTAGCCGCTGGCGCCGTCGACGCGCGTCACGATCAACATGCCGACGACGGCGCAGCTCATCCCGGCGGTCATCAGGGCCCGCGCGCCGAAGCGGGCGATCAGCTTGCCCGCCAGGGCCGAGAAGACGAGCATCGGGGCGGTCACAGGCAGCACCAGCAGGCCGCTCTCGAACGTCGAGTAGTCGAGCACGAGCTGGAGGTACTGCGGCACGAAGAACATCACGGCCCAGTAGCAGCCGACGAGCGTGAAAGCGGCCGCCGACGCGCCGAAGTAGGGGCCGTTGCGAAACAGCGAGAAGTCAATTATCGGCTCCTCGACACGGTGCTCGACGACCCAGAAGGCGGCCAGGCCGAGCAGGCCGACGGCAAGCGCCGCGACGGTCGCCGCGGTGCTCCACTGCTTCACCTGGACGAGCGCGAGCACGACGCCGGTGAGACCGACGGCGATCGCGATCAGCCCCGCGACGTCGAAGCGCCGAGATGCGGTCTCGTCGCGCGACTCGGGCGTCGCGGCCGCGACTACCGCGATCCCCGCGGCGACTAGTGGGAGGTTGATCCAGAACAGCCAGCGCCAGCTCGCGAACTCGACCACCGCGCCGCCGACCAGCGGCCCGAGCGCGAGCGCGACGCTCGACACGGCGGCCCAGATACCCAACGCCCGCGCCCGCCGATCGGGCGGAAAGACGTTCGTGACCAGCGCCAGCGACTGCGCGAGCACGCCGGCCGCGCCGAGCCCCTGCAACGCACGGCCGGCGACCAGCAGTTCGATCGAGCCGGCGGTGGCCGAGACCAGCGAGCCGAGCCCGAAACCGGCCATCCCGAGTTGGAAGACGCGCCGTCGCCCGATCACGTCGCCGGCGTGGCCGAACGTGACGAGGAAGGCGGCCAGTACGAGCAGGTAGACGTTCTGGACCCACTGCAGCCCGGCTGTGGCGGCGTCGAGGTCGACGCGGATCGGCGCCAGCGCGAGCGCGACAACCGTCGAGTCGAGCATCAGCACGAAGAGACCGGTCGACGAGCCGGCGAGGACCCACCAGCGGCGGTTCTCGTCGGTAATCCGGAGCATCTGTGGCGACCCTACGGCGTGCGTTCGGACGGCACGATCTCGACCGGCCGGCCGAGCGCCTCGGCGAGCAGGCCGGAGCCGCGTCCAGCGGCCCAGATCGCCACCGCCGGGTCGGCACCGGCGCGCGGGACGACCTCAAGCACAACGCCGCCGTCGCTCTCCCGCAGGCGTACCGACGCGACGGCCTGGTCGCGGCTGCGCTCCAGCTGCTCGGCGAGCCGGATCAGGCCGCAGAGCAGCAGCAGCCGCTCACGGTCGCCGTCGCGACGCATCGCGCCAAGCTCGCTCGGGTCCGGGGTTCCCTTGCGGTGGTAGCGGGCGATCAGCGCGACGAGATCGACCTCGCGCGGGCTGTAGCCGGCCAGTCCGGCGTGGACGATCAGGTAGTGCGAGTGGCGGTGGTGGTCGTCGTAGTCGACGGTCATGCCGATGTCGTGCAGCAGCCCAGCGGCCCACAGCAGCTGGCGGTCGCCGTCGCCGAGGTCGTGGAGGCCGGCCTCGCGCAGCGCGTCGAACAGCTCGAGCGACAGCTTCGCGACGTGGGCGACGTGGGGTGGGTCGGTGCGGAAGCGGTGCGCGAGGTTCTCGACCGACGCGGTGCGGACGTCGTCGATCAGCGGCGGGTTGCGGTCGGCGAGCAGGTGCTCGAAGAAGACGCCCTCACGCAGGCCGGCCTCGGCGACCTCGAGCTCGCTGAAGCCGCCATGCTCCATCGCGGCCGCGACGACCAGCGCGCCGCCCAGGATCACGTCGCCGCGGTCCGGCTTGATGCCCGGCAGCGCGCCACGCTCCGACGCGGGCCGCTCGGCGAGCAGCTCGATCAGCTCCTCGAGCGCGTCGCGGGTCAGGACGAACCCCTGCTCGTCGACGTCAGGCAGGTCCATCCGCTTCTGCACGGCACTGGCGAGGTTGCGGACAGTTCCGCCGATAGCGGCGAGGCGTCCGCCATCGCCGCTCCACCACTCGAACTCAGAGAGAGTGCGGGCGACGTGCTCGCGCACGGCTTCGAGCTGCTTCGGCTTGGCCTTCTCGCCGGGCAGGAACGCCTCGCTGACGCGCACCGCGCCGAGCCGCACCGACTCGGCCTCGAGCAGGCGGCGGTCGGCGATGTGCATCACCTGGACGCTGCCGCCGCCGACGTCGATCCCGAAGCCGTCGGCGAGCGTCGTCGAGTTGACGATCGCCATGTAGCCGTACCAGGCCTCCTCGGCGCCGCTGATCACGCGCACCTCGAGGCCGGTCCGGCGGCGGATCTCGCCGAGCAGCTCGTCGCGGTTGGGCGCGTCGCGGATCGCGCTGGTCGCGACGACGTCGACGCGATCGACCCCGGAGGCCTCGAGGAACGAGGCGAACACGGCCGCCGTCGAGACCGCCCGCTCCATCGGCGCCGTGGCCAGAACCCCCTCGTCGCCCATGCCGGCGCTGACCCGCACCGGCTCGCGAATCTCGTCGGCGAGGCTCCACCAGCTGCCCGGCTCGTGCTGGAAGACGACGAGCCGGAACGAGTTCGATCCCATGTCGATGACGGCGGTGCGGTTCACGAGCGCGGCTATCATCTCGCGCCGCGTGTCTCTAGGAACGATCGACAACCCGTTGCGCGTCGCCGTCGTCGGCTCAGGACCGGCCGGCTTCTACTCGGCCGGCCACCTGCTGGCCGACAAGGAGCTCGCCGTCGAGGTCGACATGTTCGACCGTCTGCCGACGCCGTTCGGGCTCGTGCGCGCCGGCGTCGCGCCCGACCATCCGAAGATCAAGTCGGTCACGCGGGTCTACGAAAAGACCGCCGCCAAGGAGCAGTTCCGCTTCTTCGGCAACGTCAAGATCGGCGAGCACCTCAGCCACGCCGACCTCGAGCGCCACTACCACGCGATCGTCTACGCCTACGGCTGCGAGACCGACCGCCAGCTCGGCATCGACGGCGAGGAGCTGCCCGGCAGCTACGCCGCCACCGAGTTCGTCGCTTGGTACAACGGCCACCCGGACTACCGCGACATCGACTTCGACCTCTCCTGCGAGCGTGTCGCGATCGTCGGCAACGGCAACGTCGCGATGGACCTCGCCCGGATGCTCGTGTTGCCGCGCGCCGAGCTCGAGGGCACCGACACCGCCGACCACGCGATCGAGGCGCTTGCCGACTCGAACGTCAAGCACGTCTACGTGCTCGGTCGCCGCGGTCCGGCCCAGGCCGCCTTCACCAACCCGGAGCTGCGCGAGCTCGGCGAGCTGACCGACGCCGACGTGGTCGTCGAGCCGTTCGAGCTCGACCGCCACAGCGCCCAGTCGATCGAGGGCGAGGGCGAGATCACGCCGCGTCGCAACGTCGAGATCCTCCAGGACTTCGCCGCTCGCACGCCGGAGGGCAAGCCGAAGCAGGTCGAGCTGCGCTTCCTCGCCTCGCCGCTCGCGATCCGCGGCAACGGCAAGGTCGAGCAGCTGGAGCTGGTCCATAACAAGCTCGAGCACGGGGGAGAGGGGCAGATCCGCGCCCAGGCCACCGACGAGCACGAGACGCTCGACGTCGGCCTCGTCTTCCGTGCCGTCGGCTACCGCGGCATCCCGATCGAGGGTGTCCCGTTCGACGAGTGGAAGGGCACGATCCCGAACTCCGAGGGCCGCATCGTCGATCCGCAGGCCCAGCACGCGATCCCCGGCCTGTACGTCGCCGGCTGGGTCAAGCGCGGCCCGTCGGGCGTGATTGGCACCAACAAGCGCGATGCCCAGGAGACGGTCGAGCACCTGCTCGAGGACGTCCGCGAGGGGCGGCTGCCGCAGCCCGAGCGCCCGGCGCGCGCGGCGATCGAGGAGCTGGTGCGCGAGCGTCAGCCCGAAGTCGTCGACTACGCCGGCTGGGAGGCGATCGACGCCGCCGAGAAGGCCGCTGGCGAGCCGCAGGGCCGCCCGCGCGTCAAGTTGACGCGCATCGCCGAAATGATCGAGGCGGCCCGCGCCGCCGCCGTCTAGTTCTCCTCGACGACCGGATCTGGATCGAGCGTCGCGGCGGTGACCGCCGTGCCGTCGAGCGCGTCGAGCGCCCGCTCCACGGACGCCGACAGGCAGGTGAAGATCGGCGTCTCCGAGGCGGTGTAGGCACTCGACTCGGTCGAGCGCAGCTCCTGGACGAGGTCGAGGAACTCCGACGGATGGTCGGCGTTGAACGACACCACGAACTCCTGGTCGTCGAGGCCGTAGGAGTAGGCGGTGTTGATCTCGATGCCCGGGTAGCGCTTGCCGACTTCGATGTGGCCGCGCATGATCCGCATCCGCTCGTCGGCGGGTAGCGCGTACCACTCGCGCTTCTTCCACATCGGGTAGACGATGAAGTAGCGGCGGTCGGAGCCCGGCCGCGGCGCGGTCGGCTGCTCCTCCTCGGAGTAGACCGACTCCTTGGTCAGCGCCAGGTACGAGTGGGAGATGTCGGCGTAGCGCATCAGGCCCGCCTGGTTGAGCAGCACGTGCAGCTCGTGGATCGGGTCGAGGGTGGGGGCGACGGCGCGGATCATCAGGTCGCAGTCGCCGCGCGTGCCGACCAGCGAGTAGGCGCGCAGGTAGTGGTCGGTGGCGAACTCGTTGCAGGCCGCGGCGAACTCGCGCTTATCCTGTGCGCGCTCTTCGTCGCTGCGCCGGCGCCATTCGGGAGCGACCTTTACGAAGCTGTATTTGAGGTAGTTGCGCTCTGCCATCGTGCATCGAGTTTGGCGCATCCCGTGAGTCGTCTACGATGCGTCGGTGCGCGTTGGGATCGTTTCCCCTTACTCGTACACGTATCCAGGCGGTGTCGGCCGGCATGCCGAGGCTCTGACAGCGGAGCTGATTGCCCAGGGGCACGAGGCCATCCTCCTCGCCCCATACGACCCGGACGACCGACTGGCGCGTGCGATGCATCGGGGCGCCGCCCCCGAGCAGCGCCCCCTGCCCGACCATTTCGTCCCGCTCGGCCGCACGGCCGGGCTGCCGATGAATGGGGCGGTCTCCAACCTGGCGCTGTCGCCTGCGGTCATCCCGGCGCTGCGCCGCGAGCTGCGCGCCGGCGAGTTCGACGTCGTCCACGTCCATGAGCCCAACGCGCCGTTCGTTAGCTGGTTCACGACCGAGCTGGCACGCACGCCGCTCGTCGGCACCTTCCACTGCTACTCGCGCAGCCCGCTGGTCAACACCGTGGCCGCCAATGTCGCCACCGCGCGCCGCCTCTACAACAAGCTTCACGTCCGGATCGCCGTATCCGAAGCCGCCCGCTGGACCTGCGAGCGCTTCTACGGCGGCGAGTACCGGATCGTCCCGAACGGCGTCGACCTGGCCGCCGCTCGGCCGAGCGACCGCTCGCAGCCGCGCGAGCAGCTCGAGCTGCTGTTCCTCGGGCGCGCCGAGGCGCGCAAGGGCCTGCCGGTGCTGCTGCGCGCCTTCGAGGCGCTGCGCGGCGCGGGCGTCGCCGCCCGGCTGACGGTCGCCGGCGCCACTGCCGCCGAGGTCGAGCCGCTGCTGCTCGACGTCGAGGGGGTCGAGATCGCCGGCCGCGTCGACGAGGACGAGAAGCAGCGCCTGCTCGGCGCCGCCGACCTGCTCGTCGCGCCCGCGCTTGGTGGCGAGAGCTTTGGCATGGTGCTGACGGAGGCGTTCGCGGCCGGTACGCCGGCTGTGGCCTCGGACATCGCCGGCTACCGCGACGTGGCGCGCGACGGCGTCGACAGCGTGCTGGTCCCGCCCGCCGACGCCGCGGCGCTCGGCGAGGCGCTGCGCGAGCTCGCGCTCGATCCGGCACGGCGCCTGGAGATGGGCGTCGCCGCGCGCGAGCGTGCCGAGCGCTTCTCCTGGTCGCACGTCGCCGAGGAGGTGACCGCCGCCTACGAGGACGCCGTCGAGATGCCTGCCCCGGCCACTCGCCGCGCCGCCGTCGGCGCCCGTTTGGGCCTGGTCTCCGCGTCGGGCGTGCCGGCGCCGCCACCGCGGCGGATCCCCTCGATCGAGCCACCGCCGCCGGAGAACGAGCGCCGCAGCCACTGGCACAAGGTCCGCCGCGTCGCCGCGATCGGCGGGATGATCGCGGGCGTCGGGCTCGCCGCGCTGGCGCTCGACCGGATCGGCATCGACGCGATCGGCCGCGCGATGCTCGCCGCGACGCCGGTCTGGGTGCTCGCGGCATTCGCCTTGATGTGCTCTTCGATGCTGGTTCGCGCCGAGGCTTGGCACGCGATCCTCTGCGCGGCGCTGCCTGGCGTGCGCGTTCGCCGCCGTGACGCCGCCCGCGCGACGATGATCGGCGTCCTGATGTCGGCGACGTTGCCCGCACGTCTCGGCGAGCCCTCACGTGCGCTGATCATGTCGCGGCGGATCGGCCGCGTCCGCGACCGCTTCCCGGTCGTGCTCGGCTCGATCGTCTCGCAGACGCTGCTCAACCTCTTGGCCTTGATCATCCTCGGCGGGGTGATGTTCGCGACAGTGGGCGTCTTCCGTGGCGGGGAGGACGCGCTCGTGATCGCGACGATCGCGCCGCTCGTCCTGATCCTGCTCGTGCTCGCCGCCCCGGCGCTGCTGCGTCGCGGCAAGCCGTCGCGCTTCGCCCGCGTCCAGCAGGCGCTGGCCGTGGCCCGCTCGGCGATGGTCCAGGTGCGCCACGGGCTCGACGTCTTCCGCCAGCCGCGGCTCGGCGCATGGGCTACGGCGATGCAGCTGTTCGCCTGGGCGATCCAGTGGATCGCCTGCTACGTGCTGCTGGTCGCGCTCGGCCTCGACCATCAGGCCGGAATCGGCGCCGCCGCCGCGGTCCTGTTCGCGGTCAACGTGACCGCCGCGATTCCGATCACCCCGTCGAACCTCGGCGTTTTCCAGGCGGCCTGCGTCGCCGTCCTGTCGGCCTATGGCGTCGGCAAGACCGACGCGCTCGCCTACGGAATCATCCTCCAGGCGGTCGAGATCGCGACCGCCTTCGCGATGGGCACGCCAGCACTCCTCCGCGAGGGCATGACCTGGCGCGACCTGCGCCTCCGCGCCCTCCACGCCACGCCGGTCGAGCTGCGCTCGGTCCGCGGCGGCGTCGAGGCCTGATCCAGCTTTCGCCGCGACTTAGGGGGGGCAGCTCTGGGTCCGGCTGTCCCTACACGCCCATGCAAGCTATCGCGACGGTCCCAATCGCCCACCAACCCGCATGGTATTTTCATGGCATGAAGGTTGCCATCGACAGTGTCGGCAGGATGGTGATTCCCAAGGCGTTCCGCCAGGAGCTCGGGATCACCGGTGCCACTGAGGTCGAGATGCGGGCGGTTGACGGTTGCATCGAGATGACCGTTCCGGACGTCCCGGCGCGTATCGAGATGCGCGACGGACTACCGGTGATCGTCACTGACCAGCCGATGCCGCCGCTGACGGTCGACGCCACGCGTGCGGCGATCGATCGCGTCCGCAAATGATCGCGCCGGATACGAGCGTGGTCGTCGCCGCGCTTGCCCCTTGGCATTCCGCGCACGGCGCGGCTCGTGAGGTGCTCGGTGGCGAGGCCGACCGGCGTCTGATCGCCCACGTCGCATTCGAGGCGACTTCGAGTCTGAGCCGAATGCCGCGGGGCAAGCGGGTGGCGGCGACGCTCGTGCAGTCGGCTCTCGAGGAGATGTTTCCCGCCGACTGGCTACAGATGGATGGAGCTGGTGCGCGACGCACGCTCGCGACCGTGGTGGCTGGCGGCGTGCGGGGCGGGGCGCTCTATGACGCCGCGATCGCGGCAACGGCCGTGGCGGCGGGGCGCCGCTTGGTGACTCTGGACCGCCGTGCCTTGCCTGTCTACGAGCTCGTCGGCGCCGACGTCGAGCTCTTGCCCGACTGACCGCCGCCCATCAACCTTCACACAACCGTGTCAAGGTTGGCGCGGGTTCGATAGCCTGGCGAGCCATGGCTCGCGACTACCTCCAGGCAGTGAACCGGCGTGTCGTCGTATTCGACGGCGGAATGGGCGCAACGCTCGAGCAGTTCGACCTCACCCAGGAGGACTACGGCGGGCTGCAGGGCAAGTGCCACGAGGCGCTGGTCCTCAACCGCCCCGACGTGATCGAGGGCGTTCACCGCTCGATGGTCGAGGCCGGGGCGGAGGTCGTCGAGACCGACACCTTCCAGGCGAGCCGGCTGAAGCTCGACGAGTGGGGCCTCGCCGACCACACCGTCGAGATCAACCAGCGCGCCGCCGAGATCGCCCGCAAGGCGGTCGGCGAGGACCGCTTCGTCGCCGGCTCGATCGGGCCGACCGGCTTCCTGCCGGCATCCGACGACCCGACACTCGGCGACATCCGCTTCCGTGACCTCGTCGAGGTCTTCCAGGAGCAGTCCGAGGGGCTGATCCAGGGTGGCGCCGACCTGCTGATCATCGAGACGGCGCAGGACATCCTCGAGGTCAAGGCCGCGATCTTCGGCGCTCGCGAGGCGTTCAAGACGACCGGTCGCAAGCTGCCGATCCAGTGCTCGGTGTCGCTGCTGCCGAACGGCGGCAAGATGC
>CAZVRI010000017.1:0-18009 GCA_964629855.1 uncultured Thermoleophilaceae bacterium
ACCCGCTCCTCCGAGATCGGCGCCAGCGTGTAGTTGTTGAGCTGCGAGACGAGCATGCCGAGCCCGGCGCCGGCGAGCACCAGCGGAAGCGCCAGGTACCAGCCACTGGAGGCGCTCGGGACGAGCGGGATCAGGATCAGGAGCGCGAGGGCGAGCGTCGCGAACCCGGCCCGGATGATGCTGCTCGGCCGCCGCTTCCCCGCCCGCTTGCCCGCGAGCAGCGCCACGCCGAACATCGTCAGCGAGAGCGGCGCCAGCGAGATGCCAGCCTGGAGCGCGTTGTAGCCGAGGACCAGCTGCAGGTAGATCGGCAGCGCGATCAGCAGGCCACCGAGGGCGATCTGCTGCAGGACGCCCTGGGCGATCCCGAAGCTGAACAGCTTGGACGCGAACAGCGACGGGTCGAGCAGCGCCGGCTTGCCGGCACGCTTGCGGCGGACGATCCAGTAGACGAAGCCAGCGAGCGCGGCCACCCCGACTCCGAGCAATGCCGCCACCGACTCCCCACCCTCCTGCCAGACGAGGACGCCGAGGACGAGCCCGCCCATGCCGACGACCGAAAGCAGCGCGCCGACCCAGTCGACGGAGCGGTCGCCCGTGTAGGGGACGTCGCGGATCAGCCCGCTGCCAGCCAGGACGATGGCGATCACGACCGCCTCGAGCATGAATCCCACCCGCCACGACAGCAGCGTCGTCAGGAAGCCGCCGAGCAGCGGCCCAATCGCGGCGGCGATCGCCGCCGACGCCCCGACCAGGGCGTAGACCTTGGCCTGCATCTTGCCCTCGAAGTTGCCGTGAATCAACGACTGCATCGCCGGCAGGTATAGCGACGCGCCGAGGCCGCCGATCACGGCCCAGAAGACGATGATCGCCGCCAGGCCCTGGCCGAACACCATCGCCAGCGCGCCGAGTGCGTAGAGAGCGAGGCCGCATACGTAGGCCCGCTTGCGGCCGTAGAGGTCGCCGAGCTTGCTGCCGATCAGGATGAACGCGGCCGACACCAGCGCCTCGATCGCTACCGCCGCCTGGACACCGCTGACCGTCGTGTCGAGGTCGCGCACGACGGCGGAGATCGACACGTTCATCAGTGACGTGTCGATGACGAAGACGAACATCGCCGCCGCCAGCAGCAGAGCCAACCGCGGGGTGCCTACCGCCTCGCCCCCTGTCGCCTGCTCAGCCACGGCGGGGATACTCACGCATGGCGAGCATCGGCCGCAACTACGGTAGGTCGCCAGTGGCGCGCGCGACCGTCGTATCGAGGCGGCGGCGGACTTGCCAGAGGCCGGCGCGGGCGACGGGTTGGTGCAGCGTGGCGGCGGTGAGGGCGGCGGGTGGGAGGACGCCGCGCATCGGGGTGCCGGGGACGCTGAAGATCAGGCCGTCGCCGGCGCCGGCGCTCTCGACGTCGAGCATTGGGAGGTGGGTCTCCCAGGCGAGGCGGGTCTGGAAGGCGCGGTTTACGCTCGGCGGGCCGAAGGTGACGACGCGCTCGGCGCCGCCGGCGCGCTCGACGGCCTCGGGCAGCGACGCCTGGAGCTCGGCGAGCTCGCCGCTCTGGTCGATCTGGCGGTCGAACTGGCCGATGCGGGTGTCGACCCACGAGGCACTGGCGACGACGAGGACGGCGGCCGCGACCAGGCCGGCGCCGATCATGGCGGGTCGGCCGGCGAAGGGTGTCGGGCGCCGCATGCGCTCCGTGGCGGCACCCGCCCAGCGGGCGACGGCCTCGACGGTCCAGGCGACGGCGAGGCCGCTGAGGATCGATGCGATCACGACCGCGGGGACGAAGTAGCGCGCGCTGCCGGAGAAGCCGGCTTCGGTCATCGCGACGACCAGCCCGACCCAGGCAACCGCGACGCCGAACAGCACCAGCACGGTCCGGTCGCGGCGGCGGAGCGCGAACAGCGCCGCGACGAGCGCGCCCAGCTCGAGCGGCAGGCCGGCGATCCGGTGGGTCCGCTCGAGCGCCGCCAGCCACGGCTGGTCGCGCACCGACAGGCTCCAGTGCGGCTCGCTGCTTGCCTTGTGGCCGGCTCCGAACGGGTCGCCGGAGCCGAGCCAGTCGGGGACCAGCCAGAGCAGCGGCAACCCGACCGTCAGCGCGGCGGTCAGGCGGCGCAGCGACGGGTCGGCGCGCCAAAGCCAGGCGGCGTAGATCGCCAGGAACGGGAAGACCTCGGGCCGCAACAGGCAGGCCAGGAAGACCGAGACGAGCGCCTGGGCGCGGCGGCCGTCGAGGTGGCGCTCGACGCCCCAGAGCATCAGCGCGACCGCCATCGGCACCTCGTTGCCGTGGGCGGCGTAGCGGAGCCACTGAGGAGCGAAGGCGAGCGCGATCGCCGCAACCATGCCGGCCCCGATGCCCGTCCACCTGCCGGGGCCCGCGAGCCGCCGTGCCACCCGGAACGCGAGCACGATCGACAGCAGCGCCCCGGTCCGCGCGACGACCAGCCAGAGCGCCGCGGGAATCCCCTCGTCGATCAGCGAGAACGGCGCGAAGGCAGCTGTGAACAGCACCGGCAGCGGCTTCCACGACGGGCCGCCGGTCGTGTCGAGGTCGAACAGCAGCAGCTCGCGGCCCCAGACGATCCACGCCCACGGGTCGAAGCTCGGCTCCGACGGGAGCGCGAGCGAGGCGAAGGCGAGCGCTACGCAGGCGGCGACTATCGCGGGCATCGCAGCGAAGGTACGGCCAGGTGGCGGGGCCGCTGTGAAGGACTCGCGTACGAGATGTGAAGAATCAGCGCTGACGCTCGACGTAGGTGACGAGCGCCTCGGTCTCGCTGCCGATCGGCTTGCCGACCCGCTCCGCGGCCCGCAGCGCGGGGAACGCCTGGCCGGTCGCCATCCATTCGTTGGTGACGACGGTGTAGCTCGCGTCCGGGTCGATGCGCGCGGGACCGGCGAAGTAGGCGCCGGGATCGGCGGCGTCGATCCGCAACTCCGCGAGCAGCTCCCTCAGCGCGCGTCCACTCAACCTCGAGCGGACGAGCGGGAAGTCGTACGGGTGGACGGCGAACAGCTCCTCGTAGAGCAGCGGCCCGGCGTCGAGGTCGGCGCGCAGGCTGCCGGGGTTGACGAGCGCGATGTCGGCTCCGGCCAGCTCGCGCTGAGCCGCCGCCGCGAGCGCGCCGAGCTGGCCGTTGGCGCGCGTGAGCGGACGGTCGGTCCCACCGACGACGCGGCGGGCGAGCGGCGCGATGCGGTCCGCGTAGCCACGGACCAGCGCGCCGGTGGCGCGGTCTGGCGTGACGGCGCCGTGGCGCGTCGACGGCACCGCGCCGGCCTTGTCGACGACGTCGCCGCTGGCCCGGTCGACCGCGATGTCGACCTGGTCGTAGGCGACGCCGTATGAGAGCGCCTCGACGACCAGCTTGTCGCCGTCGCCGTCCGCGTTCGGAACGCGCAGGTTGAGCAGCGAGTGGCTGTGGCCGGCGATCACCACGTCGACGGCCGAGCTCATCTGCGCCGCCTCGTCGACGATCTCGCCGGCGGCGCTGTCGCGGTTCCCGGGCTCCTCGTTGCTGGCGCCCGAGTGCGCGAGCACGACGATCGCCTCGACGCCTTGGCGCTGTAGCTCCGGCACCCAGCGATCGACGGCGTCCGAGACGTCGGTGAAGCGGAAGCGGGCCGCGTGGCGCGGCAGCAGGAAGTGCGGTGTCGAGGTCGTCGTGACGCCGATGAAGCCGACCCGAACCCCGGCGCGCTCGACGATCTCATACGGCGGCAGCAGCGGCTCGCCGTCACGGTCGATCGTGTTGGCGGCGATGTAGGGGTAGGCGGCGCCGCTGTAGTCGGCCGCGGACGTGTTGACCAGCCGGCCGGCGGCGTCGCGCTTCCACGCGCCACTCCCAGTGCGCTGGCCGCCGCGCAGCAGCCGCAGCAGCTCCTCGCCGCCCTCGTCGAACTCGTGGTTGCCGAGCGTTCCGACATCAAACCCGAGCTGGTTGGTCGCCTCGATCGCCGGCTCGTCGTGGAACCAGCTCGAGATCAGCGGCGAGGCGCCGACCATGTCGCCGGCGTGGACCCGGATCGTGCGCCCCGGGACGGTCGCGGCGTCGAGATGGGCGTCGAGCCAGGCCACGCCGCCGATCCCCTCACGCGGCGGCTCCAGGTGGCCGTGCAGGTCGTTGACGCCAAGCAGGCGGAGCTTCACGACTCCCTCACGCTCGCCCTCCGCGCCATCCCCCGACGGCGGGTCGGCGCTGGCGGCGAGGCCGATCAGCGCCACGAGGATCGCTGTCGCGAAGGCAGCGATCCCAGGGGCTAGATTGCGTAAGGTCACGTCGCTTGCTCCTCACCAGCGATATTGGTGACGAACGCTCGACCTCCGGTTAACGCTTATGTCAGCCGGCGTTACTTAAGTGTGAACACGGCCGCGAAAAGGCCCGGAAATCTCGTAGATCGCGCCCGGGCCCGGCGTACCCCCAGAACTGCCCGCGCGCTGTGACGAGAAGTACATTCGGCTGCCCGACGGGTCGAAGGTGACACCCGTCAGCTCCGACATCGCGTGCTCGTCACCGGTGACGGAGAGGAAGCGCGAGACACTGCGGTCGCGCTCGATCACGCCGATGTCGATCTCGTCGGTCGCCAGGTCCTCGCAGACGAAGACCTCGCCGGCGCGTGTTGCGGTCAGCTGGTCGACGCGCAGCAGCGGCGCCTCCTTCGAGGCGAGCCCGTCGTAGATCACCTCGAACCGCTCGCGGCGGATGTCGTAGGCGTGGACACGGCTGTCGCCGGTCGTCGAGACGTAGACGGTCCCACCGTCGCGCCAGAGGCCCTCACCGCGCTTGAAGCGCGTGCTGGCCGGCACCTGGCGGCGCGTCGGCGTCTTGGTCGCGGCCGGATCGGGAACCTCGGTCCAGCGCGTCCGGCCGCCGCGATCGACGGTCGCGATCTCGAGCAGGCCCGCGCTGAGGTCCGGCCAGCGACTCGGGGTGAAGCGGTAGAAGCCGCCGTCGATCAGGTCCTCGGTGAGGTAGACGCGCTTGCCGCGCGGGTCGACGGCAGCCGCCTCGTGCTTGAACGCTCCGAGCGCCGGCAGCTTGACCGCCTCGCGCCGCCCGGCGGGATCGCACTCCCAGACGAGTCCGCCCTCCACCTCCTCGCAGGACAGCCAGGTGCCCCAGGGCGTGCCGCCGCCGGAGCAGTTCTGGAGCGTCCCGCCGAGGATGCGGTAGGCGTCCTCGATCTCTCCATCGGCGGCGAAGCGGATCGCCGACGCGCCACCGTCGAGCGTCTCGGAGTTCGAGACGAGGATCCAGCCGCCGTCGTCGGCCGGGAAGGTCGCCATGCCGTCGGAGGCCTCGTGCCAGCGGTAGCCGGTGTCGGCGAGCCGCTCGTCGCCACGGGCGATCAGGCGGGACTCGAAGCCCTCCGGCAGCCGGATGCCGAGCTCGTCCGGAGCCTGCCGCGGGCCGTAGCCCGAGCTGGCGCGGCGGGGAGCGGACGGCACCGCCTCGAGCACGTCACGCCACAGTGCACCGCCAACCGCGACGGTCGCGACGCCGCCAACTCCGGCGCCGATCAGCTGCCTGCGAGTCAGAGCCACGGGGACGAGTCTCGCTCGCCCCCGTGGGTGACCTGTGACTTTCTGGAAAAGCCGTTGTTAACGGCTAGTGGCGGTGCTTGTGGCCGTGATGCCCGTGGTGGCCGCCGCCGCCTCCGCTGGACTTGTGGCCCTTCAGCGTCCAGTAGAGGTCGGTCTGGTCGATCAGGCCGGTGACGTTCGCCGCCTGCGGACCGACCGCCGCCACCCGGACGGTGGAGCCGGTGTGCGAGGAGCCGACAGCCTGCGTGCTGTACGCGACGCTCATCGGATCGCCATCCGCGGTCAGCACGGTCGCCGTCTGGCGGCCGCTGGTGCCGTTCGGGACGATCTGCGTCGAATGCGAGTGGTCGGCGGTCACGACGATCAGCGTGTCCGGGTTGCGCTTGCGGTACTCGAGCGCAACCTTCAGGGCGTCGTCGAGCTCGGAGACGTCGCCGATCGAACCGCAGATGTCGGCGGCGTGCTCCTGCTTGTCGACCATCGCGCTCTCGACCTGCAGGAAGAAGCCCTTCTTGTTGTCGAGCAGGTCGATCGCCTTGTCGGTCATGGCCGCCAGCGACGGCTGGTTGCCGCGGTCGGCGAGCGAGCAGCGCGTGCTGGCGCTACCCGACCCCGGCGGTGGCGTCGCGACCAGTGGCGAGTAGCGCGGCGTCATGTTGCCGCCCGCGAACAGGCCGAGCACGCGGCCGTTCTTGAGCGAGTTGACGCCCGCCAGCCCCACAGCGTCCGAGACGTGCCGGTAGCCCTTGGAGTTGCGTGCGTAGTCGAGCACGCTCGGACCGGCGTCGGTCACCTGGTTGTAGCGGTTGAGACCACCGCCGAGGATCACGTCGATCTTGTTGTCGACGAGCTGCTCGGCGACCGAGCCCTTGCCGCCGTTGACCTTGCGCGCGGCGGTGCAGGCCGCCATGTCGGCCGGGCCCTGGCAGGCGCGGGCGTTGATGCTCGCGGCGGCGGCCGCCGGTGTGGCGTCGGTGATCTCGGCGGTCGAGACGTTGCCGGTCTTGCGGCCGCTGTCGCGCCAGTCCTGCAGCACGGTGCGGTAGTCCTGGCCGGGCACGGTGTCGGCGGTGCTCGGCCCCTGGGAGAGACGGCCGTCGACCGTCTTGTGGCCGGTCGACCAGGCGGACGCGGTCGGCGCCGAGTCCGACACGTAGGCGATCGGGTAGTCAGGGCCGGGGCCGGTCTTGAGGCCGTGGACCGTCATGTCGCCGACGAACGGCAGCTTGCTGTCGAGCGCGAAGGCGCCATCGGCGCCCTTCTCGTAGTTGCGCGCGGCAGTGATGATCGACTCGTCGGTGCCGTCGCCGATCAGCAGGATCACGTTGCGCGGCTTGCCCGAGTCGATCTGGCGGGCCAGCTCGTGCGAGCGGTCGGCCGGCCCGGACGAATTGGTGGCGACGGCGACCGCACCGGTAGCCAGCACTGCCGCCGCGACGCCGCCGGAGATCAGCGCGCGCCGCCTGGAATGGAACCTCATCGTGAGCGTCCTCCTGGGGTGAGTGGTTTGTCGCCGCGAGGCTCGCGGCGACAGGCGCTCTCGGTGTGTTCGCCTTGTCACCCGTCGGTGACGAGTCGGTGATCCGCTGCGGCAGGCGGCTAGGGCCCGGCCGCGGTCTGCAGCTCGGAGAAGCGCCGAGTGGGCAGGTTGCCGGTGCTCAGCAGGGCGACCAGGACAAGCAGCGCGGCGCAGAGGAAGGCCAGCTTCAACGACTGGAGCTGGGCGTCCTCGTAGTCGGTGACGAGCGCGGCGGTGGTCGCGCTGTCGAGACCGGCGTCCTTGGCCGCGGCCTCCACGTCGCTCGAAGCGACGAAGCTGACGCCGGCGGCGAGCCGGACCTCGACCTGGTCGCTCACCTCGCGCGAGATCTTCGGGTTGTCGACGATGCTGCCGGTGAAGGTCGTCAGCAGGCCGGTGATGACGATCGCGCCGAGCAGAGCAGTGCCGAGCGACGAGCCAAGCTGCTGGGCGGTGTACTGAAGCCCGCCCGCCTCGCTGCGGTCGTCGTCCTCGACCGACGACTGCACGACGTTGCCGAGCTGGGAGACGACCAGCCCCATGCCGACTCCCAGGACGCCCATCGCGACGAGGAAGGAGGTGTTGTCGAGATCGGGCTCGATCGTGTCGAGCAGCAGCAGCACGGAGACGAACACGATCCCCAGGCCCGCCCGAACCAGCGGCCGTGCCGGGAACCGCTTGGCGAGCGCCGATCCGGCAAGCGCCGCGACGAACAGCCCGGCCGAGGCGGGCAGCATGCGCACCCCCGTCTCGAGCGCGTCGAGGCCCTGCACGATCTGCAGGAACAGCGGCACGGTGAAGAAGATCCCCATCAGGATCAGGTTCTGCGCGAGCAGCATCACCACGCCGCTGCGCAGCTGCGGCAGGCGGAAGAGCCGCATCCGCAGCAGTGGGTCCTCGCCGCGACTCTCCCGGCGTCGCTCCCAACGCGCGAACCCGGCCAGCACCAGCAGGCCGGCGACGATCACGAACGGGGTGAGGGCGAAGCCGAACGGCTCGATCGGCGAACTACGCGGCCAGATCCAGCCCCAGTTGCTCGCCTGGATGACGCCGAAGACGAAGATCCCAAGACCGGCGGCCGACAGGATCGCGCCGACCCAATCGAGCGAGATGCGGCGCTCGGACCGGGCCGGCTCCACGAGCAGGCGGGTTCCGAGCAGGATCCCGAGCGCGATCACGACCTCGCCCGCGAACACGACGCGCCAGCTCAGCTCGGTCGTCGCCCAGCCACCGACGATCGGCCCGACGGCGATCCCAGCGCCGGCGACGCCACCGAGCACGCCGTAGGCGAGCGCACGGTCCTGGCCGCGGAAGTTGCCCGCGACCAGGGCGACCATTGCCGGCAGGACCAGCGCGGCGCCGATTCCCTCGAGCACCGACCAGCCGAGCGTGAGCACCGGCACGCTCCAGGACACGGCGGTCAGCGCCGACCCGGCGCCGTAGATGACCAGCCCGATCGCGAAGACGCGCCGCCGGCCGATCAGGTCGCCGAGCTTCCCGCCGGTCAGCATCAGCCCCGCCATCACCAGCGCGTAGAGGGCGATCACCGCCTGGATCGTCGTGACCGTGGTGTCGAAGTCGGCGACGAGCTGCGAGATCGCGACGTTCATCACCGCCTGGTCGAGGACCATCAGGAACTGCGCGGCGCCAAGCACGGCGAGGATCGCCCACTTGTTCGCGCCGGTCTCCCCCATGCCCGGGAGGTTCGCACGGTTTGAACGTCACCGCTCGGTGACGAATCCGTGACATCTGGCCGCGAGACCGGTCCTAGCTTCGCGCCATGAACAGATTCCTCTCACTTCTAGTCTTGTCGATCGCCCTCGCGGCGCCGTCGGCGGCCGCGGCCGATCCGCTGACGCTGTCGCTCGAGGGCCGCACCGCGGCGCTCGGCGAGGGTGGCGCCGAGATCGCCGCCTACGACGAGCGCAGCGAGCGCGTCTTTGCGACCAACGCCGCGAACGACCGGCTCGACGTCTACGACTTCTCGAACCCGGCGGCGCCGACGCTGCTCAAGAGCGTCAACCTGCCCGGCGGCCCGAACAGCGTCGCGGTGCGCAAGGACGGACTGGTCGCGGTCGCCGTCGAGGCTTCCCCGAAGACCGACCCGGGCAGCGTGCAGTTCCTGACGACCGACGGCAAGCCGCTCGGCTCCGTCGGCGTCGGCGCGCTGCCGGACATGCTCACCTTCACCGAGCGCGGCACGCTGCTGGTCGCGAACGAGGGCGAGGCATCGGACGACGGCACGGTCGACCCTGAGGGCAGCGTGTCGGTGATCCGCGTCAACCGCGACGCGACCCGCATCTCGCTGCGCACCGCGGACTTTCGCGGCGTGCGGACGTCCGGACCGGTCCGCGTCGTCTGCGCCGGAGCGACCCGCTCGGAGGACTTCGAGCCGGAGTACATCGCCGAGGGCAGGAACGGCGAGGCGCTGGTGACGATCCAGGAGGCCAACGCGGTCGGCGTGCTCGACATCGGTCGCGCCCGCTTCGAGGTCGTGCGCAGCCTCGGCTTCAAGGACCACGGCAAGTCGGCCAACGCGCTCGACCCGAGCGACAAGGACAACGCGATCCAGATCGCCCCGTGGAAGAACCTGTTCGGCATGTACCAGCCGGACGCGATCGCCTCCTACGAGGTCAAGGGCAAGTCGCTGTTCGTGACCGCCAACGAGGGCGACGTCCGCGAGCGCGAGGGCTGCAAGGAGGACGCGCGCGTCAAGGACCTGACGCTCGACCCGGTGTCCTTCCCGAACGGTGAGAAGGCAGACGCGAAGCTCGGCCGCCTGACCGTCACCAAGACGCTCGGCGACAAGACCGGCGACGGCGACTACGAGCAGCTCTACGTGTTCGGCGGCCGCTCGATGTCGATCCTCGACGACGACGGCGAGCTGATCTTCGACACCGGCTCGGAGCTCGAGCGCAAGGCGGCCGCGCTGGAGCCGTTCGCGTTCAACGCCGACAACGTCGACCCGGTCGCGGTCGACAACCGCAGCGACAACAAGGGCCCGGAGCCGGAGGGCGTGACCGTCGGCAAGGTCGGCGGAACGGTCTACGCGTTCCTCGCCGCCGAGCGTCAGGGCGGCATCTACGCCTACGACCTCAGCAGCCGCAAGGGCGAGGCCCGCTTTGCCGGCTACCTCAACACCCGCCCCGGCGACCTCGGTCCCGAGGGCGTGCGGTTCCTCTCCGCCAAGGAGAGCCCGAACCACAAGCCGCTGCTGCTGATGACGAGCGAGATCACCGGCACGATCGCCGCGATCTCGATCGACGACTAGCGGCAGCCAGCCGCCGAAAGGGGCCCGTCACCGCTGGTGGCGGGCCCCGGTGCGGATGAGGGCCGCGACCTGGGCCGGGTCGTCCCAGGTGGGGACGTGGCCGCAGCCGGTGAGGATGACGGTGCGGTCGACGGCGGGAGGGGTCGAGGGAGGACGGACGAGCCGGTCGTACTCGCCCCAGGCGAGCGTGACGGGCGCGGGGATCGCGTCGAAGCCAGTGAAGACGGCCGCGCGCATCTCGGCGTTGGCGCTGTCGAAGCCGGGGCCGTTGGCGTAGGCGCGGATCCGGTGCAGCGCCTGGTCGGTGGTGACCGCGGCCGGGTCGACCACCGTGCCGGTGAAGGCGAGCCTGCGCAGGCGCTTCGAGCGGACGATCAGCGGCAGCACCGGCAGCAGGGCGCGCGCGGCTCGGCGGGCCGAGTTGCGGCGCGGGCCGAGCGGACGCGGCCAGAGGCCGGCTGTGCAGATCGCCGTTACCGAGCGGGCGCGGCCGGTCTTGCCGAGCTCGAGCGCGACCCAGCCGCCGAGCGAGATGCCGGCGACGTGGGCGCTCTCGACGTCGAGCGTGTCGAGCATCTCGAGGACGGCCGCGGCGAGCGCCGTAGCGGTGGCCGGGACGTCGGCCGCCAGCGCGGGCGAATCGCCGAAGCCGGGCATGTCGACCGCGATGCAGTCGTGGTCGGTCGACAGGTCCGGGATGACCGGGTCCCAGACGTGGCGGTCGCCGCCGAGCGGATGGATAAGCAGCAGCGGCTCGCCCGAGCCGGTGCGTGAGAGCGCGAGCGTCACCGTGAGGGGAGCGTAACCTCGTCCAGATGGACCTCAGCGGCCGTACCGTTCTCGTCACCGGCTCGAACCGCGGGATCGGGCGTGCGGTCGCCGAGGCGATCGCGGCCAAGCCGGTCGGTCTCCTGCTCTGCGGGACCCGCTCGCCCGACGACTACCCGAAGCTCGAACGGCCGGCCGGTGGCGCTCGGGAGATCCGCCCGGTCGCGCTCGACCTCTCCTCGCAGCAGTCGATCGAGCAGTCGGTCGCGGCGCTCGGCGACGACGCGCGCCAGATCGACGTGCTCGTCAACAACGCCGGGCTGATGACCGGCGGCCTGCTGGAGGAGCAGGAGGCCGACGACATCTACGCCGCCGTCCAGGTCAACCTGACCGCGGTCATGCACCTGACCAAGCTGCTGCTGCCCGGGATGCTGAAGCGCGGTAGCGGCAAGGTCGTCAACAACGCCAGCATCTCCGGCTACGCCTACTTCCCCGCCGCGACCACCTACGCCGCGACGAAGGCCGGCGTCGTCGCGTTCACCGAGTCGCTGAGGCGCGAGCTGAAGGGGACCGGAGTCACGACACTGCACCTCGTCACCCCCGGCGTCGACACCGACATGCTCGACGCGACCGACGAGGTCTACGGCAGGCACGTCGACACCTCGGGCTGGGACCGCCAGTCGCCGGCGGAGTGGGCGGCGAAGGTCGTCGACGCGATCGAGCACGACAAGACGATCCTCGGACCGGGCGGCAAGACCGCGATCGCCAAGCTGGCGTCACGCGGGCCGGGCTTCCTCGTCGACGGCATCTCGGCGCGGATGTTCAGCCGGTCGCCGCGTAGCCGCTAGCGACCGGGACGGCGTCGCCGCGCCACTCCGGCTTGGCCAGCAGCAGCTGCACGTCGCCGATCCGCCGCTCAGCGAACCCCGCCTCGACATAGGCGAGGTAGAGCCGCCACATACGGCGGAACGGCTCGTCGTAGCCCAGCTCGGCGGCGCGACCGGCGTTGCGCTCGAACGCCGCGCGCCAGCGGGCGATCGTCGTCACGTAGTGGTCGGTTATGTCGTCGAACCAGATCGGTCGCAGGTCGGTGTGCTCGTCGACGTTGTGGCGGATCACCGGCAGCGACGGCAGGCAGCCGCCGGGGAAGACGTGCGTGTTGGCGAAGCTGCGCGACGCCTTCTCGACCTCATACGCCGCGTCGTCGATCGTGATCGCCTGCAGCAACATCAGCCCGTCCGGGGCGAGCAGCTCCGAGCAGCGGCGGAAGAAGGTGGCGAAGTACTGCCAGCCGACGGCCTCGATCATCTCGACCGAGACGAGCTTGTCGTAGGTGCCGCGCAGGTCGCGGTAGTCCTCGAGCAGCACGGTCACGCTGTCGTCCAGCCCGGCGGCACGGACCCGCTCGACGGCCAGGTCGTGCTGCTCGCGGGAGATCGTCGTCGTGGTGACCCGCGCGCCGTACTCGCGCGCGGCGTGGATCGCCAGCGCGCCCCAGCCGGTCCCGATCTCCAGCAGCCGCTCGCCCGGGCGCAGGTCGAGCGCGCGGCAGATGCGATCCAGCTTGGCCGTCTGGGCGTCGGCGAGGCTCGCGCCGGGCGACTCGAAGTAGGCACACGAGTAGACCATCGCCGGGTCGAGGAACAGCTCGAAGAGGTCGTTGCCGAGGTCGTAGTGGGCGGCGATGTTGCGGCGGGCGCCGCGCTGGTCGTTGAGCGGGACCGTCCGCGCCAGCCGCTGGGCGCCGTGCAGCAGCGGGTGCCAGCGCTGGCGCAGGCGGTCGAGCGGGCCCATGTTGCGAGCGGCGATCCGGAACAGCGCGACCAGATCGTCGACGTCCCACTCGCCGGCAATGTAAGTGTCGGCCAAACCAGTCGAGCCGCGGAAGACGTGGCGGTAGGCGGCGGGATCGTGGACGGTCACCGTCGCGCGGAGCGGGGCGGCCGGCGGGCCGAAGGCGAACCGCCGGCCGCCGGCGTCGGCGAGCTCGACGCGGCCGCCGTCGAGCCGCGACAGCAACCGGAACAGGGCGCGCCGGGCGATCATCCGCCGCGCTCCGGGTGGCGGTGGTACGGCGCGCCGCGCAGCTTCAGCCGCAGCGCGTTCCAGTAGATCAGCACCAGCACGCGCAGCGACGTCGCCGGGAAGCGGGCGAGCAGACCGCTCAGCGCGCCGCGCGTCAACGCACGGCGGCGCAGCGAGAGCGTCGCGTCGAAGACGTGCTCGCCGCCCGCGCCGGTCTCGTCGATGTGGACCAGCAGCCGCTCGCCTGGCTCGCTGACCCGCCAGTCGTAGTGGCCGTCCATGCCGATGAACGGCGAGACGTGGAACGCCTTGTCGACGGTGTCGCGCATCACCGCGCCGCCACCGGGCGCGCGGTCGAGCACGTAGGCGTGACTCTCCCCCCACGGGGTGTTGGTCACGTAGGCGACGACGGCCTCGACGTGCTCGCCCGACTGGTCGAAGCAGTAGTAGAAGCTGACCGGGTTGAAGGCGTGGCCGAGCGTGCGCAGCGTAGTCAGCAGGCGGATCGGTCCGGCCGGCTGGGCGCCCGTCCGCTCGGCGACCACCTCCCGCACGCAGTCGGCGAGCGGCCGGTCGGCGGGACCGAGATGGTCGGCGCGGCGGAACCAGGCAAGCGCCGGCCGGCGCGCCGAGTAGAGCGGATGGGCATCGAGCGCGCCCGGCAGCTCGTCGAGATCGAGATAGAGCATCGCGTGGCGGTAGGTGAACGCGTGCTCGACCGGCGTGTGCCGGCGGTGGCGGATCGAGCCGTCGTAGATCGCCGAGGTCACGCGGCCAGCTCCTCCTCCTCGGGCTCGGGCGTCGGCAGGGGCGTGACGCGCGTCCCGATCCGCTCGACGACGCGGTCGGCGCTGACCAGGCCGTCCTCGTGGAAGCCCCACCCCCAGTAGGCGCCGCAGTAGTGGGTGCGGTCGACGCCGGAGACCTCGGCATGGCGGCGCTGGGCTGCCACTCCCTCAGGGGTGAAGACAGGATGCGAGTAACTCACCGCCTCGATCACCTTCTCCGGGTCGATCCGGTCGCTGCGGTTCAGGGTGACACAGAAGTCGGTGTCGCTCTCGATCGACTGGAGGTTGTTCATCCAGTAGGTCAGCCGCGTTCCCCCGGGCGCGCCGTCGAGGTGGTAGTTCCAGCTCGCGCGCGCCGCGCGCCGGCGTGGCAGCAGCGAGGCGTCAGTGTGCAGAACCGCCTCGTTGCGCTGGTAGGGGATCGCGCCGAGCACCTCGCGCTCGGCCGGCGAGGGGTCGGTGAGCATCGCGAGCGCCTGGTCGGAGTGGGCGGCGATCACCACCTCGTCGTAGCGCTCGGCGCCGCCGCCGTCGGCGGCCACCTCGACGTAGCCGAGGTGACGGGTCACCGCACGGACCGGCGCCGCCGTGCGGATGCGGTCCGCGAACGGCCGCGTCAGCCGCTCGACGTAGCGTTGCGAGCCGCCCGCGACGGTCCGCCAGCGCGGCCGGTCGCGGAAGCCGAGCATCCCGTGGTTGGCGAAGAAGGTCGTCAGGAAGCCGGCGGGAAACGACCACAGCTGCTCCGGCTCCGCCGACCAGACCGCCGAGGCCTGCGGGACGATCAGCCGTTCGACGAACCACTCCGAGTAGCCGCCATCGGCGAGCAGGTCGCGCAGCGACGGGCCGCCGTCGAGCGCACCGGCCGCCAGCGCCGACGCCTCGCGGTTGAAGCGCAGCAGGTCACGGATCATCCGCAGGAAACGCGGGTCCACCAGGTGCGAGCGCTGCGCGAAGACGCCGCGCGGGGTGCCGGAGTACTCGAACGAGCCGGCGTCGTCGGAGACCGAGAAGCTCATGTGCGACGGCTGCGTCGCGACCCCGAGCTCGGCCATCAGCGCCTGGAAGCCGGGGTAGTTGCGGTCGTTGTGGACGATGAAGCCGGTGTCGATCTCGTGCGTCTCGTCGGCGAGGTCGACACGCACCGTGTGGACGTGCCCGCCGACGCGCGGCGCCGCCTCGTAGACAGTGATCTCGTGATCGCGGTGGAGGCGGTGAGCCGCGGTAAGACCGGCGATGCCCGTCCCGACGATCGCGATCCTCATCGGTCGAGGGCGGCGTAGAGCAGCAGCCCGGCGACGGCGGCGCCACCTCCGAGCGCGACAGTGCCCCAGCGGGCATTGGTTGGCAGGGCGTCGGCCGGGGTCGCCAGCGCGATCGCGACGTCCCCGAGGTCGCAGGCGGCCGCTGCCAGTACCCAACGTCGCAACTGGTCGGTGTCGCCGAGTGCCGTCAGGGCTCCCGCGGACAGCGCGACGTCACGCGCGCCCAGGCCACGGATCGCTACCTGCGCCGCCGGCCGCTCGGCATCCTTCCCAATCCAGCCCGCGGCAACACGGGCGGGCGCGGCGATCAGACCGGCGCCGAACGCCAGCCGTCCGAGCGCGACGAGCGCGGTCACCTTGGTCGGGGTGGTCATCGTCTCACTGATACGGACGGTGTACCCCGATCGGATGCCAAGCCGATCTGCATGGTGGTCCGCGGCGGGTGGGATAGATTGCTCGGAGCCGGGGTACCTGTCACGAGGAGAGAGTGTTGGACGCCAACCGCTTGAAGTCGCTGCCGCTGTTCGAGTCCGTCTCAGACGATGAGCTGGAGCGGATCGCGCCGTTCGTCAGCGAGGTGTCGGTGTCCGAGGGCAAGCACCTCGTCGACGAGGGCGACTACGCCTACACCTTCATGGCGATCGAGGAGGGAGCCGCGGAGGTCCGGCGCGGTGACGAGGTCGTCGCCCAGCTCGGTGCCGGCGACTTCTTCGGCGAGGTCGGGCTGCTCGACACCGAGAAGCGGACCGCGACCGTCATCGCGACCGCGCCCACCCGCCTGGTCACGCTCGACCGCTGGGACATGAAGCGGCTCGAGAAGTCGGTCCCGTCCGCCGTCGAGCAGATCCGAGCAGCCGCCGCCGAGCGGCTGCCCGGCGCCTAGGGAGGTCGCGACCGTGGCCGGCCGAATCGTCGTATTCGGAGCGACCGGCTACACCGGCCGCCTGACCGCCGAGGCGCTCGTCGAGCGCGGCCACCGCCCCGTCCTGGCCGGCCGCAACGGCACACGGCTGGAGGCGCTCGCCGCCGAGCTCGGCGGCGGCCTCGACACCGCCGTCGCGGACGTCGGCCGCCCGGAGAGCGTCGCCGCGCTCCTCGATGAGGGCGACGCGCTGATCGCCACCGTCGGACCGTTCGCCAGGTGGGGCGACGCGGCCGCCGAAGCGGCAATCGCCAAGCGCGCCCACTACCTCGACTCGACCGGCGAGCCACCGTTCATCCGGCGCGTCTTCGAGCACTACGGACCGCTGGCCGAGGCAGCCGGCATCGGCATGGTCACCGCGTTCGGCTACGACTGGGTGCCCGGCAACCTGGCGGCGGGGCTGGCGCTGCGCGACGCCGGCGAGGAGGCGGTGCGCGTTGACACCGGCTACTTCGTGACGGGCGCGGGCAGCGGGCCGAGCAGCTTCAGCGGCGGCACCAAGGCGTCCGTGGCAGGAATCGCGATGGAGCCGGTGTTCGCCTTCCGCGGCGGCCAGCTGCGCACCGTGCGCAACGCCGACCGCTACCGCCGCTTCACAATGCGCGGACACGAGCTGCCGGCGATCGCCGTCGGGTCGTCGGAGCACTTCGGCCTACCGCACGCCTATCCGCGGCTGACGGAGGTCAACTCCTACCTCGGCTGGTTCGGATCGCTGTCCCGCCCGATGCAGGCGTTCTCGCTCGTCGGCGGCGGGGCGATGAAGATCCCCGGAGCGCGCGCTCTGTCGGGCAAACTCGCCGAGCGGTTCGTGCGCGGCTCGACCGGCGGCCCGGGCAGCGAACAGCGCGCCCGCTCCGGCTCATACATCGTCGCGGAGGCCTACAACGCCGGTGGCGCCAAGCTCGCCGAGGTCCACCTGACCGGCGTCGACCCCTACACCTTCACCGCCGGCATCCTCGCCTGGGGCGGCCACCGCGCGGCGGTCGACGGCATGCTCGAGAGCGGCGCGCTCGGACCCGTCGGCGCCTTCGGGCTCGACGAGCTCGAAGCGGGCTGTCGCGAAGCCGGGTTGACCCGAGCCGACTAGCGGCGGAACCGGCCGAAGCGGCGCTTGGAGCGGACGCGCTCCTCGCGGGCGTCGGTCTCGCTGGCGGTCGGCTGGCGGACACGCGCAAGCGCGCGTTCGGCGAGTTCGGCGTGGACCGACCGCGTACGTCCCTCGCGCCGCTTCCAGTCCCCGTCGGGACCGAGGTCCCAGGCGAACGTGTCGTCGGCGAGGCAGCGTTCGATGACGTCCTCGATCTCGGCGCGCAGCGCCGTGTCCTTGACCGGGACGACCAGCTCGACACGGGTGTCGAGGTTGCGCGGCATCAGGTCGGCCGAGCCGATGAAGCAGCGCCGCTCCTCGCCGCGCTGGAACGCATAGACGCGCGAGTGCTCGAGGAAGCGGCCGACGACCGAGACGACGCGGATGTTGTCGCTGACCCCCGGGATCCCCGGGATCAGGCACGAGATGCCGCGGATGTTGAGGTCGATCGACACACCCGCCTGCGACGCCTCGTAGAGCGCGCGGATGCAGCGCCGGTCGACGAGCGAGTTCATCTTCATCGCGATCCGCGTCTGCTCGCCGGCTTCGTGGGCGTCGATCGTGCGGCGGATCTCGTCGAGCAGACCGTTGCGCAGCCGCTCGGGCGCGACGAGCGCGGTGCGGTAGCCCTGCGGCCGCGCCGCCCCGGTCAGCGTGTTGAACAGCGCGGCGACGTCGGCGGTCACGTCGCGGTCGCAGGTGAAGAGGCCGAAGTCCTCGTAGAGGCGAGCGGTGCCGCGGTGGTAGTTTCCGGTGCCGACGTGGACGTAGTGGCGGACGCCGTCGCCCTCGCGGCGGACGACCAGCAGC
>CAZVRI010000017.1:18019-41278 GCA_964629855.1 uncultured Thermoleophilaceae bacterium
CGCCTTGGCGTGCGTCTTCAGCCCCGGCAGGCCGTGGACGACGTGCGCGCCGGCCTCCTCCAGCGAGCGCGCCCAGCCGATGTTGCGCCGCTCGTCGAAGCGGGCCTTCAGCTCGACCAGGCAGACCGCCTGCTTGCCGCGCTCGGCGGCCTTGATCAGCAGCGGGACGAGCGCCGAGTCGTCGGACGTGCGGTACACCGTCATCTTGATCGCGAGCACGTCCGGGTCGTCGACCGCCTGCTCGACGAACCGCTCGACGCTGCTGGCGAACGAGTCGTAGGGATGGTGGACGAGCAGGTCGCCGGCACGCATCGCGGCGAAGACGTCTGCCCTGCCCTCATGGGTCGAGAAGGCGCCGGCGGCGACGGGCGTCCACGGCTCCTCGCGGATGTCGCCGAAGCCGTCAAGACCGTGGATCTGCCACAGGTCGGTGAGGTCGAGCATCCCGGCGGTGTCGACCACCTGGCGCTCCTCGATCTCGGTCTGCTCGATCAGGAAGGCGCGCATGTCGGGGTCCATGTCGGCGGCGACCTCGAGCTGGACGACCTCGCCGAAGCGGCGCCGGCGCAGCTCGGTCTCGACGGCGCGGACGAGATCGTCGGCCTCGTCGGAGACGGTGAAGTCGGCGTCGCGGACGACGCGGAAGGCGGCGTGGCTGCGCACTTCCATCCCCGGGAAGAGGCTGTCGAGGTGGCGGGCGATCACCGCCTCGAGCGGAACGAAGGTGTTGTCGCCAATGTCGATCAGCCGCGGCAGCACCTCCTTCGGCACCTTCACGCGCGCGAACAGCTCGTCGCCGGTGACCGGGTCGGTCAGCCAGACGCCGAGGCTCAGCGACAGGTTCGAGATGTACGGGAACGGCCTGCCGGGGCCGACCGCCAGCGGCGTCAGCACCGGGAACACCTGCTCCTCGAAGATCCGGTCGAGCGTGCGCAGCTCGTCCGCGTCGCAGTCGGTGGGGTCGATCACGCGGATGCCGTGCTCGGCGAGCGCCGGCCGCAGCTGGCGCTCCCACTGGTGCGAGTGACGGGTCCCGAGCGCGCGGACGATGCCGACGACCCGCTCGATCGTCTCCGACGGCGACAGCCCGTCTGCCTTGCGCGCGTCGATCCCGGCGTCGACCTGGTCGTGCAGGCCGGCGAGCCGGATCATCGTGAACTCGTCGAGGTTCGACGTGTAGATCGCGAGGAACTTGACCCGCTCCAGCAGCGGCGTCCGCTCGTCCTCGGCGAGTTCGAGCACGCGCTTGTTGAAGTCGAGCCACGACAGCTCGCGGTTGGCGTAGAGCTCGGGTGCGTCGAGCGACGGAGGTGGAGGCGGTGTGGCTGCCTGCGGTGTTGTGGAGGTCTCCATCAGAAGCTTCTCTCGATTGTCACAGGCCGAAAGGCCTCTGTGTGAATATCTTTGCGGCGGATGATCTGGCTGTTGCGACACGCCCACGCCGAGCCCGGCTCGCCGGATGCCGAGCGGCCGCTGAGCGAGCGCGGCGAGCAGCAGGCGCGCGCCGCCGGCCGAGCGCTGAAGGTCCTCGGCGTCGAGCTCGACGCCTGCCTGACGAGCCCGAAGGTCCGCGCCCGCGAGACCGCCCGGCTGGCCTGCGAGCCGCTCGGGATCGAGCCGTGGGAGGAGCGCGCGCTGCGCGGCGGGCCGTTCGACCCGACCGACGTCGCCGCCGGCCACGGCGAATCGGTGCTGCTCGTCGGGCACGAGCCCGACTTCTCGATGGCCGTCCACGACGCGACCGGCGCCCAGGTGCGGCTGCCGAAGAGCGGCCTGGCGGCGATCGACCGTGGCGAGCTCAAGCTGCTGCTGCGCCCGCACGAGCTCGAGAAGCTCGCCCAGCTGGACTGAGGAGCGCCGCGGCTGTCCGCCATCAGTTGTGCTTGACGGCGATGCCCTCGAGCACGTGCGCCACGCGGTCGCAGGCGTCGACCGCCTGCTCGAGCCGGTCGATGACGTCCTTCCAGCGGATCACGACCATCGGGTCGATCCCGCCGGCGAACAGTGCGACCAGCGCTTGCCGGCTGATCCGGTCGCCCTCGTCCTCGAGCTTGTCGACCGCGGCGATGTGCGGGCCGAGCTGGTCGAGAGCGGTCATGTTCTGCAGCGCAGCCGCCAGCTCGCGGCCACAGTCGCGCAGCACGCCGGTCAGCTCTACGCCCTGCTCCATCGGCGCCTCGATCTTGTAGAGGCCGAGGAAGTCGGCGGCCTCCTCGGTCAAGTCGAGCGCGTCGTCGAGCGCCGAGGCGAGCGAGTGGATGTCCTCGCGGTCGAGCGGCGTGACGGCGGTGGCGTAGAGCGCGTGGAGGATGTCGTGGGTGATCCGGTCGCCCTCCTCCTCGAGCGCCTTGATCTCGTCGCGCAGCCCGGGCTCGTCGGGCCAGCCGCGCATCAGCCGGTCGAGCTTGCCGGTGGCCTCGGCGAGGTTGGTTCCGCCCGCCGCGAAGAGCGCCTCGAACTTGCTCCGGTTCGGCGCGCTGGCGAAGAGCGGCAGGCCCATCAGCTACCGCCGCCCAGGTTTAGCTCGGGGTGCGACGCGTCCTCGAACTCGCGGAACAGGCCCGTCACGACGAAGGCGGTCTGCTCGCCGATGTCGACCGCGTTGTCGCCGATCCGCTCGAGGCAGCGGGCGATCAGCATCATGTGCATCGCCCACTCGCGCTGGTCGGCGTCGTCGCCGATGTCGAGCGCGCGGCGGAAGCACTCGCGGTTGAGCGTGTCGATCTCGTCGTCCTGGCGGACAAGGTCCTGAGCCAGTGCCGCGTCCCGTCGCTCGAAGGCGAGCTTGCACTGCTGGACGAGCGAGCGTGCCAGTTCGCCCATGCGGGAGATCTTCGCCAGCAGCTCGTCGTCGGCCGGCGGCTCGTGACCGGCGAGCGGGACCAGCTTGGCCATGTTCACGCACTGGTCGCCCATCCGCTCGACGTGCTTGATCACGTGCAGCAGGGCGGCGACGAGGCGGAGGTCGCCGGCGACCGGGGCCTGCAGCGCGAGCAGCGACAGGATCCCCTGGTGGACCTCGAGGTAGCGGCCGTCGATCCGGTCGTCGTCGGCGATCACCATGCTCGCCAGCTCGACGTCCTGGTGCAGGACGACCTCGATCGCGCGGTCGAGCGCCTGGCAGACGAAGTCGAGCCCGCCGAGCGCCTGGTGCTCGAGCTGGGCGAGCTCGTCCTGGAACTGCTGTCGGGTCGTCTCGGGCATCGCGCTAGCCGACCTTGCCGGTGACGTAGGCCTCGGTCCGCTCGTCGCTCGGGTTGGTGAATACCGTCTGGGTCTCGTCGAACTCGACCATCCGGCCGGTGCGGTGGCCGTCGTCCTCGAGCTGGACGGTGAAGAAGGCGGTCATGTCCGAGACGCGCGCCGCCTGCTGCATGTTGTGCGTGACGATCACGATCGAGTAGCGCTCGCGCAGCTCGAGCATCAGGTCCTCGATCTTTCCGGTGGAGATCGGGTCGAGCGCCGAGCAGGGCTCGTCCATCAGGATCACGTCGGGGTCGGTGGCGAGCGTGCGCGCAATGCAGAGCCGCTGCTGCTGGCCGCCCGACATGCCGAAGGCGTTGGTCTTGAGCCGGTCCTTGACCTCGTCCCAGAGCGCGCCGCGGCGCAGCGCCCGCTCGACGATCTCGTCCATGTCGCCCTTCATGCCGAGCACGCGCGGGCCGAAGGCGATGTTGTCGTAGATCGACTTCGGGAACGGGTTGGGCTTCTGGAAAACCATCCCGATCCGCTTGCGCACCTCGACCGGGTCGACGGTCGATCCGTAGAGGTCCTGGCCGTGGTAGTGGATCTGCCCGGCGACGGTGGCGCCGGGCACGAGGTCGTTCATCCGGTTGAGGCAGCGCAGCAGCGTGCTCTTGCCGCAGCCTGAGGGGCCGATCAGCGCGGTGATCTCCTTCGACGCGATGTCGAAGCCGATGTCGCGCACGGCGACCTTGCCGCTGTAGGCGACCTCGACGCCGGACAGCTCGAAGATCGGCTCGCGCGCCTTCTCCGGCCGGCTGCGCTTGCCCTCGAGCGTCGCGCTGCCGACGTCAAGCGACGTCTCGGCCGGGCCCCGGGAGGCGGACGCGGGCAAGCGGTCGTCCTCCTGCTGACGGTGCGGGTCGGTCATCTGCTCAGCCACCTTTGGTCACCTACCACTTCTGCTCGAATCGATTGCGCAGCCAGATCGCGATGGCGTTCATGCCGAGCAGCAGCACCATCAGCACGATGATCGCTCCGGCCGCGAGTGACGCGTAGTTGTTGACGTCGTTCGACGGACGCGAGATCCAGTCGAAGATCTGGATCGGCAGCGCCGTGAAGTTGGACATCAGGTCGGGGTCGAAGGCGACGAAGGTCGCCGCGCCGATCATGATCAGCGGCGCCGTCTCGCCGATCGCGCGTGACAGCGAGAGGATCACGCCCGTCGCGATGCCGGGAACCGCCGCCGGCAGCACCTGGCGCCAGATCGTCTGCCACTGGGTCGCGCCGAGTGCCATCGAGCCCTCGCGGATCGACGGCGGCACCGCGCGGATCGCCTCGCGGCCGGCGATGATCACCACCGGCAGCACGAGCAGGCCGAGCGTCAGCCCCCCGGCGAGGATGACCTGTCCCATCCCGAACGGTCCACGCACAAGGAAGGCGAGCCCGAGGATGCCGTAGACGATCGACGGCACCGCGGCGAGGTTCTGGATGTTGACCTCGATCGCGCGGTTCCACCAGCGCGTCTCGTCGGCGTACTCCTCGAGGTAGATCGCGGTCGCCACGCCGACCGGGATGATGAAAGCGGCACAGACGACCATCAGCCACAGCGTGCCGAGCAAGGCGGCCCGGATGCCGGCGTTGTCGGCGACCGACGACGCGTAGTCGGTGATGAAGCTGATGCTGAGCCGGTCGAACCCATCGGCCGCGACGACGACCATCAGCGTGCCCAGCAGCAGGAACGAAAGTCCGATGCAGGCGATCAGCAGCCACTTGAACGTGCTGCCCTCGACCTTCGTGCGGCGCGAGGCCTGACCGACGACGGGCCGCTCGGCGGCCTCCTCGAATGCCTGCGCGGTGACGGGCTGGTGACTCACTCGTACACCTGCCTGTACTTGCGGACGAAGCGGATCGCGACGAGGTTGAGCAGGAGCGTGATGACGAACAGCAGCATCCCGACCGCGAAGATCGTCTTGTACTCGAGACTGCCGGTCGCGAGGTCGCCCTTGCCCATTGCCGCGATGTAGGAGGTCATCGTGTACATCGGTTCGCGCACGTCGGTGGTGAGCGCGGCAATCTGGCCGGCGGCGACGAGCACGATCATCGTCTCGCCGATCGCGCGCGACGCGCCGAGCACGACCGACGCCACGATCCCCGACAGCGCCGCCGGGAAGACGACGCGTAGCGACGTCTGGAGCCGGTTCGCGCCGAGCCCGAACGCGCCCTCGCGCAGCGACGCCGGAACCGCGGACATCGCGTCCTCAGCGACCGACGCGATCGTCGGCATGACCATGAAGCCCATGATCAGCCCAGCCGACAGCGCGTTGAAGATGCTGACGTCCATCTTCAGGATGTCCTGGAGGATCGTCGGGGTGAAGAAGGTCAACGCGAAGTAGCCGAAAACGATCGTCGGGATGCCGGCGAGCAGCTCGAGAATCGGCTTGACCGTCTTGCGGACGCGCGGGTGGGCGTACTCGCTGAGATAGATCGCCGATCCGAGGCCGAGCGGGATCGCCACGACGAGGCAGACGGCGGTGATCATGAGAGTGCCGCTGACGAGCGGCAGCACGCCGAAGCTCTGCGGCTTGATCACCGGCGACCACTCGCTGCCGAAGAGGAACTCGCCAATGCCGACCTCTTGGAAGAAGGTGATCGTCTCGCGTGCCAGCGAGAGGACGATGCCGGTGGTGGTGAGGATCGACAGCAGCGCCGCCAGGATCAGCAGCGCCTTGATGATCTCCTCGCTCCAGCGACGGCGCGCCACCCCGAGAGCCGGGGTGGCGCGTGTCGCGGTGGTGGCAGATGCCTCCATCATGCGTACCTGTCAGGAGGCGACGCCGTCTACTTGACGGCGTTGGCCTCCGCCTCCTTGAGCTGCTGCTTGGCCTTGTCCGTCTGAGCCGCGGTCAGCGGCACGATCAGCGCGGCCGTCGCGATCTCGTCGGCGTTGTCGACCGTGTACTCCATGAAGGCCTTGACCTGCTCCTTCTGGCCGATCGACTGCTCGCTCGGGTACATGAACAGCGGACGCGAGAGCGGCTTGTAGCTGCCGTCCTGGATCGTCTCCGTGCTTGGCTTGACGCAGCCGTCGCCGGCATCGACGCCGACCAGGTTCAGCTTGTCCTGGTTCTGCTCGTAGTAGGAGAAGCCGAAGTAGGCGAGGCCGCCCTCGTCGCCGGACACGCCCTGGACGAGGATGTTGTCGTCCTCGGACGGCTGGTACTCCTTGCGGCTGACGCCCTCCTCACCGTTGATCTCGTCGGTGAAGAAGTCGAACGTGCCGGAGTCGGTGCCCGGTCCGTACAGCGAGACCTCGACGTCCGGGAACTTCGGATCGAGCTGGCTGTAGTTGGTGATCTTCGAGCCGGTGTTCCACAGCTTCTTCAGCTGCGCAACCGTCAGGCAGTCGATCTTCAGGTCCTTGTTGGTCACGATGGCGATGCCGTCGTTGGCGACCGTGATCTCCTGGTAGGTGACGCCGTTCTTCTTGCAGATCGGAGCCTCCTCGTCGTCCTTGATCGGACGCGAGGCGTCGGAGATGTCGGTCTCGCCGGCGCAGAACTTCTCGAAGCCGCCGCCGGTACCGGAGGTGCCGACCGAGATCTGGACGCCAGAGTTCTCACCCTGGAACTGCTCGGCGGCGGTCTGCGCGAACGGACCGACCGTGCTCGAGCCGTCGATCTTGACCGCGCCGGAGAGGTCGCCCCCGCCGCTGCCGCTGGATGCGGTGCTGTCGCTGCTGTCGTCGCCGCAGGCCGCGACGCCGAGTGCCAGCACGCCCGCCGAGGCGAGTGCGAGCCACTTGCTCATGGATGTTCTCCTTGTTCGTTTCACAACTGCAGCGACGGTCGCATGGCTCAGTAGCCAGTCTGTTATGGACTTGTCTCCGGGATGTGAAAACGATGTAAAGAGGGGGTGGGCGAGGGCGACGGGGAGTCCCCCGATCCGCTTGGGAACCGCTGCTCGGGGGACTCCCCGTCGCCCTTCGACAGTGGTTCTTGCTCCAGGCGGTAGCCGAAGCCGAAGTGGGTGTGGATGAAGCGGGTGTTGGGGAGGGCTTGGTCGAGCTTGTGGCGGAGCTTGGCGATGTAGACGTCGACCGAGCGATCGGACTTGCGGTAGGTCTCGTCCCAGACGGCCGAGTAGATCTCCTCGCGGCTGACGATTCGGCCCTGGCGCAGGACGAGCGCGGTCAGGAGGTCGAGCTCGCGGGCGGTCAGGTTGAGCGGCCGGCCGCCGGCCAGCGCCAGGAACTCGTTCGGATGGATCTCGATCGCCCCGGAGCGCAGCACCTGGGTTTGAATCGCCGCTTCCATGCGCCGAATGTCGCACCTGTGCGGGGACTTCCCGTTATGTGGGCGTGTTCGGGCTGTGAAGAAGCTGTAAACGGGCTTTCACATGCCAAGTTCTGGCGTATGCTTGCTCCGAAGGCCCCGCCGTTCTTCCCCCCATATGGACCGGCACAACTAGATGATCCACTCTGACCCGGGACCGATCCGGCTCGCAATCCTGGACTCCGACTCCGGGTTCGTCCAGGTACTCGTCAACCGTGCCGACAGCATGGGCTGGCAGCACCGCCGGCTCGAGGCGCCGCCGCGGCCCGAGGAGTTCGCCGCGATGCGCGTCAACGCGCTCGTCGTCGACCTCTCGCTGATCGGGCCTGGCGCCTGGGACTTCCTCGAAGCGGTCGCAAGCGCGGCCCCGGGGCTGGGAATCGTCGTCGCCACCGGCCGCTCGAGCGTCGCCCAGCGGGTGCGCGGACTGCGGATGGGCGCCGACGACTGGATCACCAAGCCGTGCCATCCCGAGGAGGCGCTCGCGCGGGTCGAAGCGGTCGTGCGGCGGCGCAAGCAGGCGTCGAGCCGGATCGACCAGGCGCCTGTCGTCGCGGCCGAGCTGGAGATCCGCGCCGACCAGTTCCAGGCCTTTGCCAGCGGCCGCAGCTGCGACCTGACGCGGCGCGAGTTCGAGGTCCTGCAGCTGCTCGCCGGGGTCGAGGGCAAGGTCCTGCAGCGCGAGGAGATCTACCAGCAGGTGTGGGGCTACTCGATGGCCCACGGCGACCGCTCGGTCGACGTCTTCGTGCGCAAGCTGCGCCAGAAGCTCGAGTCCGGCTCGCCGCGCTGGCGCTACATCCACACGCACTTCGGCGTCGGCTACCGCTTCGATCCGGAGCTGCGCGACGACGCCCCGGCGGTCGAGGTTTCCGACGTGGACACCGCTCCGCCCGCTACGGTCGACCCTGCGGCGCTCCTTCACTAGCGTCCGCGGTCCCGTAGATCTCGCGAAGGGGTACTCGGATGTCGAAGGCAGGACGCTGGGGTTTGATCGCGCTCGCGGCGGTGGTAGTGGTGGCCGCCTTCCTGATTGCCCGCCCGGGTGACGACGACGGCGACAGCGGCAATCAGGCGGCGAGCACGGCAACCGAGACCACGCCGACGGCCACCGCTCCCTCAGCGCCGAAGCCGCCGCCGGACGGACCCGCGGCGACCGTGATCGAGCTGAAGGGCTACGAGCCGGTCGATGGTGTCGTCGAGGTCAAGGCGAAGAAGGGCGACCCGGTGCGGATCGTCGTCCGCTCCGATGTTCCCGACGAGATCCACATTCACGGCTACGACATCTCGCGTGACGCCGCGCCCGGCAAGCCGGCGCGCTTCCAGTTCGACGCGACGATCGAGGGCGTCTTCGAGATCGAGAGCCATGAGGCGGAGCACGCCGGGAAGGACGCGCTGATCGCGCAGCTGGTGGTGGAGCCGTCTTGATCGAGATCGCTCACGGGATCGTAGGTCGCTCCGACCTGCCGATCCCGGAGTGGCTGTTCGGCTGGGCGGCGGCGGTCGTCCTCGTCGTGTCGTTCGTCGCGCTCGCGGTGCTGTGGCCGGAGCCGAAGCTGTCGCGGGCCTCGTTCCGGCCGTTGCCCGGCCTGTCACGGGTGCTGCACAGCCGGCCGGTCGACCTGATCTGCAGCCTGGTCGGCGTCTTCCTGCTCGTCCTGACCGTCTACTCCGGCTTCGAGGGCTCGCAGACCTCGACCGCCAACTTCGCGCCGACGTTCGTCTACGTGATCTTCTGGCTCGGCCTGGTCGCGCTGAGCGTGCTGTTCGGCAACGTCTTCAAGGCGTTCAACCCGTGGCGGGCGTGCGGCCGCGCGGTCTCGTGGATCGCTCGCACGGCGGCGCGGGCGCCGATGCCGGCGCCGCTGTCCTACCCCGAGCGGCTCGGCCACTGGCCGGCGGCGGCCGGGATCTTCCTGTTCGCGGCGCTCGAGCTGGCGGTCTCCGACGGCGACGCGCCGCGCACGGTCGCGATCGCGGCGCTCGTCTACTCGGTCGGCCAGTTCGTCGGGATGGCGCTCTACGGGGTCGAGGAGTGGACCGAGCGCGGCGACGGCTTCAGCGTCTACTTCGCGCTGTTCGCGCGGATCTCGCCGTGGAGCACGCGCGACGGCATCGTCGGCCTGCGCCCGCCGCTCGCGAGCCTCGCCGACTTCCGTCCGCTCGCCGGCACCGTGCCGCTGCTCGCGGTGATGATCGGCAGCGTGACCTTCGACGGCGCCGCCGAGGCGCCGATCTGGACCGGGATCGCGCCTGACATCTCGGACTTCTTCCAGAGCATCGGGCTGTCGCCCGAGAAGGCGCTCGAGCTGACCTTCCTGATCGGCCTGCTCGCGGCGATCCTGATCGTCTACGGCTTCTACATGCTCGGCGTGCGCGGCGCCCAGAGCGTCGGCGGCGGCTTCTCGACGGGCGAGCTGTCGCGCGCGTTCGTCGCCTCGCTGGTGCCGATCGCGTTCGCCTATGTCGCCGCCCACTACTTCACGCTGCTGCTCTACCAGGGCCAGGCGATCGTGACGCTGTCGAGCAACCCGTTCGGCTTCCTCTCGTCGAACCCGCTCGGCGAGGCCGGCACCGACATCTTCGGCACCGCCGGCCGCTCGATCGACTACGGCGTGATCGGCGCCACCAGCGCCTGGTACTGGATGGTCGGCTTCGTCGTCCTCGGCCACGTCGCCGCGCTGACGCTCGCCCACGACAAGGCCCTGACGATCTACTCCGACGTCAAGCTCGCCGTCCGCTCCCAGTACTGGATGCTCGCCGTCATGGTCGGCTTCACCAGCCTCGCGCTCTGGCTGCTGTCGCAGGCGAACCAGTAACGGGCCCGAGCGCGTAGCCTGGAGAGGCCGTGATCCTCCTCGCGCACGCCGGCCACTGGCTCGTCAATGCGGCCTACTTCGCGCCGGTCGTCGGCTTCGTAGGCTGGCTCGGCTGGACGGAGCTGCGCACCCGGCGTGAGAAGCGGGCCGAGGGACGTGCCGAGGGGCAGGCCGCGGACAGCTAGCTAGGCGGTCCGCTCCGGCGTGAAGCGGTAGCCGATGCCGAAGTGGGTGTGGATGTAGGTCCAGTCGGGCGCGACCAGTTCGAGCTTGCGGCGGACCTTGCGGATCAGGACGTCGACCGAGCGGTCGCGGCGGGGCATCTTGCCGCCCCAGACGAGCTGGTAGATCTCGGCGCGCTGGACGACGCGGTCGAGCCGTTCGGCGAGCACGTAGAAGAGCTCGAACTCGCGCACGGTCAGGCCGGCTCGGCGACCGTCGATCAGCACCTGGAGCTCGGTCGGGCGTATTTCGACGTTGCCGATCCGACGCTCCTCCAGGTCGTCCGGCGAGTTCGGCGGCAGCGCTGCCAGCATCAAGCCGAACCCTCCTCTAACTCGATCGTTCGGCGGTGAACGACCTGTGTCGAGTTGGAGAACATCTGGATAACGACCCCCGTCCAGCGCTACTCGAACGAGCCGTAGTTGCCCTGGGCCTTGTTGAAGGCGCAGCGGAAGAGCTCCGGCTGGCCGACCGGCTTGCCGCCCGCGAATCCGCCGCGGTCGCCGTTGTCGTAGACGGTCACGTAGTGGAGCGTCTCGGGCGCCGGGTTGGCGGGAACGGGCGCGGGATCGGGCTCGCCTGCGCGGGGGTCGCCGCGCGAGACGTCGCTGACGCCCTGCGATCCGGCGGCGCGCGCGCCCGACGCGGTCGTCGTCAGCGTCGAGCTCATCTCACGGCGGTCCTTCAGACCGTCGGTCGGGTCGACGTCGGTCGAAGCGGTGACCTCATTGTCGTCGGCGCGGCCGGCGAGCTTGACGCGCGGGGCGGCGCCGATCAGCTGGGCGGCGGTCGGCAGGTAGCCGCCCAGCTCTACGCACGCCTGGGTCGCGAAGAAGTAGTCGTTCTTGCCGACCTCGGCGCGGGTCAGCGGATAGGGGCTGGACATCAGGCAGACCGTGCCCAGGTCGACGGTCTCGGGCGCGCAGCGGTCGAGCAGCGCCCGCACCCGGCGGCCGCCGACACGGTCGGCGTTGCCGGCGCGGCGGACCTTTGGGATCGCGGCGACCGGGACCTTCCCCTTCGAGTTGAGCCGCAGCAGGCCGAACTTGCGCGGCTTCGAGCTCGCGGCCGACTGGGCGACGTCGCTGCGCGCGGCGTCGGAGTCGGCGGTGGTCGACAGGACCACGGCGACGAGGGCGAGCGCGAGCGCCGCCCACGCGGCGTGGCTGACGGTACGGGGGCTGGTCACGGTCGGCTCCTTCGGATCGAGACGGTCTGTGGGGTGGGTCGTGGGCGGCCGCGGCGGACCGAGAGGCCGGCCCCCGCGACGGCGAGCAGCAGCACGAGCGCCGGCAGGTAGGGCGGAACGCTCATCGCGTCGTCCTCGGGCGAGTAGCGCGAGAAGGCGTTGGACTCCTCGATCGCCGCCTCCTCCTCGCGCTTCTCCTCCACCTGGTAGGTCCGCGCGGGCGCGCCGCCCGGCGGCATCGGCCGGACGATCGGCGGCGGTGGCGGCGGGACGATCGCGGGTACCGCGGCGGCGACACCGGCGGCGGCCAAGGGAACGAGCGGCAGCGCGGCGATCGGCGGCGTTGGCGGGGCGACGGTCGCGGGCAGGACGGTGGGAACGACGAGCGGCGGCGGCTCGAAGTTCAGCGGCGGGCCGCCGGCCGGAGCCGGTCCGGGTGGCGGCGGCGCGGGCGGCGCGGTCCCCGGCTGGGCGCGCTTGAAGCGGTCGGGGCGCAGCGGACGCGTACCGCAGGGCCGCTGAACGCTGCCGTCGAGCACGGTCACCGGCTCCGAGTAAGAGAAGCCGCCGGCGCTGACGGTGACGGTCGTCGTGCCGGCGTTAAACGGGCAGAGCAGGCCGCTGGCTCCGCCGGCGGCCGCGGCGCTCTGGCTGGCGAAGGCCCGTGCGCTGGCCTTGGCTCCGCCCGCCGCGCTCGCGTTCGCACTGACGACCTTGTCGTCCGGGCCGAGCAGCGGCTTGCGCAGGTTGGTCGAGTTCGGGTCCTGGAGGACGAAGTCGGCGATGTCGGGATCCGACGAGCTGAAGCTGTACTCCGGCGCGATCCGCGCCGAGCAGCCGGCGATCAGGCACTGGTCGGGCGGGAACGAGGTGTAGGGGTCGCCGCCGGCCGGGTCGGGGTTGCCTGAGCCCGCCGACGCGCGCCCCCAGCGGTCGCCACCGCGCGGCTTGCGCCCCAGGCCACGGAACAGCGCCGGCCGCGAGCGGCGCAGCAGCGTGCCGTCGGTCGCCTCGAGCGACAGGTCTTCGATGATCGGGACCATCCGCACGATCACCGGCGCGCGGTTCGTCGACGGGTCGCGCCGCTCGGCATGGATCTCGAGCAGCAGCACGCCACTGTCGCCGAACAGCGAGTCGGCGCTGTCGACGCCCACGGCCCCGGCGATCGCCGAGCGGTAGCCGAGCGTGCCGGTGCCATAGCTGGGGATCGTCTGCGCGGCGGCCGCCGGGATGCGCGTCATGCGGTTCTCCTCGGGGCGGTCGTAGACGTAGGCGGACGCGCCGTGGTCGACCAGCACCCGCGCGACCTCGTCGCCGTCGGCGGCCACGTTGAGCTTCGGCGTGAAGCGCGTATTGAGGTCGCGGTTGCCCATCACGATCGCCGGGATACCGTCGGCGCGGGCGCCGTCGAGCACCGCAATCAGCCACGGCAGTTGAGGCTCGGCCGGGTTCTGGTGCGGATCGCTGGCGGCGAGCGAGCCGCGCGAGTTGTCGATCACGACCACCCGGACGCGACCGCCGGCGCCCTCGCTGTCGAAGGCGTAGTGGGTGCGCGCTCCGCTGCCGGCGGCGGCGCCGGGGACGCTCGCAGCAGCGAGCCCAGCGGGCGCCGGTCCGCCGCCGAACGGCGCGGGGAACGCGCCGAAGGCGGTGCGAAAGACGGCGGCGCCGAAGCCGTCGGCCGCGTCGTTGGATCCGAGTGCCGGGAAGACCGGCAGCTCGGGCTGGCTGGCCAGCAGCTGCGCGTAGCGGCTCCCGTCGGCGGCGGTCAGGCCGCCCTTGACGCGGTTGCCGGTGTAGAGCAGCGCGCGCGGACCGCCCGGTGCGGCGTGCATCGCGGCGACCGCCCGCAGCGCCGCGCCGAGCGTGCGGTCCGGCCCGATCGACTGGGGCGCGAGGTCGGCGCAGGCGGCGTCGCACTGGGCGTGGCCGGCGACGGCGAAGCGGACCGGCCCGGCGGCCAGCGGGACGCCGCTCGCGCTCGCGGCCTGGGGTGCGGCGGCGTCGCCGTAGCGGTAGATCCCGGCGGTGCGGACGCGGGCGCGGATCGCGCGCCCCTCACCGTTGCGGGCCGACGAGCCGCGACCGGCGGCGTCCGCGTCGCCGCTCCAGCCGCCGACCGCCCAGCCGTTCCCGGCGCCGTCGAGCAGCAGCGCGAGCACCGGGTCGCTCTTCAGCGGGCGGTCGGAGCTCGAGCCGGAGAACGAGTTGCGCTGCTCGTCGCTCCAGCCGCCGTCGGTCTCGCGCAGGACGTAGCCGTCGCCGGGAAGCTGGAACGGCGGCAGGATCGGCGGCGGGACGTTGGGGTCCGGCTCGGGCAGGTCGTCGGCGGGCGGGTAGGCAAGCTGCGGGACGACCGAGACGACGGCGCGCAGCGCACCGCCACCGGGGCGCGTCGCCGCCGCGGCGATCGCCGTCGAGCCGGGCAGCGGCTGCGCCGAGAAAGTCCACGCGGCTCCCGCGTGCTCGCGCTTCAGGACGATGTCGCGGCCGGCAGCGACGGCACCCCCGTCGGACAGGCCCGCGACGGCGAACAGCCGTGGCCGGCCGGCGCGGATGCCGGCGAGCAGCTCCTGGGCCGAGCTGTCGACGCGCCAGCCGCCACCGTCGTTGACGAGCAGGTCGCCCCCGGCGGCGACGATCGCCTGGCCGCCGGCGAAGGCGATCGAGGTCAGGTCGGCGCTCTCGAAGCCGGCCGGCAACGCCTCCTGCTCCCAGCTCTTGCCGTAGGCGAGCAGCACCCCGCCCTTGCCGACCGCGTAGCCGCGGTCCGGGTTGCCAGGCTGGAAGGCGACGTCGAGCAGGTTGCCCTCGAAGCCGATCGGGATGCCCGGGTCGGCGCTCCAGAGGCCGTCGTCGGCGTTCCACTGCCACATCGCGCCGAGGTCGCCGACGGCGTGGGCGCGCGAAGGCTCCGGCCACGCGACGCCGCGCAACGTCGAGCGGTTGACGCTGCCGCTCGACGACAGCAGGAACTCGCGGCGCCAGCCGTGGTCTGGGACGTAGCGCGCGACGCTGCCGTCGATACCGACCGCGAGCGCCCCCGCGCCGAGCGTGCCGGGGGCCGCGTTCGGCTCGCCGGTCACGTCCGCGAGCGGCGCGCGCAGCGAGATCGGCCACGGTCGCAGACGCGCCGGCGCCGCCGCCGGACCGATCTCGACCGGTCCCTCCAGCCAGCCGCTGTCCGCGCTGGCGAAGGCACCAGACGGGCGGAAGTTGCCGCCACCGCCCGGCATCCGCGTGAAGACGCCGTCGGTCAGGCGCAGGTAGGCGCCGCGGTTGCTGTCCTCGGCGCCGCTGGTGTCGAGCGGGTTGGTGATCGTCCGCGTGCCGAAGCCGGCGCCCGGCCAGGCGTAGCTGCGGTAGCCGCCCTGGCGCGAGAAGCGGGCACCGAGCGGCGTAGTGCAGATGGCTGCGTCGCACCACGAGCCGGTCACGGTGTTGCTGACGCTGTCGAAGTAGATGGTGATGTCGCGCGCCGCGCCGTCGACCGTCGCCGCCGCGTCGATCCAGACGCCGCCGGTCGTGACCGTCAGCGGCTGCGCGGTGCCGCCGAGCGCCGCCAGTCCCGCGATCCCCAGCCCCGGCGAGTCGCGGTCGGCGAACGGCGTCGCGCCGAGCGGACGCTCGGCCCAGCGCGGGTCGCTCGGCGGACCGGTGCGCCGCAGCAGCACGATCCCGCGGCCGAGCGCCGGGGCCGTCGTCGCGAGCGCCCACGCGTTGTCGGCGGCGGTCGCGTCGAGCGCGAGGATCTGGAAGTCGGTCTCCGAGCCGGCGGGAATCTCGACCGGCTCGCGTTTCCAGGCGGCACCGTCGAAGTGGAGCACGCCATCGACGGCGTCGCGGCCGGTCGGGGCGACGAACAGGCCAGTGGCGGCGCCCTCGTCGAACGCCGCGATCGCGATCCGCCCCCCACCCTGGTCCGCGGCGAGCACCTCGGCCGGCTGGCCGGGCTCCGCCGGCAGCAGCACGTCCGGCGGCGGCTGGTCGAGCAGCTGGAAGCGCCCGCCGGGATCGCGGCGCAGGATCACGGCCTGGCTGCCGACCGCGCGCGTGGTGTCGCGTCCGGCGAGCACGGCGCCGCCGCGTGCCGTGACACGCGCCGACAGGCGGTTCGGCGACATGCCGCGGTACGGGTTGCCCTGCTCGTCGCGCGGCAGCTCGGCGACGCGCCAGCCGCTCGCGTCGGTGTGGCGCAGGAACGCGAGCTGCGGCGCCGGCTGGAGCGGGTTGGCGACCGGGCCGAAGCCACTCGTGCTCCCGCCGATCCGGTCGATGGTCAGCGGCAGCTCGCGGTAGCCCCAGGTCTCGCCCGCCGTGGGAGCGGCGCCCATCAGCGTCATCCCGGCGTCGGCCGTGCCGAGCTGCGGCAGCGGCCCGACCGCGGGCGGACCGGACTGGCTGTTGCCCGGCGAGGCGGCCAACAGCGTCGCTGCGGCGATCGCGGCCAGGGCCAGCGAGCCGAGCACGGCGTGGCGGCGGTGAGCCTTCGCGAGGTCGCCCACTACTTGACCGCCTTGACCTTGAAGGCCAGCCGCGTCGGATAGCGGTCGCGGTTGAGCCGGAGCGTCAGGCGGCGCGGACCTGGCCTGAAGACGCGCCGCGGCGTCGTGGCGACCGTGCGGCGGCCACGCTTGGCGACGAGTTGGACGCGCGCCCGGCGCGTCACGGTGAAGGTGACGACGAGCCGCAGCCCGTCCAGCTTGCTGCGCACCTTGCGCAGCAGCGGCGGCAGGCGACGGACCCGTCCCGGGGCCGGCTCGGCATTCGGCTCGAGCTCGAGCGGCGGTGGCGCGAACAGCTGCGAGTCGTCGACCGGCGGGCGGTCGGGAACGAACTGCTCGGCGGCCTCGTTGGGGCGGAAGTCGATCGTCGTCTGGAACGCCGGGTCGGTGTCCTGCGCGAGTCCGCTGCCGTCGCTGTAGTGGAACAGCCAGCCCGCCCAGGTCGCCATCCAGCAGTCGTTCGCAGCCGTGCAGGCGATCCGGGCCGCGCTGCCGCGCCCACCGCCGGCGGCCGGCAGGCGAGTGGTCGTCGTCGTCCCGTCGGCCTCGATCCGGGCGACTGTCGCCTTGCTGTTGACGCTGCGCCGGTCGGCAAACGGAACGACGGTGGCGAAGGCGGCGGTCGTACCGGGGATCGCGGCGACGTCGCCGAAGCGGTCCGTCGCGCCGAAGGTCGCGCCGGACAGCGACAGCTCCGCGAAGGCGCCGCCCACGAGCCGCGCGGCGAGCGGTGGGCGAGCGACGATCGCCGCCGGAATGTCCGCGGCCGGGCCCGACGCCGCGCCACCGCCGACGGCCCAGAGGTTGGCGCCGTCGCTGTCGAGCGCGAGCAGCTCGCTGCCGTCGACGGGCACGCCGGGCAGCGACGCCGGCTCGAACGGGTCGTTGGCGAAGACGCCGCCGGTGACGGTGTGGATCAACCGCGCGACCGGCTCCGGCTCGGCCAGGTCGGCGGCGTCGCCGCCGCGCTCGGGCGCGCGGCCGGCGAGCGTGCTCTCGTAGAGCTTGCCAGCGTGCGGCTCGATGTCGCTGACGGCGCGTCCCTGGGGTCCGTAGACGCTCTCGAGGTCGCTGCCGTTCCAGTGCAGGTGAAAGGCACCGACCCGCTCGCCGAGCGGGTCCTGTCCGCCGACACCGCCAAACCAGCAGTCGTCCGGCGCGGCACAAGCGGCGGCGAACATCTGTCGGAACGGGTCGGCCGCCTCGACCGGCGTGCTCCACGAGCCGGCAACCTGGCCGTCCTTGAAGCGGCAGAGCGCCATGCCCGATCCGGCGCGCGGCTGGCTCGGCTGACTGACGACCCAGAACTCGCGCGGGCCAGCCCAGGCGATCCGCGCCGTGTCGCCCGGTCCGCCGCAGACGGTCGCGAGCTGGCGCCAGCCGGTGCCGTCGTAGCGGTAGATGCCGCGCGGAATGGTGGCGTTGCCCTCGACCGTCAGCAGCCCGCGGTTCGGCGACCAGAACTTCAGGTCGCCGGGGGCGCCGAGCGGCACCTTGAACGGGGCGCCGGCCGGCGGCTCCGGCTGCTCGAGCCGCCAGATCGGGTCGGCGGCCTGCGCGGGCGCAGCTAAGGCGAGTGCGGCGGCGACGCTCAGCGCCGCCGCCACCCCGTTAATCGCCTGCCTGGGTCTCACGGTCGCGCGGGGCGTCGATCTCGCCCTCGACATAGGTGAGCGGCGTCGGCTTGACCGTCGACAGCACCGCGTCGAGCGCGACGCCGGACAGCGTCTCGTGCTCGATCAGCGCGTTCGCGGTCTCCTCGACGGCGCTCCAGTTGCGGCGCAGGATCGTCTCGGCGCGCTCGACGGCGTCGCCGACGATCCGCTCGACCTCGCGGTCGATCAGCTCGAGCGTCGCCGGCCCGATCTGGCCGAGCTCCTGCAACGACGCGCCGAGGAAGACCTCGCCGGCCTTCTCGCCGATCGTCACCGGCCCGAGCTCCTCGGACATCCCGTACGAGGTGACCATCGAGCGGGCGAGCCCGGTCGCGGCGTGGAGGTCGTCGTGGACGCCGGTCGAGACGACGCCGAACTCGAGCCGCTCGCCGGCGTAGCCGGCGACGATCGAGATCAGGTGGCGGCGCATGTCCGGCTCCTGCATCACGACCGCGTCACGGTCGGTCAGCATGTTCGCCGCCGTGCCGAGCTGGCGCCCGCGGGCGACGATCGACAGCTTCTGCGCGGCGATCCGCTGGCCGATCGAGCGGATCGCGACGGCGTGCGCCGCCTCGTGGACCGCGATCACCCACAGCTCCTCGCGCGTCATCACGTGGCTCTTGCGCGCCGGGCCGGCGACGACACGGTCGATCGCCTCCTCCAACGTCGCCTGGTCCATCTCGCTCTGGCCCTCGCGGACCGTCAGCAGCGACGCCTCGTTGATCACGTTCGCCAGCTCGGCGCCGGAGAAGCCCGACGTCAGCTTGGCGATCTCCTCGAGCGATACGTCCGGCGCCAGCGGCCGCTTGCCGCAGTGCAGGCGCAGGATCTCCAGCCGGCCGTGGACGTCGGGGACGTCGACGGTCACCTGGCGGTCGAAGCGGCCCGGGCGCAGCAGCGCCGGGTCGAGGATGTCCGGCCGGTTGGTCGCGGCGAGCACGACGATGCCGGCGTCGCCCTCGAAGCCGTCCATCTCGACGAGCAGCGCGTTCAGCGTCTGCTCACGCTCGTCGTTGCCCTGGCCGACGCCGGCACCGCGCTTGCGGCCGGCGGCATCGAGCTCGTCGATGAAGATCAGCGCCGGGGCCATCTTGCGCGCCCGCGCGAACAGGTCGCGCACCCGCGCCGCGCCGACACCGACCAGCGACTCGACGAAGTCCGACCCCGACAGCGAGAAGAAGGCCGCGTCAGCCTCCCCCGCCGTCGCCTTGGCGAGCAGCGTCTTGCCGGTGCCGGGCGGGCCGACGAGCAGCACGCCCTTCGGCGCGCGCGCGCCGACCAGCGCGTACTTCGACGGGTCCGCGAGGTAGTCGCGGATCTCACGCAGCTCGGCGACCGCCTCGCCGGCTCCGGCGACCTTGTCGAAGGTCGTGCGGTCGGGCGAGCCCTCGCCGGCTTTGCGGCCCTTGCCGGTGAACTTCGAGAAGCCGGCGAACGAGCCCGCGCCGCCGTCCTGGCCGATCCGCGTGAACAGCACGAAGAGGCAGACGAGCAGCAGGATCGGGATCAGGAACTGGACCAGGATCTGCTTCGTCGGCTTGTCGGCCTGCTGGTCGATCGTCACCGCGGCGCCGCTCTCGGTGAGCTGCTTGAGCATCTGCGCCGTCTGGGCGTCGGACTTCGGGTAGGCGGCGTAGAGCAGCTGGCCGCCCTTGGTCTCGACGACGACGCGGGCGTCCTGGTCGAGCAGCGTGGCCGACTGGATCCGATCCGCCGCGGCGAGATCGGTGACGTCGCTCAGCGGGACGCGCTCGCCGCCAGAGCTCGGCTGGATGTCGCCGAGCAGCGCGAAGAACAGCAGCGGCAGCGCGAGCGACGCGAAGATCAGGAAGGTGTTGAGGGGGTCCTTGGCCAACCAGCGCCCGACGGAGATCGCGACGCCGCCCATTGCCTGGGCGACGTCGCGGGTCTCGACCTTCTTGGGGCGCTTCGGCAGTGGACTCCCCGTGCTAGCGGCGCCCACTCTTCTTCTTGGGCTTGGCCAGCTTGAGCGTGACCGTGCGGGTCGAGCTCTTGGCGGTACCGCCGGTCGGCGTGTAGGTCAGCTTCAGCGTGACCTTCAGGCTGCCCTTCTTCTTCAGCAGGTCCTTCGCGGCCTTGCTGGGCTTCAGAGTCAGCTTGAACGTGCCGGACTTGGTCGCGGTCAGCACGACGCGCCCGACCTTGATCGTCTTCTTGCCGGACTTGGCGTTGCCGAGCAGCTCGAGCTTGCCCTTGCCCGGGAGCTTGACCGAGAGGGTCGCGCTACCGGCCTTGGACGAGATCGCGGTCTTCGGGACCGAGAACTGGTTGCTCGGCTTGGCCGGCGGAGGCGGTGTGTCGCCACCGCCACCGGGCGGGTTGTTGTTGCCGCCACCACCGGGCGGGTTGTCGCCGCCACCGGCGGCCTTGTTCCAGCCGATCGCGGTCACACCGGCGCGGGCAATCGTCAGGATCCCGGCCGGGAGCGGCGAGTAGTCGTTGAGCGTCAGCAGCTGCTGACCGCTGTTCGAGACGATCGACTCCCAGTAGTCCTTGACCGTCCGAGCACGCTGCTCCTCGATCGCGGACACGCCGTAGACCGTCGCGTTGTCGTCCCAGACCATTCCGTAGGTCAGGGTGCAGAGGCCGTAGCCGGTCGACGAGTTGACGCCGCTGGTCTGCGACCAGTCGCCGAGCGTCGACGCGCCGAGGTTGACGAACTGCGTCGTAGTGCAGTTCGCGCCGCGGTTGCCGGTGCTCTGGTAGCCGTTCGGATCGGCCGTCGGCTCCTGCCACTGCGTGGCGCCGTTCTGGACCTGGGTCCAGTACTTGTCCGGCGTCGTCACGGCGGCCGGGTTGACCGTGTACGGCGGCACCGATGTGCGCGCGCTGGCCACGTCGGCGTAGCCGATCGACCCGTCGACGGTGCTCATCTTCGCGACGAGGTTCTCCGCGCCGTTGGCGCAGGCGCTCGTCAGCTGCTCGCCAGACCCGTCCGAGGTGCCGGGGCCGGTCGCGCCGCCACAGTCCGCCCGCGCCGCGAGCGTGGTGTTGCCGCCACCGGCGACGTTCGGCCACACGCGGTTGTCGGGAGCGGACTGGTAGGTGGTCAGCCAGCCCTGCGCACCGTCGATGCGGTGGAGGTAGTCCTTGAACGCGAACGTGGTACCCGACGAGTCGAAGCGGACCACGCGGATAATCGGCTTGTCGCAGTCCGCGTCGGTCGCGAGCTCGGGGAAGACGTCGTCCCAGCGGTCGAAGCCGACCTCGCGGGCGAAGATCTTCTCGAGCGTCGCCTTGTCGAAGCGGGCGCGGGTCAGGTTGTCGTCACCCGTTCCCGCCGCGTCGGTGCGGTGGTCGGCGGTGAGCAGCGTCGCATCGCAGCCGTTCGGGAAGTTGACCAGCACGGCCACCGCACCGACCGCGGCCGGAATCTGGTGGACCTGGCCGTCGTCGTTGGCGTTGAGCGCGTCGCCGGCGTTGATCGCCGTCTTCTGCGCCGTGGTGAGCGGATCGTCGGTGCCGCCGAAGCGCGCGGTGGCGACCGGCGGGCGCTGCGTCATCGCGGTGCGACCTGCGCCCGAGCCGGCGGGGTCATAGGTGATGTTCGGGCTCGAACCGCCGCAGAAGGTGTTGGTGAAGTTGAACTCCCAGGCACCGTGAGCGGCCTGGGCGAACGACGCGCCGCGGCCCGTCACGTCGGTGCCGTTGCACTGGGTGGAGGTGAACGCCGCGTTGGCCTGCGGCGCGAAGCCGGCGACGGCGACCAGCCCGAGGGCGAGGGCGCCGAGCCCCGTGCGAATCCGACTCATCCGAGTCATTCCTTTCCTTGACTGAACCATTTGGCAGCGAGAGTCGTGCCGACTGCGGTGATCCGTCAAGACGCTTTACGGAAGTTCTACGCCGTCTTTACCGACACTTCTCCAGGACTTATCCAAATCGTCTCCGCACCGTGAACAGTGGTTCACCTGCGGAACTTCACGCGCGCCGTCGCGCGCAGATTGCGGCCCCCGCGCGAGGCCACATAGCTCACCAGCACGCGCGCGCCGATCGCCTTGCGGCGACGTAGCTCTCCGCGGTAGCGGCGCACCGGGCGCAGGACGATCTTCACCTGGCCGCGCGCCCGCGCACGGGCGGTACCGGTCGCGATCGTGCGCGGCTTGCGTGGCTTGCCGGCGCTCGCGCGGGCGGTCGCCTTGACGCCGCCCGCGGCCGGGACGGCGACGGTCACCACGACGGCGCCGCCGGGGCGCGCCTTGGCGCTCGCCCTAATCCGTGGGCCGCTGCGATCGGGGTCGACTTCGACCGATCCGCCCGGTCCGCCGTCGTCGTCGCTCGGCGGCGGGGGCTCGACGCCCGGCTCCGCCTGGCGCGTGAGGACGAAGGCATCCGGCCGCTGGTTGGCGTCGCCGAAGAAGAGGTTGCCGGCAAAGGAGACGAACGCGATTCGGCTGCCGTCGCCGGACATCGAGATGTCGCCGACGATCGCCGAGTCGATGTCACCGCCCGAATGCGAGCGCGCGGCGCGTTCGATCGTGCGACCGGCGAGGTCGACCACGTAGAGATCCTGCTCGGGCGTCGTCCGGGCAGTCCCGATCTGCCGCAGCGCGGGCAGGGTGAACTGCGTGCGCGCGGTGGTCAGCGCAACGTAGCTGCCGTCGCCGGAGATCGCGATCTTGTCGATCGGGGGTCCGTCGCCGACACTCGTCCCCTCGCGCGTCAGCTCGACCGTCGCCGCCTTGCGCGTCAGGCCCGGCGTCATGTCGGTCACGTAGAGGTCGAGCCCGAGCCCGGTGCCGACGTTCGGCCGCGGACGCGAGTTGGTCAGGAAGGCGACGGTCCTGCCGTTCGCGCTGATCGCCGGCAGCAGGTCGAAGTTGGCGCTGATGCCGAGCTCCGAGCGGGCCAGCGGCCCGTAGCAGGGGCCCGTGGAGAAGTCGTCGAACAGAACCGGCCCGCTCGGCTGGCATGCGGGGTCGTCGGGGTCGGACATGCCGGTGATGCGGCGCGTCGACGCGGCAGGGCCGTCGGCGATCCGTCGCCATAGGTAGTACGAGAAGCCGGGCAGGTCGGTGCCCTCCCCCTCGACCAGCCGCGTCTGAAGTGCGGCGTTGCGTCCGGTCCAGATCGCCGTCGTCCCGTCGCCGCTGATCCCCGCCGGCCCGACCGCACCACCGGCCGGCTCGCCGGTTCCAGCGACGCGGGTCACGAGCGTGGTCGTGTTCGCGTCGCGATCGCGCACGAAGACCTGCGCGTCCGCGGTGTCGACCGCCGGGCGGTCGGGCAGGTCGCTGGCGGCCGCCGTGTTGCGGAACGCGACCTTCGAGCCGTCGAGGCTGATCGCGGCGCCCGGCGTCGCCGCGATCATGCCGAGCCCGGACGACGCGTTGA
>CAZVRI010000017.1:41288-45524 GCA_964629855.1 uncultured Thermoleophilaceae bacterium
CCGGCGTCACGTCGGCTCCGGGGTCGCCCCCGAGCTGTGGCTGGCCGGGCGGCGCGTAGGAAGCCGGCTGATCGCCGCCGTCCTTGGCCGATACGAGGTCATAGGCCCCCGGCGAGCGGGCCGGCACCGCCATGTCGCGCACGTAGACGTCGATGTTGGAGTTGGTGTCCGCGGGCACGAGCCGCTGCGCCGTCGAGAAGGCGACGAAGCGGCCGTTGCCGCTGATCGACGGGTTCTGCCCGCCGCGGGCCTGCAGGACGTTCGTCGCCTCGTCGCGGGCATCGCCGTCGGCCACGAGCTCGATCCGCCGGGTCTCGAGGTCGAAGCGGAAGAGCCCGCCGACGCGGTACTGGCCGGGCGGATCCGGGTCGTCATCGGCGAAGAAGTTGCGCGCGCGTGTCTGGATCGCGACGTAGCGACCTTCGCCGGCGATCGCCGCGTAGGTGGTGGTGTCGTCCGCCTGCTCGAGCCGGCCGAAGTCGGCCGAGACGATCTGGGCGCCGTGGCCGTAGAAGGCGTCGGCGGTGGGGGCCGCGGCGAGGCCGGCGAGCGCGACGGCGGCGACGGCGAGGCGGAGGCGATTCAAGGGATCCGCACCTTCCTGCGTAGGACTCTGAGGTTGCCGGCCTTGTCACGCGCGCGTACGACGACGCGGTAGACGCCCGGACCGGCGTAGGAGTTACTGGACGTCGCCAGACGCGCCCGGCGGCGGCCGTCGCCGAAGGAGACCCGCACCGAGCCGCGGCGCAAGCCGGAGCCGGCGCGCTTGGGGCCGTCGCTCACACGGACCCGCACCGTGCGGCCACGGCGGACCAGCCGCACCCGCGGCGCGTTGCGATCGACGAGCAGCCGCCCGACGCGGCTGCCGGTCTCCTGGCCGGCGCTGTCGATCGCGTAGACCTGGATCCGGTGGCGACCGTCGCCGACAGCGTCGCGGCTCAGGCGGGCGTGCAGCCGGCTCAGCCCCTCGACCACCGGCTCGTCGTCGACGCTGACCGAGTACCGGACGCCGCCAATCGCGCTCGGCGAGTGGTCCCAGCTGATCGGGATGCGCCGGCCCTTGCGCCAGCCGCTCGGCAGCAGCACAAGGAACGGATCGGGCGGGGCGTCGACGACCGCCGCCGCTATCTGCGCGCGGGCGCCACTGCCCTGCTTCCAGGCGAGGATCGCGTCGCCGAGCCCGGAGCCGCCAAGCTTCAGCCCACCGACCACGCCGCCGGCCGGGGCTCTCAGCTCGGTCGGCTCGTCGACCCCGTCGGCACGCTTCTCCTGCACCGCGACGGTGCCCGCGCCGCCGCGCTGCTCGCGCCAGGCGGCGACCGCCGCGCCGGTCTCGGCGAGGTCGACCAACGGGTCGCCCGCAACGCTGCTGCCGCCACCGTCGAGCCGCTCGGTGCCCTTGACCGTCACGTCGTCGCCCTTGCCGAGCAGCGTCGCCGAGCCGGACGCGAACGCCGTCATGAAGTTGCTCTTCGGGTCGACCGCGACGCTCGGCGGTCCCGGCGCGCCGCGAACACCGCCATCGGCCAGGCGCGCCCCGCCGAACGCCCCGGAGGTCTCGGCGAAGATGTCGGGGATCTCGTTGACGAAGATCCGCGTCGCCCCGAGTGCGCCGCCCTGGCCGGGCTGCTGGCGGAACGCGACGGCCCCCTGGCTGAAGCCGCCGACGTCGAGCGCGAGGGCGTCGGCGGGCCCGCGCAGCGGCTGGCCGCCCCACTCCGACGGGCTCGCCTGCAGCGGGATGCCGACGCTGGAACCGAAGACGCGCCGTGCCCAGACGCGGTCGACGAAGTCGTCGCCCGGCTCGTGCCAGGCGACGATCCCCTGGCCCTGGACGTCGATCCCGACCTTGGGCGCGTTGTCCGCCGTCGGCTGGCGGACCGGGATCGCCTGGTTGCGGTCGAGCGGCGTGCCGAACACCGACCAGAGCCGGCCGTTGTAGCGCGCCAGCCGCACGTCGGCGCCGATGTAGCCCGGCGGGTTCGCGGGGCTGACGTCGGTGACGACGCGGTAGACGAGGTAGGCCTGACCGCCGCGCGCCATCGCCAGGTCGGGGTAGGTCGCGGTCGCCTCGCCGACGTTGAAGTCGATCGGGACCGGCGCCTGGAAGCCGTTCGCACCGGGGTCGAGCGTCGCTGAGAACATCCGGTCGCTGTCGGGGCCGAACTCCTGGACCCACGTGACGATCAGGCGGCCACCGTCACCGGCGCCGATCCGCGCCCAACTCGAGTCGAAGCCCTGGCCGACATCGACGCGCTGGGCGCCGCGCCAGCGGCCGTCGCGAAACTGGGCGGCGAAGACGTGGGCGCGTCCGCCGACCCGCTTCAGGTAGACGATCCCGCCGCTGCCGTCCTCGGCCATCGCCGCGTCGCCGACGTCGAGGACGTCGGCGCTCGGGCCCTCGATCGGCTGGACGTCCGAGACGACGGCGGACACCGGCGCGGCGAGTAGGAGGCTCGCGACAGCGGCAGTCGTTACGACCAGGAGGCGCATGTCGTCACCCTCGCGTGCGCGAGCTACCGACTTGTGGCTAGCAAGTAAAGGATTTCGTCACCAATTTGTATCCACAAGGTCACTCGCCGTTCACTCACCTTCGCGGGCTCGCCCGGACACTGCGGCTATGAATCGCAATCTCTCGTTCGCACTGATCGCCGTCGCGGCCGCTCTCGGCTTCACCACCAACGCAGCCGCGAAGTCGACCGTCACGCTCAGCGGCTCGACCTCCGTCGCCCCGCTCGCCAAGGAGCTCGCCAAGGCCTTCGTCGCCCAGCCCGCCTACAAGGGCAAGGTCAAGTTCGTGATCCTCCAGGGCGGCTCCGACATCGGCATCACCGACGCCTCGCGCGGCCGTGTGACGCTCGGCATGTCCTCGCGCGACCCGAAGCCGGCCGATCCCGGCGGAATCGTCTTCAACAAGGTCGCCCGCGACGCGGTCTGCGTGGTCACCAACCGTGAGAACCAGATCCCGACGCTGAGCCAGAAGCAGATCCAGGACATCTTCTCCGGCCGCATCCGCAGCTGGAATCAGGTGCCGGGCGCTCAGGTCTCGGGCCCGATCGACCTCGTCGTCCGCACGGCCGCCTCCGGTACCCAGGACGCGTTCCAGAACATCTTCATGGGCCAGAGCCTGCGCGTCGCGGGCAGCGCCACGACGAAATCCTCGAACGGCCTCCAGGCGCAAACGATCAAGTCGAACCCGAACGCGATCGGCTACGCCTCGTTCAACTTCACCAAGGGCCTGTTCGACGTGCCCTACGCCGGGGTGCGCTGCAACCTGCGCACGGCGAAGTCCGGCCAGTACGGCGGCGCGCGTAACTTCTTCTTCGTCAGCCGCGGCGCGCCGCGTGGCGCCGCCAAGGCGTTCATCCGCTTCGCCCGCAACAGCGCGGCCGCGAAGCGGATCGTCGCCACCAACTGGGTCCCGCTGCGCTAGTGCCGACAGACGGGATCGCAACGCGCCGGCCGGGTCACGGGGGACCCGGCCCGGCCAAGATCGGCGTCGAGTGGCTGCGACGCTGGCCGGACAGCCGCGTCGAGCGCTTGCTCGGCGCGGTTGCCTGTCTGGTGCTGGTGCTGATCGCCGGCATGGTGATCTTCGTCTTCGCGAAGGCCTGGCCGTCGTTCGCGCACAACGGCCTGAGCTGGTTTGCCTCCGGCGGTGACGTCGACCTCCAGCTCGAGGACATCCTCAACTCGCCGGCCAATCCCGACGAGTACGTCTACAAGCTGAACGCTTGGCCGCTGCTGTGGGGGACGTTCGTAGTGACGGCGGGAGCGGTGGCGCTCGGGGTCGTCTTCTCGCTGTTCGCGGCGATCTTCATCGTCGAGTTCGCGCCGCCGCGGCTCAACCGGCTGCTCGAGCCGGTCGTACGGCTGCTCGCCGCCGTGCCGTCGGTGATCTACGGCCTGATCGGGATCCTCGTGATCGTCCCGTGGGTCGGCGAGAACCTGATCAGCATCGACCGCAAGGAGTCGGTGATCCAGGTCGTCCAGCTCGACGGCGCCTGCATCATGGTCGGGATCGTCGTGCTGACGGTGATGATCACGCCGATCATGATCGCGATCGTGGTCGACGCGCTGCGCGCGGTGCCGCGCTCGTGGATGGAGGGCGCGGCGGCGCTCGGCGCCAACCGCTGGCGGGTGATGTGGACGGTCGCGGTGCGCACCGCGCGGCCCGCGGTCATCGCCGCCGCGGTTGGCGCCGAGCGCCGCCGCGCCCTCCATCCACGAGCGCGG
>CAZVRI010000018.1:0-13030 GCA_964629855.1 uncultured Thermoleophilaceae bacterium
GACAGCCCCCATGCGGGGGTTTCGTGAAGCGCGCCCGAGAGGATTCGAACCTCTGACCTTCGGTTCCGTAGACCGACGCTCTATCCAGCTGAGCTACGGGCGCATGTGGCCCTGGAGGGCCGGCAGGCCATTCTAGGCGGATCGGGCGGGCGGCGTGGATGGGCCTAACCTGGGGGGTCCCTAGGAAAGGATCGAGATGAAGTGGAATCGGCTTGCGGATCAGGCGAAGAAGGTGGTCGATAGTCGCGGTGGGACGGACGGTTTGAAGCGCGATGCGGAGAAGCTGCGCGACATCGCGACCGGCAAGGGGACGGCGAAGGAGAAGGCGCAGCGCGCGGCCGACCACCTGAAGCAGAAGCCGGGCGAGGCGGAGACGCCGAAGACCGACCGGCCGGCGTCGTAGCGGGCTAGATCGCGAGCTCGTCGCGGGCGGAGCGGACGCGGGCGATCGCCTCGTCCGACGAGAGGCCGAGGCCGCGCAGGAGGTCGGTGGCGGTGGCTCGAACCTGGCCGACGATCACGTTGGCCGAGAGGTTGCCGGTCTGCTCGAGCGTCGCGGTCGCGCGAGCGGCGGCGCGCAGGGCAGCGTCGACGGCGGGCGAATCGGGCTTGGGGTCGGCGAGGTGGCGGTCGAGCGCGCGGGTCGCGGCGGCGAGGTCGCGGATCGCGTCGGTCGCCAGCTCGGGGATGTGGTCGTCGAGCTCGATCGCTCGGCGGGCGGCACGGGCGAGGACGCGCGTGTTGCGGATCGCGAGGTCGATCGAGTGGGCGGCGGCGGCGAGCCCCTCGACGCGGTCGCGCTCGCCGCGGCGCGTCGGCGCGATCTGGGTCGTCTCGCGCCCGGCACCGACCGCGGTCTGAAGCTCGCGCACCGCGGGGTCGAGGTCGCGGGCACGCTCGAGCGCCTCCTGAGCGGCGTCGTGGTCGCCCGCGTCGAGCGCGTCGGCAATGTCGACCAGCGTGCCCGACAGCTGGGCGAGCAGCGGTTCGATCCGCGCCAGCACCCACCGCACCGGGTTGACCGGCACGATCGCGTTCGCCACCAGCGCCACACCGCAGCCGATCAGCGCGTCGATGAACCGCTCGCCGGAGAACGAGCCCTGCGGCATCTGCAGCGTCGTGACGAGCACCGCCGAGATCGCCGCCTGGTTGACGAGCAGCACGCCCCCGCCCGCCAGCACCGCGACCGCCATCGCCAGCGAGATCACCACGACCAGCTGCCACGTCCCCGTCCCGGTCGCGATCACGATCAGGTCCGCCACTCCGATACCCAGCGCCACCCCCAGCGCCAGCTCCCACGCCCGCGCGCCGCGCCGGTCGACCGCGAGCCCCAGCGTCAGGACCGCCGCGATCGGCGCGAAGAACGGCTGCTCGCCGTCGAGCAGCTCGGCCGCGATGAACCAGGCAACGCCGGCCGCGATCGCCGCCAGCGCGATGCGCGGCGCGGCGGCACGCAGCGCACCGGCTCGCGCCCGCAGGATCGGCTGGAGGTCAGAGCGCTTCAGAGCGCCAATTCTGCCCTGCACTCCGGCGGCTAGTGGCCGCGGCGCTTCTGGATCTCGCGCCAGCCGCGACGGGCGGCCGCCGCGCCGATCCGCCGGCTGCGCGGATGCAGCGCCGCCAGCGTGATCCAGCCACCCGGGAGCATTCGCGCCCCGCGCTTGGCCGCATGAGCTTTGAGCATCGACTTGAGCATGCGGCTCAAGCTACCCGGCGGACGACCCATCGAACCACGAACGGCGCGAGGATCACCAACGACAGCAGCCGCAGCGTCTGGACCGCCACCACGAACGTCGTGTCGGCACCGGCCCCGAACGCCACCGCGAGCACCGCGTAGAGGCCGCCTGGCGTCGTCGCCAGGTAGGACTCCAACAGCGAGGCCGAGGTGGTCGCACTCAGCCCGAGCGCGAACAGGAACGACCCCGCCATCAGCGCCAGGATCGCGACGATCACCGGCACCAGCAGCCGGCCCATCGCGCGCAATGTCTCGGCGGTGAAGCGCAGGCCGACCTCCAACCCGATCAGTGCGAACGCCAGCTCGCGCGCGAGCGGCGGCACGTCGAGCGCGTCCGGCGCCGCCAGCGTGATCGCCCCCGCGAGCAGCAGCGGGCCGAGCAGCGTCGCGGCCGGCAGCTTGGTCAGCCGTCCCGCCCAGGCGCCGACGACCGCCACGCCGATCGTCAGCAGCCAGTCGCTCAGCCCGGCGAGCAGCGGCCCGTCGTCCGGCCCGCCGCCGCTTCCGGCTGCCGGGAAGCCGAGCGCCACCACGACCGGAATCGACAGCACCACGACCAGCACGCGCAGGTACTGCATGAACGCCACGAGCCGCGCGTCGGCGCCGAGCTCGTCGGCCATCGCGACGATCCCCGACGCCCCGCCGGCGACCATCCCGAGCGCCCCCGTCGGCGCGTCCAGCTCGGTCGTCCGCGTCAGCACCAGCCCGGCCGCGATGCTCAGCGCCAGCGTCCCGACGCTCACCACCGCGACCGGCAGCCAGTCGTCGGCGAGCGAGGACAGCGACGACGACTCGATGAACGTGCCGAGCATCACGCCGAGCGTCGCCTGGGCGGCGATGAACCAGCGGCGCGGGATCGTCGTCCGGCTGCCCGGCAGCAGCAGCGCGACGACCAGGCCGACGAGCAGCGCCGCGAACAGGAAGGCGCTGTCGAGGCCGGCGGCGTCGAGCAGCATCCCGAGCGCGAACACGACCGCGCCGATCGGCAGCAGCGGCGCGAGCGTCCGCCAACGTGTGGGACGTGACTGCGCGACGCTCATCGCGCCGACACTAGAGCCGGACGCGCCGCCGCGCCCGTCACCGCGCCGGCAGCAGCTCCGGCCGGCGCAGCCGCAGCAGCCCGAACGCGGCAACCGTCGCGGAGTCGGCAATCGTCCCGTCGACGATCATCTCCTCCACGCGCGCGAGCGGGAACCGCCCGACGCGCAACCCCTCCTCCTCCGGCTCGAGCGCCTGCTCGCCCTGGGTCAGGTCGGTCGCCAGCCAAACGTCGAACGGCTGGCCGGTGATCCCGTAGGCGAAGAACAGCCGCCCCAGCTTCTCCATCGACCCGGCGCGCATGCCCGTCTCCTCGGCCAGCTCGCCGCGCGCGAGCTCCTCCGGGTCGGGCTGCTGGTCACCGTCCCACGCCCCCTGCGGCAGCTCCCAGAAGCGGGCGCCGACCGGGTGGCGGAACTGCTCGACGAGCACCGCCTCGTCGCCGTCGATCGCGATCACCGCCGTCGCCGGCGCCTTGTCGACGACGGCGTACAGCCCCTCCGACCCGTCGGCGCGCACGAAGCGGTCCTCGCGCAGCCGCATCCACTTGTTCTCGTAGATCGTGCGCGTGGCGGTCACGCGCGGCGGCTGCGGAGGACCGCTCACGGGATCAGGCGCTCACCACGCGGTAGCGCTTCACCGCTAGCGGGGCGAAGATCGCGATCAGCACCACGCACCAGACGAACGACATCCAGACGTCGGAGTTCGCCGGCGTCGACAGCCAGAGGTGGCGGACCGCGTCGACCACCGTGGTGATCGGGTTGACCTCGGCGAACTGCTTCAGCCCGTCGGGCATCGAGGCCACCGGCACGAACGCCGACGAGGCGAACGTGAGCGGGAAGATCGCCGTGAAGCCGATCGAGTTCGCCGTCTCGGGCGACGACGAGTACAGGCCGACCAGCGCGAAGATCCACGAGAACGCGTAGCCGAAGAACAGCAGCAGCACGATGCCGAGCAGGATCTTTGCGATGTCCGAGTCGAAGCTGAAGCCGGAGACGAAGCCGACGGCCAGCAGCACGACGAGCGACAGCAGGTTGAGCGGGATGTCGGAGAGCGTCCGCCCGGCGAGCACCGCGGACCGTGCCATCGGCAGCGAGCGGAAGCGGTCGATCAGTCCCTTCTGGACGTCCTCGGAGAGCCCCAGCGCGGTCACGAACCCGCCAAAGGCGATCGACTGGACGATGATTCCCGGCATCAGGAAGTCGACGTAGTCGAAGCCGGGCGTGACGATCGCCCCGCCGAAGACGAAGACGAACAGCAGCACGAACATCACCGGCTGGACCGTGTAGGCGATCAGCAGGTCGGGCTGACGCGGAATCCGCTTCAGGTTGCGGCTGGCCAGGACGATCGTGTCCGAAGCCGCCATCGCGAGCGCGCTCATGCTCCCACCTCCTCGGCCTCGACGGCCGCATCCTCGTCGTCCACCGCCGCGTGTCCGGTCAGCGTGATGAATACGTCGTCGAGCGTCGGACGCCGCAGCGCGATGTCCTGGATGCCGACGCCCTGCTCGTCGAGCCGCCGCACGGCCCCGGCGATCGCGCCGTTGCGGCTCGCCAGCGGCATGCTGACGATGTCGCCGTCGCCGAACGACGGCCGATCGTCGCCCATCGACGCGAGCGCGGATATCGCGGCCTCGGCCTGGCTGGCGTCCTCGAGCTGGACCTCGAGCCGCTCGCCGCCGACGCGGTCCTTGAGCTCGTCCGCGGTCCCCTCGGCGATCACCGCGCCGTGGTCGATCACGACGATCCGGTCGGCGAGCCGGTCGGCCTCGTCGAGGTACTGGGTCGTCAGCAGGACCGTCGTACCGGCGGCTGTGCGCGCCTCGATCGTCTCCCACATCCCGATCCGGCTGACCGGGTCGAGGCCGGTGGTCGGCTCGTCGAGGAACAGGACCGGCGGACGGGCGACCAGCGCGGCCGCGAGGTCGAGCCGGCGGCGCATGCCACCCGAGTAGGTCTTCGCCGGCCGCTTGGCCGCATCGGTCAGGTCGAACCGTTCGAGCAGCTCGTCGGCGCGGGTGCGCGAGGCGTCGCGGCCGAGGTGGTAGAGCCGCCCGACCATCTCCAGGTTCTCCTTGCCGGTCAGGTTCTCGTCGACCGCCGCGTACTGCCCGGCGAGGCCGATCTGCGACCGCAGCTTCACGGCGTCCTTGACGACGTCGAGCCCCGCGACCGAGGCGCGGCCGGAGTCGGGGTTCAGCAGGGTGGTGAGGATGCGCACGGCCGTCGTCTTGCCGGCGCCGTTGGGGCCCAGCACGCCGAGCACCGTGCCCTCCTCGGCGGCGAAGCTCAGGCCGCCCAGCGCCTGGGTCTCACCGAATGACTTGTGTAGATCCTCAGCGAGGATCGCGGGGGTACTCAATCCATTCCAATCTCTCGAACACGAACTGGTCACCGTATCGACCGCCGCGGATACGGAAACTCATCGGTTGCGAGCGAGAAGACTCAGGCGGCGAGCTGATCCACGCCGGGCGCGACGACCGGCTCCGGCACGATCGGCCAGGCGCCCTCGATCCGCTCAACGCTGCCGTTACTGCGCAGGTACTCCTGGAACGACGCCGCCTGCTCGGCCGCCCAGGTGACCTGGTGGCCGTGCAGCTCGTGCAGCCCCAGGGCGCGCAGCTCGGGACTCGCCTGACCGAGCCGCCAGGCGACGCGCGCGGCGGCGAGAGCGTCGGCGTTCGCGGCGTGTGCGTCGGCCGCGGTGAGTGGCACGCGGTAGTGCGCGCAGACCGCGGTCAGCGTCCGCTTGCCCTTGCGGAAACGGTCGAACTGCTTGTCGAGCACGTGCGGGTCGACGACCAGCATCCCCTGCTCGCCGCCGACGCGATCGATCAGCGGGACGACGCCGTGGCGACGCGCCTCGCGATCCAGCATCGTCAGGTCGAAGCGGGCGTTGAACGCGATCACCGGCACCCCGGCGAGGATCTGCTCGGCCAGCAGCGTCGTGATCTCCTCAACCGCCTCGGCCGCCGGCCGCCCGTCGGCGCGCGCCATCTCAGTCGTGATGCCGTGGACGTTCGTCGCGCCTGCCGGGATCTCCACACCGGGGTCGACGAGCCAGTCGCGGCTGAGCGTCTCCAGGCCACCGCCGACGAGGCTGACGGCCGCCGTCACGATCCGGTCGGATGCGGGGTGAACCCCCGTCGTCTCCACGTCGAACGCGGCCAACCGGCCCTCGTGCCAACCCATGTGCCGGAAGGTAGGGCCGCCCTCGGACGGCAAAACCCCCGCAAATCACGGGAGACTGAGCAAAGTGCCGTAAGAGGCCTACAATCTGGCCCCCCGGAGAGGTGGCCGAGTGGCTGAAGGCACTCGCCTGCTAAGCGAGTAGGGGGCGAAAGCTCTCTCGCGGGTTCGAATCCCGCCCTCTCCGCTCTCCCGAGTGTGAGAGTGTGGCTGGCAAGGAAGAGGGAGACGTGGTGTGCGGCCGCACACGAGGCTCCCGATGACGCCGCCAGGCGCGCTCTCACGCCGGGAGTAGCGCGTCCAACGGCCGGAAACGACAGAATGGCCGCGATGAAGATCTTCGTAGCGGTCGTGATCGGCGTGGTCGTACTCGGCGCGGTGACCCAGTTGGTGATCCCCGGGTTCGTCGAGCGCAAGATCGAGTCGAATCTCAAGGAGCGCAGTGACGCCGGCGAGGTCGTCGCCGACGTGAAGGCGTTCCCGGCGGTGCGGCTGCTGTGGGGCTCCGGCGACCGGCTGGAGGTCCGCGGCCGCGGGCTGAAGATCGACCTCGCCAAGCGGACCGACGATCCGCTCGGTCAGATCGACGGCTTCGACGAGGTCGACATCGACCTGACCGACCTGACCGCCGGCCCGGTCGACGTCCAGGCGTTCTCGCTGGTCAAGAACGAGGACGACACCTCCTACTACCTGCGTATGGAGGCGGAGACCACGCCGACGTCGCTGGCCGAGTCGGTCGGCGGCTCGCTCGGCGGGGAGTTCGGCAGCGCGCTCGCCGGCGCCGCGTCGGAGGCGCTGCTCGGCGGCGGCGAGGTCGACGTGCCGATTGACGTCGAGGCGCAGGTCAGCCGCGGCAACGGCGGGGCGCTCGACGTCGACGCGGCCCAGGCCTCGGTCGCCGGCGTCCCGACTGGACCGTTCGCCGAGTCGATGGTCCAGGCCGTGCTCGAGAACCTCTAGCTCAGGCCGCCGCGCGCTCCAGCTCGAGCAGCTTCTGCTTGCGCTCGACGCCGCCGGTGTAGCCGCCGAGTCCGCCGCCGGTGGCGACCACCCGGTGGCACGGCACGACGATCGGAACCGGGTTCGAGCCGAGCCCGTTGCCGGCCGCGCGGACGGCCTTGACGTTGCCGGCCCGCTCGGCGATCTCGCGGTAGCTGACGGTCTGGCCGTAGCCGATCTCGGCGGTGGCGCGCAGGATCGCCCCGAAGAACTCGCCGTGGACGAGCCGCCAGTCGACCGGCTGGTCGAAGCTGCGCCGCCGGCCCTCGAAGTACTCGTCGAGCTCGCGGCGGATCGGGTCGATCCGCGCCGGCAGCTCCAGCACGCGCGGGGACACCTCGCGCGCCAGCCGGTCGAGCAGACCGTCGAGCTCCAGCTCGGGGTAGGCGAGCAGCACCAGGCCGCGCTCGGTCGCGGCGACGGTCAGCGGCCCGAACGGCGAGTCGGCCTGGCCGTAGGCAACGTCGACAAGGCCCTCGCGCGCGGCGCGCGCGGCGAGCTCGTCGAGCGCGCGCTGGGACGGCCCCCCATGACGGGCCTCGCGGACGGCGTCGCGCAGCTGCCGATCGATCTCGTTCATCGCGTCAGCTCCTCTCTGAGTCGCTTGAGCCCCTCGTGGACGTTGCGGCGTGCCGCGTCCTGGGAGCAGTCGAGGGCGGCGCCGACCTCCGCGTAGTCGAGGTCGGCGACGCTGCGCAGGAAGACCGCCATCCGCTGCTTCTCCGGCAGGGCGCGGACCCGTGCCCACAGTCGCGGCTCGCGGTCGATCGGCTCGCTCGCCGGGACCGGGATCTCAGGCAGGCTCTCCGCCGGGGCCGGTCGCCGTCCGGCGGCGCGGTGGGCGTCGATCGCCTTGCGCTGGGCGATCTTCAGCAGCCAGCCGCGCAGGTTCGAGTCGTCGCGCAGCTCGGGATAGGCGCGCAGCGCGGCGATCCAGACCTCCTGGAAGCAGTCATCGGCGTCCACGGGCCCGACGGACGCCACTAGGAAGCGGTGGACGACCGCGCCGTGGCTATCGATCAGTACCTGGAACGGCGGCAGGCTCACACCCGTTCAACGTTTGGCGGGCTTGCGCCGTGAGGTCGGCTTTGGCGCCGGCGGCTCCGACTCCTCGATGAATACGGGCGTGCCGAGCGGGACGCTGTCCATCAGCCAGCGCGCATCCTCCGCATCGACCCGCATGCAACCGAGGCTGACCGCCTTGCCGATGCCGTCGACGTCGTTGGTCGCGTGGATCGCGAGCCGGTCACCGCCGGGCCAGCCCTCGGGCAGCTTCGTCTGATGGCCGGTCAGCGCGACGACGCAGCAGCCGTACGGAGACGCAGGGTCCGTGACCTTGAGCTTGTCGGTGACGGCGAACCTCCCGAGCGGCGTCGGATGGTCCTCGCGGCCGATCCCGATCTCGAACGACTTGATCGTCTCGCCGTCGCGCTCGACCTCGAGCGTGCGGGTGCGGAGGTCTGCCTTGAGCGCCCAGCTGACGCTGCTGAGCCGGTCGACGTCGCTGTCCTGGATCCAGCCGACCTCGCCGTTCTCGAGTTCGGGCGCGAGCACGGCCAGCCAGTCACCCTGGCGATCGACGACGCTGAGCACTCGCGGCGAGTCCCACTCGGTACGCGCCGCGATCTTCGCCACCGGCTCGCCGAGCGGCGCGTCGAGCAGCGTGACCGGCTGGTCGATGATTGCGATCGGGTAGCGGTCAGGGTGCTCGACCGGCTCCGGATCGGAGGGGAACGGCTCGCCGAGCTGCTCCTCCTTGGGCTCGAACGGGCGCGTGCCGTTGTCCTCGCCGCTGGCTGTGCTCGATCCGCCTCCGTCGCCGAGCACGATCACCGAGCCGAGCCCGATCGCGATCAGCACGGCGATCAGCGCGCCGATCGCGAACGACCAGCGACGGCCACCGCCTCTGGACGACGGCGGAAGCGCGCCCCCACCGGACGCGACCGGACGGCCACGGCGGTCGAGCATGCCGAGCACCGGCTCCTTGCGTCCGTCGCCGTCGGCCGGCGAGACCGGACCCGGCGGATCGACGTGGGCGGCGCCAGCCGGCGGTACGGCGGCGACGGGGGATGCCGGCGGCGACGCGGGGCGATCGCTGAGCGGCTCCGCGTGGGGGACGTCAGCCCAGGTCTCGTGGTCGAGCAGCGCCGTGAGCACCTGGCCGAGATCGGTTCCCCGCTGGACGCCGAGATCGTCGGCGAGCCGCTCGACCGCCGCGGCGCGCATCCGGGCGACCTCGCTCGGACCGCAGTCGAAGACGGCGGCGAGATCGCTGTCCGGGACGTGGCGGCGCAGCGAGTAGTCGAGGACCTCGCGGTCGCGCGGGTCAAGGCGCGCAAGCGCCTCGGAGAGCTGTCTACGGTCGATCATCGGTGCGGGGCCGGCGCCGGCCGCGCCATGGCACGGGCCCACGGGGACCCGCGCCCCAGAGTAACCATGGATTCAGCGGAATCGCCAATCGGACGACGGTAGAGTGCCCGCTCGATGCGGCCAGCGGCGACATCGAGCACGCCACGCCGCTGGGCCGGCGCCACGCTGGGCACGGTCGGGGTCGTGGCGCTGCTGCTGGCACTGGTCGTCGGCTATGCCCAGAGCGCCGTGTTTGACTCCGACGAGTTCGCCGCGCGCGCGTCGTCGGCGCTGACCAACGAGGCGGTCCAGGAGCGGCTCGCGATCGCCGCGACCGACGACGTGGTGCTGCGCGCCAACCGCGACCTCGTCGCCGTGCGACCACTGATCGAGGGAGCGGCGCAGCAGATCATCGGCGGCGGCACATTCCGCTCCCTGTTCCGGGCGTCGGTAGCCGACGTCCACCGTTCGGTCTTCGACCAGGACGCGCCGACCGTGACGCTGACCGTCGCGAACCTCGGCATCGTGCTGCGCGCCGCGCTCGAGCGGCTGGCGGCCGACGCCGCCGACCGGGTACCGGCGAATCTCGTGCTGGTCAACGACGACCCGCCGCACCTGCTCACCGAGATCACCCAGGCGGCCGAGAGCGTCGACCTCCTGGCGGAGCTGCTCGCCGCGATCGCCGTGCTCGCCCTCGCCGGAGCGATCGTCCTGTCGCGCGACCGCCGCGAGAGCATCCGCCGCGGCGGGGTCGGGGTCGCGGTCGGGGCGCTGCTGCTGCTCGTCGCCTACTGGGTCCTGCACACCCGGCTGATCGAGCGGGTGCCCGACCCGAGCCTGCGCGCCGCGCTCGACGGCGTCTGGGACGCCTACCTGCTCGACCTGCGCAACCTGTTGCTGATCACCGCCGGCTGCGGCGCGGTCGTGGCCGCCGCGGCGGCCTCGGTCCTGCGCCCGGTCAGCATCGACGCGCCGCTGCGGCGCGCGTGGGAGCTGACCGTGACGACACCCCAGCGGCGCTGGCTACGGGCGGCACGGGCGCTGGCGCTGATCGCCGTCGGCGTGCTGATCGTGGCCGACCCGCTCGGAGCGCTGCGCCTGCTCGCCGTCGCCGCCGGCGTCTTCTTGATCTACGCCGGCGTCCAGGAGCTGCTGCGGCTGGTGATCAAGCCGCAGCCGGAGGGCGCCGAGCGGCAGAAGCTGCTGCCGCGCAACGTGGCGATCGCGGGCGGCGCGGCGGCGCTGGCGATCGTCGCGGCCGGCTCGCTGTTCCTCGCCACCGGCGGCGCGTCGCAGGCCGACGTGGAGGTCGCGGGCTGCAACGGCCACACCGAGCTCTGCGACCGGACGCTGCCCGAGGTCACCTTCCCGGCGACTCACAACTCGTTCTCGTCCGTCGACTACCCGGGCTGGCTGTTCGGTCAGCACGAGAGCGGCATCGCGGCCCAGCTCGCGGGCGGCATCCGCGGCTTCCTGATCGACACCTACTGGGGCCGGCGCGTGCCCGACGGCCGCGTACTCACCGACCTCGACGCCGGTGGCCGGTCGAGCCAGGATCTCGTCGACGAGATCGGCGCCGGGGCGGTCGCCGCCGCGATGCGCGTGCGCGACAACATCATCGGCAGCCCGGGCGCCGCGGACGGCCCGCGCGAGATCTACCTCTGCCACGGCTTCTGCGAGGTCGGCGCGCGGCTCCTGCGGACCGACCTGGAGGCAATGCGCGACTTCCTGCTCACCCACCCGAACCAGGTACTCGTCGTGATCAACCAAAACGAGGGCGTCGAGCCGAAGCAGTTCGCGCGCGTGGTCGAGGAGTCGGGTCTCGGCGAGTTCGTCTACCGCGGACCGACCGACGAGTGGCCGACGCTCGCCGAGATGATCCGCACCAACGAGCGCGTCCTGATGATGGCCGAGAACCCGCCGTTCGAGGGGGTCCCCTGGTACCACGAGGCCTATGCGATCACGCAGGAGACGCCGTACCACTTCAACCGTCCCGCGCAGCTGATCGACAAGGCGCTGCTGCCCGCCTCCTGCGAGGAGTACCGCGGGCACTCCGACGCGGAGCTGTTCCTGCTCAACCACTGGATCGACACCACGCCCGCCCCGCGGCCGAGCAACGCCGTCAAGGTCAACGCGCGCGGCCCGCTGCTGCGCCGGGCGCGCGAGTGCGAGCGGCTGCGCGGCCAGCGGCCGAACCTGCTGGCGGTCGACTTCTGGAAGACCGGCGACGTGCTCGGCGTCGCCGACGAGTTCAATGGAGTTGGCGATCCGCCAGGAACAGCAGCGCGGCCTTGACGCGCTTGCTGATGTCGTCCTCGTAGGCGAGGCCGAGCTTCATGAAGATCGAGTGGATGTGCTTCTCGACCGCGCGCTTGGTCAGCACCAGCGACGACGCGATCGCCGTGTTGCTCTTGCCCTGAGCGATCTCGGCGAGCACCTCGGTCTCGCGCGCGGTCAGCTCGGCGAGTGGCGACTGGGCGGCCTGCGTCCGCGCCGTGACCAGCACCTCGACGACCTTCGGGTCGATCACCGAGCCGCCGTCGGCGACCGCCTCGACCGCGGCGACCAGCTGGAGGCGGTCGTGGATCCGCTCCTTGAGCAGGTAGGCGCGGCCGGCCGAACCGGACTCCAGCAGCGCGAGCACGTAGCCGGGATCGTCGTGCTGGCTGAGCACGACGACGCCGACGGCGGGATGGGTCTCGCGCAACTCGGCGGCGGCGCGGATGCCCTCGTCGGTCGAGGTCGGCGGCATCCGGATGTCGGTGATGACGGCGTCGGGCCGCTCGGACTCGACCGCGGCAAGCAGCCCGTCGAGGTCCTCGCAGCTCGCGACGACCTCGATCCGCTCGTGTGCCGCGAGGATCTCGCGCAGCCCCTCGCGGACGATGTAGTTGTCCTCGGCCAGGACGACGCGGATCACCGGCAAAGCATATTCGGGGCTAGATTCACCTTGTGACACGGCAGATCGAGCGGGGGGACGCCTGGACGACCGCGGCATTCGGCGGGTTGGTCGCCGCCGCCGCGGCGCTGGTCGCGCTGACCGGCGGGATGCCCGACGCCACCGACATGGCGGCGCGCTACGTGCTGATCGTCGCTGTGCCGATCGCGGTCGGGCTCTACGCCTGGCGCGAGGGCCATCACGCGCGATTCGGCCGGCTGCTGGTGCTGATCGGCTTCGCCTGGTCGCTGCCGGCGCTGTCGGCGTCGGGCAACGAGTGGCTCTACGCGATCGGCCGGGTCGCCGGCTGGTGGGTCGAGATCGGGGTCGTCTACCTCGTGCTCGCGTTCCCGCGCGGACGGCTCTCCAACGACACCGACCGCCTGCTCGTCACGGCCGGCCTGCTGCTCGTCCTCCTGCTCTACATGCCGACGCTGCTGTTCGACCAGTCGTTCCCGCAGCCGTCCCAGTGGACGGCGTGCTCGGGCGCCGAGTGCCCGGACAACCCGTTCATGGTCGTCGCGAGCGAGCCGGCGTGGCTGGCCGACGTGGTCATGCCGCTGCGCGAGCTGCTGACGGTCCTGCTGATGGTGGTCGTCGTCGGCCGCCTCGCGCACCGCGTGACGACGGCGACGCCACTGATGCGGCGCACCCTGACGCCGGTCCTCGCGATGGCGATCGTGCGCGTCGCGTCGTTCGGCGTGGCGATCGCGGTGCGGCGGGTCGCGCCCGACGGCATCGTGGCCGAGCGCGATCACCCAGACCAGCACCTCGACCACGATG
>CAZVRI010000018.1:13040-45438 GCA_964629855.1 uncultured Thermoleophilaceae bacterium
GGGTGATCGCGCTCGGCCTGCCGGCGATGGCGCTCGCCTTCCTGCTCGGCCTCGTACGCTGGCGGCTGTTCACCGCCGATGCGCTGCTGCGCCTGGCCGTCGGAATCCGCCACGACCCGCGCCCGGACGAGCTCCGCAACCTGATCGCGACCGCGCTCAGCGACCCGTCGGTCGAGCTCGCCTACAGCGACCCGGGCAGCGAGACCGGTTGGGTCGACGGCGACGGCAAGCCGATTCCGCCGCCCCGCGACGGGCCGGGCCGCTGCTGCTCGGCGATCGTCAGCGACGGGCGGGCGGTCGCCGCCATCGTCCACGACGACGCGCTCGCCGACGAGCGGTCGTTCGTCCAGACCGTCGGCGCCTACGCCCTGACGTGGGAGGACAACCACCGCCTGGCCGCGCGTGTCGACGAGTCGCTGCGCGAGCTGCGCGAGTCGCGCGCGCGGATCCTCGCCGCGGCCGATGACGAGCGGCGGCGAATCGAGCGCGACCTCCACGACGGCGGCCAGCAGCGGCTGGTCGCGTTGCGCGTCCGGCTCGAGCTGGCCGACGAGACGATGCGCGAGAGCCCCGCGCGCGCCCGCGTGATGCTCCAGCAGCTCGGGACCGAAGTCGACGCGGCGCTCGACGAGCTGCGTTCGCTGGCCGCCGGCGTCTACCCGTCACTGCTCGCCGACCGGGGCCTGAGCGACGCGCTGCGCAGCGCGGCACTGCGCTCGCCCGTCCCGGTTTCGGTGGCGGTCAACGGCGACGACCGCTACGGCCAAGAGGTCGAGGCGGCCGTCTACTTCTGCTGCCTCGAGGCGCTCCAGAACGTCGCCAAGCACGCGCCCGAGGCGCACGCGGTGGCGATCTCGCTCGAGCGCAACGGCGACCTGCGCTTCTCGGTCAGCGACGACGGGCCCGGCTTCGACCCCGGCATCGCCGGCAACGGCCTGGTCAACATGCGCGACCGTGTCGCCGCCGTCGGCGGAACGCTCGAGATCAAGACGGCCCCGGGCGACGGCACCGAGATCGTCGGCCACGTGCCCGTCTGAGCCTGAGCCCTAGTTACTAAGCGGCCGCGCCGTGGCGGGCCCAGAGCTCGCGCAGCATCGTCGGTCCGAAGCGCTGCTTGCCGATCAGCTCGGCGGCGCCGGAGGCGGCAGCCGCCTCACCGATGTTCTGCCGGTCGTCGACCGAGATCAACACGACGACCACGTCCGGGTGCTCGCCGGAGATCCGGCGGGCGGCCTCGATCCCGCCGATCCCCGGCATCCGCACGTCGAGCAGGACGAGGTCGGGGTGGAGATGGTCGACCGCTTCGACCGCCTCCTCCCCCGACTCCGCCTGACCCGCCCAGCGAAAGCCAGGCGTCGCCCGCACCACGTCGCGAGCGACGCCCAAGAAGAACGGCTGGTCGTCGACCGCGATGACGGCGACGGCGCTCACCTCATGCCGTCGTCGTGCGCCGGCCTCCGTAGGCAACGAGGCCGTAGATGATCAGAATGTCGATCGCGAAGATCGCCAGCGACCAGAACGGGTAGCCGGGGATCGTCAACAGCGCGCCGATGGCGCTGACGCTCGCGGTGATGATTCCGATCCAGCGGCCGTACTCGCCACCAGCCCAGATCGAGAAACCGGCGAACAGCTGCAGCACACCAATCACCAGGACTATCCAGCCCCAGGTGTTGAGATCGCTGATGATGAACTTCTGCTCCTCGATGAAGAACTTCGAGTTGTCGATCGCGGCGATGCCGTAGATGATGTTCAGCGTCGCGACGATCAGGATCATGATCCCCGCGAACATCACCCAACCGGCGCCTTGGATGTCGTCGTTCATGTGTGGTGCTCCTCCTCTCGTAGTCGCCCGTCAAGCTAGCCCTGGCGAGGGGGCGCGGCGATGGTGTGCGCACTACTCCTCGGGGTGGCGTCTGCACGATTGCCGCCGTCCTCTGCGCGCTGTTGAATGGCGGCGTGGAGTCCTCCGCACAAGAGCCGGCAGCCGCCGAGCCGGCACCTAGCGGGCGCGGGCATCGCGGGATCGCGATCGCGCTGATCTTCGTCGCCTCGCTGCTGACCTTCCTGGCGCTGCCCGCCGTCTGGCTCGACCGCCAGGCGCTGAACACCGACAACTGGACCGACACCAGCAGCGAGCTGCTCGAGAACGAGGCGATCCGGACGCAGGTCGCCAACTACCTCGTCGACCAGATCTACGCGAACGTCGACGTGCAGGGCGAGCTGGCGAAGGTGCTGCCGCCGCGCGCCGAGCCGCTGGCCGGCTTCGCCGCCGGTGGCCTCCAGCAGGTAGCCGACACCGGTGTCAAGAACCTGCTCGGCCGGCCCGTCCCACAGCAGGCGTGGGAGGCCGCTAACCGCCGCGCCCACGAGCTGCTGATGAAGGTGATCGATGGTGGCGGCGACGTCGTCGGGACGAGCGGCGGCGAGGTCACGCTCGACCTCAAGGCGCTGCTGACCCAGACCGCGGACCGCTTCGGCGTCGGCGGGCGGATCGAGCAGAAGCTGCCGGCGAGCGCGGGCCAGATCGTGATCCTCCAGTCGGACCAGCTCGATACCGCGCAGAAGGCCGTCCACGCGTTGCAGACCGCCGCCGTCGTGCTCGTCGTGCTCGCGCTGCTGCTCTTCGCGCTGGCCGTCTTCCTCGCCCAAGGCTGGCGCCGCGAGGCGCTGCGCGCCTGTGGCTTCGGGCTCGTCGTCGCCGGAGGCGCGGCGCTGGTCGCGCGGTCGGTCGCCGGCAACTATCTCATCGACTCGCTCGCGACGACGGACGCCGTCAAGCCGGCAGTCGACGCGACCTGGACGATCGGCAGCTCGATGCTGGTCCAGGCCGCCACCGCGACCGTCTGGTACGGCGTCGTGATCGTCCTCGTCGCCTGGCTCGCGGGACCGACCCGGCTGGCTACCTCGATCCGCCGCCTGAAGGCCCCGTTCCTGCGCGAGCCGCGCTACGCCTGGGGCGGACTCGCGGTGATCGTCCTGCTGCTGATCGCCTGGGGCCCCACCCCCGCGACCCGCAGCCCGCTGCCGATGCTCGTCCTGATCGGCCTGCTCGCGCTGGGCGTCGAGGCGCTCCGCCGCCAGACCGCCCGCGAGTTCCCGGACGCGACGATCGACGACACCACCGACACGATTCGCGGCTGGTGGTCGAGCGCTCGCGGCCAGATCAGCCGCGACTCGTCGTAGCTGACAAGCTGCCCCGCATGCGCGAGGTCGAGATCCGGGGCGAGATGATCCGCCTGGGGCAGTTCCTGAAGTTCTCGGGCATCGCCGACTCGGGCGCCGAGGCGCGGGCCCTTCTCGACGAGCAGACCGTGACGGTCAACGGCGAGCCGGAGGCCCGCCGCGGCCGCCAGCTGCACCGCGGCGATCTCGTAGCGGTCGGCGAGCACGCTGTGCGCGTCGCCTGACCTCCCTGCGGCTACGAAGCCTCGACCGCCGTCTTGATCCGGTTGGCGAAGGCGTCGGCGTCCTTGCGCGCCGCGCGCAGCGCCAGCGGCGCGATCAACTTGCCGAAGCCGTGGCCCTCGAGCTCGTTGTAGATCGTCAGCTTGGTGGCGCCGACGCCGGCCGGCGCCAGGTCGTAGCCACCCTCGCGCGCCGTCACGATGTTCTTCGAGCGCTCCGCCCAGCGGATCTTCGACGGCGGCACGAACTCGGTCAGCTCGAACTCGCGCTGGGTCGTCATGCCGGCGTCCTTGACGGTGCTCTTGTAGACGGTGCCACGCCCGGGCGGGCCGGCGGTCGTCTTCTCGATCACCTGGACGCGCGGACTGAACCTGCGGTCGTTCTCACCGTTGGCGACAAACGCGAAAACCGCGTCGATCGGTCGGTCGATAACGACAGTCGCCTCGAAACGTCCCGCCATTGGGTCCTCCTCGTCCGTGTGCCGTCGGCGTGTCCTTCAACCGATGATGGCACCAGAGCGCCAGGCGTCAAGCGGGCGCTGGCTCGCCGCCCGGAGGCGACACCGCTTCCGCCGCCTCGGCCGCCCTGGCGCGCGCGACGTCGGCGCTGATCCGGACGAGCGCGGAGGTCAGCGGCGCGGCGAGGACCAGGCCCACCGCGCCGAACAGCGCCCCGCCGGCGATCGTCACGACCAGCACCGCGAGCGGGTGGATGCCGAGCGCCGCGCCGTAGGCGAACGGCTGGACGAGCTGCTGCAGGATGCCGTTGGCGAGCAGCTGGACGACCGCCATCGCGGCGGCCTCCTCGGGACCGCCGCCGCCGAGCGCGATCAGCACCGCGAAGATGCCAGCGCTCCACGCTCCGAGGTACGGGATGAAGCCACCGATGAACGTCACGGCGACGATCGTCCCCATCAGCGGCACGCCGATGATCAGCGCACCGATCCCGACGACGACCGAGCTGTAGGCGGCGACGATCGTCACGCCGACGAAGTAGCCGCGCAGCGACTGGAGGACCCGCCGGGTCGCGGTCTGCGCCACCGGCAGCGGCAACGGCAGCTGGCGCTCGACCCAGCCGCGGATCGTCGGGCCGTCCTTGAGCAGGAAGAACAGCGAGAGCGTCGTCAGCGCGAGGAAGAAGACCAGCGACGTCAGCCCCTCGATCCCCTTCGCGACGCCGCTGAGCAGCTCCTTGAACGCCGCGCTGCCGCCCGCGCCGGCGTCGTGGGCGCTCTTCGACGCCTGGCTGGTGTCGACGCCGAGGTCGTGCAGCCAGCCGGCGATCGTGCTCTGCGCGTCCTTCAGGTGCCCGCTGACCGATCCCGCCTCACCGGCGATGCCGCCGATGATCAGGATCGTCATGAAGGCGCCGATCGCGATGATCGTCAGCAGCATCAGGATCGCTCCCACGGCGCGCGGCACCCCGTGCCCGTTCAGCCAGCGGACGATCGGCGAGGCGACCGCCGCGACGATCCCAGCAGTGATCAACGGCATCACGATCGTGCTGGCCAGCGACAGCAGCCAGACGAGGCCGAGCAGCAGCACGATCACGCCGGTGATCAGCCACGACATCATGCCGATGCTGCGCAGCCAGTCCGGCAGCGCGAAGACGCCCGAGAGCTGAGCGGCGTCGAACTCGACGACCTGCTCGGACGGCTCGCCGCCCTCCCCCTCGCCGCCGTGTCCGCGGCGCAGCCGTGCGCGGATCACTGGGCCACCGCCGCGTCGAGCGCCGTCGGCTCGTTGAGCTCGCGCCGCCAGCGCTTCAGCACGTGGTGGACCGCGGTCGCTCCGATCAGCGGCTCCTCGGGTACCCGCAGCCGTTCCGGGTGCAGGATGAACGGCTGCGTCTGGGGGCCGCCGAGCCCGCCGTGGAAGGAGATCAGCTCCTCGAACGCGCAGCCCTCCTGGAGGTCCGGGTCGTAGAAGCTGCCGACCGCGATGTCGGGCACGTGGGCGAAGCCGTCGGTCCGCCGCAGGTGCTCGGCGGCATGGGGCGAGAAGTGCATCAGCGGATCCTCCCCTTCGACCCGGTCGTCATCGAGATAGCGCGTGCCGCGGCCGCCGAGGACGAGCGCACCGTCGCGCTCGGAGCGCACCAGCAGCCAGCCGACGTGCGGGTGGTCGCGCAGCGCCGGGATCAGCTGCGGGTGCCGCTCGTTCATCTCCTCCAGCGTCATCCGCCGCTGCTCCTCCATCAGGTAGATCAGGCCGAGGTTGCCCGAGCCGAGCACAACCGCCTGGCGGCCGGAGAGATCGCGGCGGTCCTGCTTCTCCTTCGTCCGGCCGGTCGCCTCGTCGACCGCGCGGCCGACCGCGCCAGCCTGCTCGTCGCCGTCGGCGACCGCGGTCACGCCCGCGCCGGCGGACAGCGACCGCTCGACCAGCTCCTCGAGCCCGTAGCCGTTGCGCTGCAGGAAGGTGGCGCCCTGGGTCTGGCCGTGGTCGGAGAGCACGACGATCTCGTAGGGCCGTGGCGCGTGCCGGCGCGCCCGCTCGATCCGCGCGAACTGCTGGTCGAGCTTGCGCAGCGCCTCGAGCGTGTCGGCGCGCTCGAGCCCGGAGTGGTGGGCGACCTCGTCGTAGCTGGCGAACGTCGCGTAGACGGCTGGGCGGCCGCGCATCATGTCGGTCAGCACTCCGAAGACGACCAGGTCGCGCACCATCACGCACATCGCCGCGCGCATCAGCGGGTAGATGCCGCCGCGGTGGCCGCGCGGGCGGACGTCGCGCCGGCGCGCGCGGGCGGCGGCGCTCAGCTCGATCACGATCTCCCACACGAACAGGACGAGCACGCGCGTGACGTTGAAGCCGTTGGCGAGGAAGGCGCGGTAGCCGGGATTGGCACGCTTCTCGGCGTCGGTGCGGCTGACGGTGAGGATCGTCTCCTCGGCGTCGCCGGAGAGCAGGTTGCCGCGGCTCGCGCCACCGTTGGCGAGCAGCCCCTCACCGGTCGAGTGGCGCGACTCGATCTCCGCGCAGTCGGACGGCGACGAGCACTCGATCAGCCGCCCGTTCTCCTTCTCGACCCAGCGGAAGGCGGGGATGTCCTCGTTGGACCCGAGCAGCAGCGCCGCCTGGCTGGCGCCGGTCTGCGACGAGAGGTCGGTCTCCCACTCCGTGAGCCGGTAGCCGCGGTCGGCGATCCAGCTCGCCATCGTCGGCGCGCTGCCGTCGCTGAGCGCGCGCCGCAGGATCGGCAGCGCCAGCCCGTCGATCTCGAGGAAGACGATCCCGGCGGCGTCGGTCGCCTCGACCGGGCCGAGCCGGCGGGCGATCCGCCCGGTCACGCGCAACGAATACTCGTCGTCGTCGTTGGTGCCGAGCACGACCTGCAGGACGATGCTCGCGACCGCCATCACCAGCGCGGCCAGCAGCGCGTCGCCGAACGAGTCGACGCGGATGTCGCCGGACAGCAGCTCGCCGGCCACCAGCAGCGCGGCGGCGTCGGCGAACAGCACCAGCAGGAAGCCGAGCACGAGCGTGAACGGCAGCCGCAGCGCGGCCAGCACCGGCGGCAGGACGGCGTTGACGACCCCGATCGCGAGCACCACCAGCAGCGCCGCGAGCGGCCCCTTCAGCTCGACCCCGGGAACCACCCAGGCGGCGAAGGCGAGCGCGATGGCGCTGACGATCCAGGCGGTCAGCAGCCGCCCCGGCCGCAGCTTCGGCTTGACGGGCTCCCAGCGCGGCTCCTGTCCGTAGGTCACCGAGCGCACCGGTTTAGACGCCCTGCTCCGCGAGGACGGTCCCAGCCTCGACCGCGTCGGCCAGCGCCTGGTGGTCGCGTTCGTTCTGGTCCGCGTAGGCGGTCGCGAAGCGGACGAGCGCCTTGTCGAACGACCGGCCGGAGCCGAGGTAGGCGGCGATCGCGAGCCGGTCTCCCCCGCGCGCGTGGGCGCGCGCGAGCGACCAGCCGCAGCTGCGCCCGTACGCGGCGAACCCGCTGTCGGTCATCCCCATCAGGTCGCCGGACAGCTTGCCGTCCCAGAGCTGGCGGACGTAGTAGTCGCGCGGCTCGCCGTCGAGGTCGGTGACGGTGTCCCAGCCGAGGAAGATGTCGCTCGCCGCCTGCATCAGCCGCTGGCCCTCGACTACGCGCTGGCCGTGGCGCGGATAGGCGCTCACGCCGACGTACGGCTCGAGCACCGACGCCACGGCCTCCTTCGCCTGGAGCACCAGCGGGTCGTTGCCGTCGCGCCCCTCGAGCAGGACCACCCAGGCGCGCGTGCCGACGCTGCCGACCCCGACGACCTTGCGCGCGAGGTGGACATAGCGGTAGCTCTCCAGCAGGTGGCGGCGGTCGTCGGCGAGGCTGTCGGCGTAGCTGTGAACGAGCGCGCCGATGCGCTCGACCTGGTCGTGGGCCGCGTCGGCCGGCAGCAGCTCCTCGATCGGGACCAGCAGCGGCGGCTGGCTGACGAAGCGCAGCCGGCCGCCGACCCTGTGCGTCAGCTTCGTCAGCGCGCGCAGGCTGTTCTTGCGCTCGGCCTTGGCGACCCGGCGCTGGACCCGCGCCGCGTCGGCCTGGTCGATGTCGGCGCCGTAGCGGTCCTGAAGTCCCTGCAGGTCCATCCGCGCGTACCAGACGTCGAGGTTGCCCTCCTCGGCGAACATCCGCATCGCGGTGCGGTACTCCTGGATGGTTCCCTGGACGACAGCCGCCCGCTTCTCGGGCGCCATGACGCGGTCGCGGCCGGCGATCTCGACGCTCGCCGCCATCCGCTTGACGTCCCACTCCCACGGCCCGGGCAGCGTCTCGTCGAAGTCGTTGAGGTCGAAGACCATCCGCCGGTCGGGCGCCGCGAAGCCGCCGAAGTTGGCGATGTGGGCGTCGCCGCAGAGCTGCACCGTCAGCCCGGTCGTCGGCGTCTCCGCGAGGTCGGCGGCCATCACGGCAGCCGCGCCGCGGAAGAAGGCGAACGGCGAGGCGAGCATCCGGCCGTAACGGATCGGCAGCAGTTCGGGCACACGGGCGAGCGCCTGATCGACGAGGACGTCGACCGCGCTCGGCCGGTCGGCGGCCGGCTGCCAGTCACCGTGCACGGAGCGTGGCGTCTCGGCGCGCGCTGAGCGGCCCCGGTCCGCGGGTGCAACGTTGTCGCCTGCCGCCATGTGAGTACTCAAGCGCATCGGCCCGGCCGGCACATCATCCGTTCCGGATGAGGACAGCCGAGTGTTGCGTCCCTAGCGTCCTCGCCATGAGCGAAATCGACCAGGCCACCGCCGACGCGATCGCGGTCGAGGCCTACACCTACCTCTATCCGCTGGTCCTGATGGATCTGACCCGCCTCCAGACGACCAACGTCGAGACGCCCAACGCGCGGCCCGGCCGGGGCCCTGCCGACACCTTCATGCACCTGCGCAAGTTCCCCGCCGCCGACTTCCGCGACGTCGTCAAGCCGAACTTCGACACGCTCTACTCGGCCGCCTGGCTGCCGCTGCACGACGAGCCGCGGATCGTCAGCGTGCCCGACGCCGGCGACAACTACTACCTGCTGCCGATCTACGACATGTGGAGCGAGATCTTCGCCTGCCCGGGCAGCCGCACGACCGGCGGGGTCGCCGCCTCCTACGCGATCTGCGGACCCGGCTGGGAGGGGACGCTGCCCGACGGTGTCGAGCGGATCGACGCACCGACGCCGTGGGTCTGGATCATCGGCCGGACGAAGGCCTTCCCGGCGCTCTACAGCCACGTGCACGAGTTCCAGGACGGGATGTCGGCGATGCCGCTGTCGGCGTGGCCGGGACCGGCGCCCGCGGTGACCGGAACGGTCGACCCGGCGATCGACGCGGAGACCCCACCGCTGCGCCAGGTGTTCGCGCTGAACGCCGGCGACTTCTTCTCCTACGCCGCCGAGCTGATGAAAGAGCACGCTCCGCACTTCAACGACTGGCCGGTGCTGAAGCGGCTGGAGCGGATCGGGATCGTCCCGGGCGAGTCGTTCGACATCGCCGCTGCCACGCCGGAGGCACGCGCGGCGCTCGAGGCCGCGGTACCCGCGGCGATCAAGTTGATCACCGAGCGCCAGCAGACCCTCGACGCCCCGAACGACGGCTGGATCTCGTTGACCGAGAGCATGGGCGCCTGGGGAACCAACTACCTGCGCCGCGCCTGCGTCGACCTGATCGGGCTTGGCGCCAACCTGGCCGAGGACGCGATCTACCCAGTGAGCTACGTCGACGTCGCCGGCGAGCCCTACAGCGGCGAGCACGACTACAAGCTGCACTTCGCGGCCGACGCGCTGCCGCCGGTGCACGCCTTCTGGTCGCTGACGCTCTACGACGACGAGGGCTTCCAGGTCGCCAACGAGCTCGACCGCTTCGCGATCGGCGACCGCGACGCGCTCGAGTACAACGCCGACGGCTCGCTGGACATCCTGATCCAGCAGGCGCGGCCGGAGAGCGGCACGTCGAACTGGCTGCCCTCGCCAGGCGGCAGCTACAACCTCTGCCTGCGGCTCTACTACCCCAAGCCGGAGGCGCTCGACGGCAGCTGGCTGCCACCGGGAGTCGCCAAGGCCTGAGTCGTGGAGGCGGCACGGCCCGCGCGCAGCCGCGCGGGCCAGCCGTCGACCAGCCCGATCTCCGCGGCCCGCTCGACCGCGCCCGAGCGCGAAGAGACGCCGAGCTTGCGGTAGACGGCGTGGGCCTGTGTCTTGACGGTGTTGGTCGAGACGTGCAGCCGCGCGGCGATCTGGCGGAGCGTGAGGTAGCTCGGCAGGAAGCGCAGCACACGCAACTCGGCGAGCGTCAGCGCTTCACCGTCTTCGAGCGCGCCGGCGGCGAGGTCGTCGGCCCGGCCCCAGGCGGCATCGATCGCGGCCCGCAGCGCCAGCGCGTTGGGCAGCGCGCTCGCCGCCTCGCCGGCCCCGTCGAGCAGGTCTCGCGCAGCCGCGGTCTGCCCACGGCGCAGCAGCGCACCGGCGAGCTCGACCGCCGTTTCAGCGGCCCGCTGAAGCAGCACGTCGTCGTTGGTCACCAGCCGCAGACTGGGCGCACCACTGGGCGCGGCGGCGGGCACTACGGCTGAGATGGAGAGCGAGTCGGGCATCAGGGGTCGGGACGCTGTCCGGGCAGCCCACAGACTTGCGCCGCGACGCCCCCGATTCAAGGAAGCGGGCCTGTGTAAAGGGTGGTGTGCGCACCACCCCTCGAGCGTGCGGCGGGTCGCCGCGCTACTGAGTCTCAGACACCGCGCGCTCGCGTGCCCGCTCGCGAGCGTTCGCCTTCTCGTCGAGGGTCATCGCTCCTGGATGCCCATCGCCCGGCCACGGCGCCAGCACCAGTACGAGCCGGGCGTCCGCCGTCGCCCGCACCTCGTGTCGCTCGTGGGGCCCGAACTCTGCGACGAGTCCCGAACCGCCGCTGACGCTGTCCGCCCCGGCGTCGATCTCCACCTCGCCGTCGAGAACGATCAGCCACGCCCGCTCATGCACCTCGTGATCGCGCAGGCTTTCTCCTGCAGGCAGGACGAGCGCGATCACACGGGCGGCCTCCTCCGAAGACAGGATTTTCGGCTTATGCGGATCGGTCCCCAGCTCCCGCGTGTCCCACGTCTTCATGGCCATTCCCTACCCGGGTCGGGGATCTCACAACCCCGAGCCGCCGGCCGTTGTCAGGGAATGGACCGCCAAGAGCTTCACTTCCAGTCGGGCGCCGACTCGTGCGCGGCGTGGCTGTATCCCGCCGGGGGCCACGGGACCGCCGTGCCAGTCGTAGTCATGGCCCACGGCCTGTCCGGGACGCGCCGCGACCGCCTCGGCCCGTTCGCCGAGCGCTTCGCGGCCGCCGGCTTTGCCGCACTCGTCTTCGACCACCGCGGCTTTGGCGACAGCGGCGGCGAGCCAGACCTGTTCGACCCGCGCCGCCAGCTGGAGGACTGGCGCGCCGCGATCGCCTTTGCGCGCTCGCTGCCCGCCATCGACCCGGCCCGCGTCGTCACGTTCGGCTCGTCGATGGGCGGAGGCAATGCGCTGGCGGCCGCCGCCGAGGACCCGGGGGTCGCCGCCGCGATCAGCCAGGTTCCCTTCCTCGACCTACTGCGCCAGTCGCACCGTTCCTCTCCGCGAGTTCGGGCCCAGATGCTGCGCGCCGCGGTGCTCGGCAAGCACCTCCCGGCCGTCGGCCAACCGGACGAGGCCGCCTTCATCAACGCCCCCGACAGCGAGACCGGCTGGCGCCAGATCGTCGCGACCGGCGAGGACTCGCGCTGGCGCAACCGTGCCTCCGCCCGCTGGCTACTCGGCCGCCCCTACCGCCCCGCCCGTCACGCCGCCACCCTCCACTGCCCCTGGCTCGTCTGCGTCGGCGAGGCCGACCAGGTCGCCGCCCCCGGCCCAGCCATCAAGGCGGCCCGCGCCGCCCCCCACGGCGAGCTCCACACCTACCCCGGCGTCGACCACTTCGACATCTACGACGGCCCGACCCACGAGACCATCGTCAACGACCAGATCGCCTTCCTCCACCGCCACCTCAGCGGCGGCCAGCTTGCTCCCATTCAGGACAGTACATCTGCATCTATACTCGACCCTGGTTAAGGCGATTGCCTCAACGCAATCACTTCCTCGAGGGGTCCGGTTTCCGGGCCCCTCGTTCGTTCGCTAGGGAGCCGGGGTCCGCAGGATCTTGTCCATCGACTTGCCCTTCGCGAGCTCGTCGATGAGCTTGTCGAGGTAGCGGGCGTCGCGCATGATCGGCTCCTCGATCTCCTCTACGCGGATGCCGCAGATCACGCCCTTGATCAGGTCGCGCGAGGGGTTCGGCCGCGGGGCGTCGGTGTAGAACGTCTCGAGGTCGATCTGGCTCTCCAGCACGGCCTCCAGCTGGTCCTGGTCGTAGCCCGTGAGCCAGCGGATGATCTCGTCGACCTCCGCCTTCGTACGCCCCTTCTTCTCCGCCTTGGCAACGTAGTGGGGATAGACGCTGGCGAAGCTGATTGTGTAGATCCGATGCTTCTTCATCGATGGGTTCTTGGAGCTCTACGGAGGGGGCGGGATTCGAACCCGCGGTGGACTTGCGCCCACTCTGGTTTTCAAGACCAGCGCATTCAACCGCTCTGCCACCCCTCCTTGGGCGACTCAGGCGAAGCCTACCCGTGGCAGGGCGGGGATCCGATCAGCGCCGGAGGTGGAGCGGCGGGTCGTAGACGGATGCCAGCCTGGCGAGCGTCAGTGCGCCGAGCATCAGGCCGAAGTCGCGTAGGGCGATGTCGTAGTAGCCCGAGTAGGTGAGCAGGCTGATCACGATTCCGCCGAGCCAGGCCGCGACGACGTAGGCGCCGTAGCGCGGCTTGAGCGCGACGGCGATGCCGGCGACGATCTCGATCGCGCCGACCGCGTACATGAACTGCTGGGCGCTGCCCGGTGCGATGTCGTTGATCCACGGGGCGAGATAGATCGGCCAGTCGACCATCACGTTGAAGAACTTGTCGAGGCCGAAGGCGATCGGCGCGACCGTGAAAGCGACTCGCAGCAGCGCGAACGCCTGATAGCGGGCGTCGCTCCAGTCCGGACGCCCGACGGTCGCCGCGCCCGCGCCATTCGTGGACGCGACGATCCGGCTGTGTGTAGAAGAACGCGCTTGGGGTTTCGTGACGGCCATGACGGACTCCCTTTCCTACTGCGTCTGGGTTGGTTGGCGGAGCTTGGAATCGATGCGGGCGAGCAGGTCGTCGTAGGAGCCGCAGAAGGCCCCCACTCCCTCGCGCTCGAGCTCGCTGGTGATGGCGTCGAGGTCGACGCCCTGCGCGGCCGCTGATGCAAGGACGGCGCCGGCCTCCTCCTCGGCGCCCGCGCCGAGCGTCCGCGCCACGGCGCCGTGGTCGGCGAACGCGCTCAGCGTCTTCTCGGGCATCGTGTTGATGACGCCGGGAGCGATCAGTTGCTCCACGTAGAGAACGTCGGAGTAGGCGGGATCCTTGGTCGCGGTGCTGGCCCACAACGGCCGCTGAGGCGTCGCGCCGGCGGCGCGCAGCGCGTCCCAGCGCGCTCCGGCGAAGCGGGCGAGGTAGGTCCCATAGGCGACCGCCGCATTGGCGACTGCCACGCGCCCGCGCAGCGGCGAGCCGGACGTCAGCGCGGCGTCGGCCTTCCCATCAACGCGCGAGACGAAGAACGACGCGACCGAGGTGATCCCGGCGATCAGCCGGCCGGCCGCGACTCGCCGCTCCAGACCGCGCAGGTAGGCGTCGATCACCTCCTCGTAGCGCGCGACGGAGAACAGCAGCGTCACGTTGACGCTGACTCCCGCGGCCGTCAGCTCCTCGATCGCGCTGACGCCCGCGCGCGTGGCGGGCACCTTGATCAGGACATTGGGCAGGCTCAGCCGCCGCCAGAGGTCGAGCGCCTGGGCGACCGTCGCCTCGGCGTCCTCGGCGACGTCGGGGGTGCACTCGAACGAGACGAAGCCGTCGCTGCCGCCGCTGCGGTCGTGGACCGGCCACAGGATCGCCGCGGCGCGGCGCACGTCGTCAAGCGCGATCGCGAAGAAGAGCTCCCGGGTGTCGACGACGCCATCCGCGGCAAGCGATCGCAGCTGGTCGTCGTAGCGGTCGGACCCGCCGATCGCCTTGGCGAAGATCGTCGGGTTGGAGGTTGCCCCGCTGACGCCGTAGTCGTCGACCAGCTCCGCGAAGCGGCCGCTGTCGAGCAGGTCCCGCGAGAGGGTGTCGAGCCAGATCGAGACCCCCGCGTCGCGCAGTTTCTGGAGACGGTTGGTGCCGGTGGCGCCCATGACCAGTTAGCGCCCCAGAGGCAGCAGTTCTTACCTCGGCCGTAAGGAATCTCGTCCCGGCGTCGCTAATCGGCCATGACCGCGATGGCCACGCCACCGACGAGTAGCGTCATCGACAAGGCCATGCCCGCTTCCGATTGGATCGACCGCCTAGCCGCGGACAGCCCCGACCGTCCGGCAGCGATCGCGGCCCTCCACGGTCTGCTGCTCGAAGCCGCCCGCTTCGAGGTCCGCCGTCGCGCCGCGGCGTTCCCGCAACTGCGCGGCAACGACAACGATGACCTCGCGTACCAGGCCGCCGACGACGCGCTCGTCGCCGTGCTCGCCAAGCTGGCCGACTTTCGGGGCGACAGCCGCTTCACCACCTGGGCCTACAAGTTCGCGCTACTCGAGGCGGCGGTGAAGGTCCGCCGCCGCGCCTGGCAGGGACGCGAGGTCCCGCTCGAGTCCGAGGGCTGGGCGGTGATCGCCGGCGGCGGCGCGACGCCGCAGCAGGACGCCGAGACGACCGAGCTGCTGTCCGCCCTGCGGGAGGAGATCGAAGGCGCGCTGAGTCCACACCAGCGCACGGTCCTCGTAGCCGTGACGCTCAACGACGTTCCGATCGACGTCCTCGCCGAGCGGCTCGACACGACGCGCGGAGCGCTCTACAAGACCATCCACGACGCGCGCCGCAAGCTCAGGGCCGCGCTCGCCGAGCGCGGACTGCACGTCGGCGACGATGCGGAGGTGAGATCCCATGACTAGCCAAGCCGACCCCGACCGCCTCGTGAAGCGACTTGTCGGCCCAGCGGGCCCGGAGCTGACCTGCGAGCAGTGCTTCGATCAGCTCGACCGCTATGTCGAGCTCGAGCTCGCCGACGCGCCCGCCGACCACGAGATCCCTGGCATGCAGGCGCACCTCGAAGGCTGCCCCGCCTGCGCCGAGGACCACGAGAGCCTGCTGGAGTTCGTCGCCCGGCGCTAGGTCTCGTCGTCGGCGACAGTAGGCCGGCGCAGCCAGGCGCGGACCTCGTCGACGACGAGCAACGGCGTCCCGTCGCTGCGGAAGCCGAGCACAGGCAGGCCGTCGGTGGCGATCGCGCGCATGACCCAGTCGACGTCGGCGTCGAGCCAGTCGGCGACGGCGGTCGGCTCGAGGACCGATTCGGAGGAGGGGGCGATCACCGTGCCGGCGCTCCGAAGGAGTCCCAGACGGCGGCGAGCTCGGAACCGTGCTCGGCCAGCCATTCGAGGTGCAGCGCGCTGAGCGCCTCGAGCCGCTCGGCGCCGGCCGCGGTCAGGCGGACGTGGACGCGGCTGGCGTGCTCGCTGTCGCGGACTCGCTCAACCATGCCGGCCTGCGCGGTGCGGTCGACGAGCCCGACGACGCTGTGGTGGCGCAGCAGCAGCGTGTCCGCCAGCTCGGTCAGCGTGGGACCGGCCGGGTCGTCGTAGGCCCGTACCGCGAGCGCCAGCTGCACCTGCGCCGGCGTCAAGCCGTGCTCGCGCGCGCGCTGCTCCGCCCACGCCAGGTAGCGGCGAATCCCCTCGCGCAGCGCGGCGAGCTGGGCGTAGCCGGCATCCCCAACTGACTCCACTCACAGAAGCCTCTCAGACCGCGGCCTGCACGTCGGCAAGCCGTTCGGTCCACCACTCCGCCGGGACGCGCTCCGCGAACTCGCGGAAGGTCTCGCCGTCCTCGTGGCCCTCGTCGTAGAGCCCGAAGATCTCCAGCAGCTTGGCGTCGAGGTCCCAGTGCGGCACCTTCTTGACGACCACCTCGCCGAAGCGGGCGTCGGGACCGAGGCGGCCGCCGACCCGGATGTCCATCGCCTCGACCATCTCGCCGTCGACGCGCTTGAGGCAGCCCTCGATCCCGATGTCGGCGATCTGGTGCTGGGCGCAGCTCGACGAGCATCCGGCGAAGTGGACGCGCAGGTCCTCGCCGTGGCCGTTGGCGCGCACGTGCTCGTTGAGCAGCTCGACGATGCCCGCCGCGCGCTCCTTCGTGTAGACCTTCGCCAGGCCGCAGAACTCCTTGCCGGTGCAGGTCTGGACCCCGCGCGTGAACAGCGGCGGCGTCGCCGACAGCTCGTCGCGCACGAGCGGCTCGGCCAGCAGTTCGTCGACCCGGCCGTTCGGGACGTGCGGGATCAGCACGTTCTGCTGGTGGGTCAGCCGGACCTCGCCGGTGCCGTACTCGCGCGCGAGCGCGCAGACCGCCTGGAACTGCTCGGCACGCAGCCGCCCGATCGGCACGCAGAGGCCGACGGCGGAGTGCTCGCCGTCGCGCTGCGGCGTGACGCCGATGTGGTCGTGGCCCTGAAGGTCGGGCGCCTGGGCGGCGCCGCGGCGCAGCGGCCGCCCGACGCGCTGCTCGAGCTCGTCGCGGAACGCCTCCGGCCCGATCCGGTCGATCAGGAACTTGAAGCGCGCCTTGCCGCGCGACTTGCGGTTCTCCTCGGCGTCGCGGAAGATCGCCGTGACGTGCTCGATCACCTCGGGCGTCTCCGCCGGCTCGATGAAGACGTCGACCCAGCGGGCGAAGCGCGGCTGGCTCGACAGGCCGCCGCCGACGCGCAGGTTGAAGCCGGGCGTGCCGTCGTCGGCGATCGCGCCGGACAGCGCCACGTCGTTGATCAGCCCACGCGCGCAGTCCTCGCGGCAGCCGCAGACGCTGATCTTGTACTTGCGCGGCAGGTTGGAGAAGCGGCGGTCGCCGAGGAAGTGGTCGTGCAGCGCCATCGCGGTCGCGTACCCGTCGACGACCTCGTCGTGGGCGATGCCGGCGACGGTGCAGCCGACGACGTTGCGGGTGACGTCGCCGCAGGCGCCGGTCGTCGTGAGGCCGACCGCCTCGAGCCGGCGCATGATCTCGGCCATCGCGCCGAGCGTGATCCAGTGGATCTGCACGCACTGGCGCGTGGTGCAGTCGATGACGCCGCGGCCGTGCTCGGCGGCGATCCAGCCGAGCACCTCGGCCTGCTCGGCGGTCAGGATCCCCTGGACCACCTTCACGCGCAGCATGAAGTAGCCGTCCTTGCTGCTGTGCTCGTAGAGCCCGTACCACTTGAGGCGGAACAGGTCGTCGTCGCTGAGCGCCTCCCGTCCCTCCGCGGCTCCGCGCAGGACCCCCTCCCAGCCGTCTAGGCCGTCCTTCTCGTCCTTGATCCGCTCGACCTTGTTCATCCCTGCTCCGATTCGCGCTAGATGTCGTTCCGCGATATCGTAACACGATACTTATGAAAGCCGGTCGACTTTTACGCCTATTGGACCGGCCGACCCAAGGAGACCCTTGATGAGCCTCACGATCGGCGACAGCGCGCCCAACTTCACCGCCCAGACGACCGAGGGCGAGATCGACTTCCACGACTGGATCGGCGACAGCTGGGCCGTCCTCTTCTCCCACCCGCGCGACTTCACGCCCGTCTGCACGACCGAGCTCGGCTACATGGCGTCGATCAAGTCCGACTTCGACCGCCGCGACACGAAGATCATCGGCCTGTCGGTCGACCCGGTCGACAACCACGAGAAGTGGGCCCCGGACATCGAGTCGACGCACGGTACGGCCCCGAACTACCCGATGATCGCCGACACCGACTTCGCCGTCGCCAAGGCCTACGGGATGCTGCCGGGCGACGTGACCGGCGACCCGACCGAGCGCACGCCGGCCCAGAACGCGACGCTGCGCAACGTCTTCGTGATCGGGCCGGACAAGAAGGTCAAGCTCGTCCTCGTCTACCCGATGACGACCGGCCGCAACTTCGACGAGGTCCTGCGCGTGATCGACTCACTCCAGCTCACCGCCGAGCACCAGCTGACCACCCCCGCCCAGTGGCAGCCGGGCGAGAAGGCGATCATCGCCGGCTCGGTCACCGAGGAGCAGGCGAAGGAGCGCTACCCCGACGGCTGGGAGCAGCCGCTGCCCTACATGCGCGTCGTCGAGACCCCCTAAGACGCAGCCAGCTACACCCTCCCCAGCTGGCGAGCCACGGCAAGCTTGGTTATTCTGGCCGCCGTATGGGGAGGGGGGTTGCATTTCTGACGGCCGGGGCGCTGCTGTGCAGCGGCTTCGTGGTGACCGGCTGCGGCGATGACTCGCCATCTGAGGAGCAGCTGCGCGAGGCGCGCCAAGAGGGTGCGCAGGCAGCTCGACTGCGGGAGCTCGAGCGCAAGCTGCGTCAGCAGGAGCGTCGGCAGAACGGCGGTGGCGCGGCCTCCTCTGGGTCCACGTCGTCGTCATCGTCCACGCCGTCACCCAGCCCAGCCCCATCGAGCAGGACGTCCTGCGGCGGAGACCTCTCTGCCGGACCGAATACGTCATGCCCATTCGCGGAGAGCGTGCGCGCTAGCTATCCAGGGTCGGGTGCGCCGTTCGAGGTCTACAGCTCGGTAACGGGCCAGACCTACACGATGCAGTGCACGACCGGGTCGCCGCACGTGTGCACGGGAGGCAACAACGCCTCCGTCTACTTCCCCTAGCCTCGTACGACTATGTGCTTTGGCGCGGGCGCTCGCCTAGTCGTACTGCTTTGCGCTTGTCTAGCGGCGGGGACCCTCACCGCGTGTGGGGCTGGGGCCACTGACGAGGTAACGCTTGGCGGGGAAACCAACTCGTCCCGTTCAGACAAGAACCGGCAGAAGATCCGTGAGCTCGAGCGCCGGCTTGCCCAGCAGGAGCGACGCGAGCGGCGGGCGGCGAACCAGGCGACGAGCGATGCCAAGTCAGGCGGTGCCGGGGTCCTCTCAGCGGCGGCGAACTCGTCCTTCGAGACGCTGGCAAGCACACTCGGCGGCGAGGTCGGCGCCGCTGTGGGTGCGGTCGGCGCCGATGGGGCGCAACAGCTGGGACCGCTGCAGAGCGGCTCAGCTTGGTCGACGATCAAGCTCCCGATCGCCGCACGGACGATCGAGGATGCAGGCGGCCCAGAGGCCCTCTCCACCAGCAGTCGTGACCTAATCCGCCGCGCGATCACCGCGTCCGACAACGCCGCCGCAGCGACCCTGTGGGAGCTACTAGGCAGCCAGCACGGCGGGCCCGCCGGGGCCGCGACCGCTGTCGGTGAGCTACTGGCCGCCGCCGGCGACACCGAGACCACGGTGTCGACGGTCGGCCGCGACGGGTTTTCGCCCTATGGACAAACCGAGTGGTCGCTCCGTTCCCAGGAGCAGTTCATGTCTGGCCTCGCGGCCGGCTGCGTAGCTCCGGCCGCCCGGGACGAGCTGCAAGCGCTGATGGGCCAGGTCGTGCCCGACCAGCGCTGGGGGCTCGGGGCTACGGGGCTCACGTCTTACTTCAAGGGTGGCTGGGGACCCGGCAGCGACGGTCGCTACCTCGTGCGCCAGGTGGGCGTCATCAGTCAGGACGGCGGCTCGATCGCCGTCGCCCTCGCGGCGATCCCCTCAGATGGTCAGTTCGCGACCGGAACGGCCGCCGTGTCCCAGCTCGCCCAGTGGGTGGCCAACAACACCGTCTGGAGCAAGGCTGCGCCGCGGGCGTGTTGAGTTAGGCTCGTCGGATGCCCAATGCGAACGATGAGCTGATCCAGCGGTTCTACGCGGCTTTTGACCGCAAGGACGGCGATGCGATGGCCGCCTGTTACACGGCGGACGCGCGTTTCGACGACCCGGTCTTCCCCGGCCTGACCGGCAAGCAGCCGGGCGACATGTGGCGGATGCTGACCTCGCGCGCGGCCGACCTGAAGATCGAGCTGCGTGAGCATCAGGCCGACGACACGACCGGCAGCGCGCGTTGGATTGCGACCTACACGTTCAGCCAGACTGGGCGGAAGGTCGTCAACGACGTCCGGGCGACGTTCAAGTTCCGCGACGGGCTGATCGCCGAGCACAAGGACGACTTCGACTTCTACAAGTGGTCGAAGCAGGCACTCGGCACCCCCGGCCTACTGCTCGGCTGGACGCCGATCATCCGCAACGCCACACGCAAGAAGGCGCGCGCCGGACTCGACGAGTTCGCCGCCGCCTGACGCGGCGCGGAGGCCTCAGGTCGGCAGCTTGCCGCGGCCCTTGCGGCCCGCTGCCGCACTCTTGTTCGTCGCCTTGCGCGATGACTGGAACGGCTTGCGCGCCCACTCGCCGAGCTTGCCGGGCAGCGCGCCACCGGCCTGCTCGCCGACACCGAGCGTCTTGTTGACGCCACGCTGCGGGTGGCGTGACAAGCGCGGCGCCAGGAAGGCGAGGATCAGCAGCAGGATGCAGACGACGACGATCGCGGCGATGAGCATTCGAGTCCTCCTCGGTCGGTCCGACCGAGCTACCCGCCGCGCGGCGCCCCAAACAGAGCCGGGCGGCGGCTAGGAGCCGGCCGGCTCGAGCCGCGCCGGGGCGCCGAACTGACCCAGGACCGCCGGCAGCTCGATGCTGCCGTCGGCCTGCTGGCCGTTCTCGACCAGGGCGATGATCGTGCGGCCGACCGCGACGGCGGTGCCGTTGAGCGTGTGCAGATGGCGCGGCCCGTCGGAGCCGCGATAGCGCGCGTCGAGACGGCGCGCTTGATAGTCGGTCGTGTTCGAGCAGGAGGTCAGCTCGCGGTAGCGCTCCTGGCCCGGCAGCCACGCCTCGATGTCGAACTTCTTCGCCGCCGAGGCGCCGAGATCGTCGACCGCGATGTTCACGACGCGGTAGGGGATCCCCAGCGCGACCATGATCTCCTCCTCGATCGCCAGCAGCCGCTCGTGCTCGTCGGCCGACTCCTCCGGCCGTACGAACGCGAACATCTCGACCTTGTCGAACTGGTGGACGCGGAAGATGCCGCGCGTGTCGCGGCCCGCGGCACCGGCCTCGCGGCGGAAGCAGGTCGAGAAGCCGGCGTATCGGGCCGGCACGTCGGCGTCCTCGAGAATCTCGCCCATGTGCAGCCCGGCGAGCGGCACCTCTGAGGTGCCGGTCAAGTAGAGGTCGTCCTCCGGCACGCGGTAGATCTGGTCCTCGGTGTCGGGCAGGAAGCCTGTGCCGTAGAGCGCCTCCTCGCGGACCAGGACCGGCGGCGCGACCGGCACGAAGCCCTTGTCGCCGAGCAGGCCGAGCGCCCAGCGCACCAGCGCGAGCTCGAGGAAGACGAGGTCGCCCTTCAGGTAGGCGAAGCGCGAGCCGGCGACGCGCGCGCCGGCCTCCAGGTCGACCAGGTCGCCGAGCAGCTCCAGGTGATCGCGACCGCCCGCTCCGGCCGCACCGACCTCGCGCAGCACCGTGTCGGAGTCGGCCGCGGTCGGGTCCGGCAGGTTCGGCAGCGAGGCCAGCGCCGGCTCCAGCTCCTCCTCGGCCGCCTTCAGCTCGGCGTCGAGCTGCTTCTGCCGCTCGCCGACCGCCTTGACCGCCGCAATCGCCTCCGAGGCGTCGCCGCCCTCGCGCTGCAGCTCGCCGATCCGCTTGCTCGCCGCGTTCTTCTCGGCGCGCAGGCCCTCAAGCTCAGGCAGGATCGCCCGCCGCCGCTCGTCGAGCTCCAGCACGCGCGCCAGGCGCTCATCGGAACCGTCGCCGCGGCGCGCGAGCGCAGCGCGTGCCGCATCAGGATCGGTCCGGATCGACTTTAGATCCAGCACCGAGGGGGCCCTACTGGGTCTGCTCGCCCTCGGCCTGTACGTCGGTGCCCTCGTCGCGGTCCTCGCCGGAGTACTTGGCGAGGAAGTCGGCGACCTTCTCGGCCTCCTCGCCCATGACGATGTTCGCGGGCATGATCGCGCCCGAGAAGCCTCCGTTGCGGATCGCGAACAGCGCGTCGTCCTTGTTGACCTTGCGGACGTTGAAGTTCGGGCCGTTGGTGTGCTCGCCACCGGCGAGCTGCCCCTCGGGCTTCGAGCCGTAGGAGTTGGCGCGGCTGAAGGTGTGGCAGCCGGAGCAGCGCTCGTTGAAGAGCACGGCGCCCTCGCGGTTCGCCTCGTTGACGTCGATCTCGCCCTGGGCGCATCCCGAGACGCCCAGAAGGGCGGCAACGGCGACGGCGTAGAGGCCTCGGCGGGCGCGAATGCGTGTGGTGGGGCGCGTCACGGCGGGCGCATAGTATCCGCCGCCCCATGTCGATGCCCTTCGGTCGGACCCTCTGCCTCTTCGGAGCCCTCCTCGGACTGCTCTTCGGACTGGCCGGATGCGGCGGTTCGGAGGAGCCGCCGGACCTCCCCGCGACGGTCGCCGCGGGCAAGCCGTTGACCGTCGACGCCAAGGAGTACGTCTTCTCTCCCAACCGCGTGACGATCAAGGGCGCACCCGCCCAGGGGACCCGTCAGCGGATCGAGCTCGACAACCGCGGGACGCTCGCCCACAACATCGAGATCCTCGACGGCGACAACATCGTCGGCCGCCTGCGCAGCTTCCCCGCGGGCCAAGAGCGGGACCTGACCGTCGACCTCCCGCCCGGCGACTACCGCTTCATCTGCACCGTGGCGGACCACGACGAGAAGGGCATGCACGGCACCATCACGGTCCGCTAGACCGGAGCGCCGTCGAGGCGCTTGGAGAAGCGCAGCAGGCTGCCGTCGCCGGTCGTGCTGATGTGGACCTCGTCCATCATCAGCGTCACGAGCTCCAGGCCGCGGCCGCTCTCGTCGTCGACCGTCGCCCGGTTGAGCGGCGCGACGAAGGTGCCGCTGTCGCGCACTTCGAAGATCAGCGAACCGTCGGCCTCGAAGGCGGCGATCCCGATCTGGTCGCCGCGACTCTTCGAGCCGTGCTGGATCGCGTTCGCCACGACCTCGCTGACGGCCAACTTGACCTGGTAGCAGTCGGTCTCGTCGAGTCCGGCCTCGGCGGCGGCGCGATGCGCCCACTCGCGCGCCTCGCCAAGGCGCTCTGGATCGGCGTCGATCGTCATCGATTGCTCCTCGAACACGAGAACAGGCGGTGTCGGGCCAAGCTTTCCCATTGATCTGACTAACGAACCATCGGGCCAGGAATTACGCGGCGCCCGAGAAATCGCTCAGGAACCGGTCTGGTATGCGCGCAAAGCCAGCGTCAGGATCATTAGGACCCCGATCGTCATCACGCCCATCTCGGCCAGCGCGACCTTGCGAGCGATCGCGATCTGCTCGCTGCGGTCGATGTCGTCGATGTCGACGTCCTCGAGCTCGCGCTGGGCGACGCCGACGCGCATCCCCTCGCTGAACAGGGTGATCGCCAGCGGAGCGAACCCGTACACGGCATGGAGGCTGTCGGGCGCACGCAGGCCCTGAGCCAGAAGGCCGAATCCGATCACCGCCTGGATTACGACGGCCGCCTGGGCGACGCGCAGCAGGTACCAGAACCAGACCGACGGGTCTTTGCGAAGCCAGGCCACGGCGCCCCAACCACCGGCGACCGCGTTGGTCACCAGCACCGCTATCCCGACCGCCATGTGGACCGAGCTCAGTTAGATGCCTTTCGCACTATGTAGCAACTCCGCACAAACCTCGTTATACATCCGTGCCCCAGTGCTTAGCGCCTACCTCCCCGCCCTCGTCTTCCTCGCCCTCGGAATCACCGTCGGCGTCGTCTTCACGCTCGCCAACAACGTGCTCGGTCCACGGCGGCCGAACAAGACCAAGAGCGAGCCGTACGAGTGTGGGCTGCCGTCGGACGTCCGGAAGAGCTTCCGCTTCGGAATCAGCTTCTACCTGATCGCGATGCTGTTCATCCTGTTCGACATCGAGGTCATCTTCCTCTACCCGATCGCCGTCCAGGTCGAGGCGTTCGGCGTCGCGGCGCTGATCAAGATCGCCGTCTTCGTCAGCCTGCTGCTGGTCGCGTTCGTCCACCAGTGGCGGAGGGGGTCGCTGGAGTGGAAGTGACACGCAGCAAGCTGACCGCGCCGACCGAGGTCCCAGCAGTCGGGGAGTCGCCGCAGGACTTCCGCGCGCGCCAGCTCAGCGCCCAGCAGATGCTGCGCGGCGACCTCGACGGTCGCGCGCTCGAGGAGTACGTCGAGGAGCGCGTGATGCTGACGACGCTCGAGAAGGCGCAGAACTGGGCGCGCCGCAACGCCTGCTGGCCGCTCGGCTTCGGCCTCGCCTGCTGCGCGATCGAGATGATCACCGTGATCGGCTCGCCGCGCAACGACATCTCGCGCTTCGGCGCCGAGGTCGTCCGCGCCTCCCCGCGCCAGGCCGACATGATCATCCTGTCCGGCCGCGTGTCGATCAAGATGGCGCCGGTCATCCGCCGCATCTACGACCAGATGCTGGAGCCGAAGTGGGTGATCGCGATGGGCGCCTGCTCGTCGAGCGCCGGGATGTTCAACAACTACGCCGTCGTCGCCGGCGCCGACAAGTTCCTGCCGGTCGACGTCTACATCCCCGGCTGCCCGCCGCGGCCCGAGGCGCTGATGTACGGGATCAACAAGCTTCAGGACAAGATCACGCAGGACCCGTCGCTCGGCTGGCGCGAGCGGTACAAGGCGGAGGGAACCGAGGAGAGCGGTGCCTGACGCAGCCGGGCTCGAGCTGGTCGCCCAGCGCGTCCGCGCCGCCGTCGCCGACGACGCGGTCGTCGGCACCCACTACGCCCACGAGCAGGCGATGCTCGAGGTGGCTCCCGCGCGCGTGCGCGACGTGCTGGCCTACCTGCGCGACGGGGACGAGGAGCCGTACGAGTTCCTCGTCAGCGTGCACGGCGTCGACTACCTGCCCGAGCAGCCGCGGCTCGGCGTCCACTACCAGCTGCTCTCCCGCCCGCGGGTCGAGCGGCTTGGCGTCAAGACGCGCGTCACCGTCGAGGACCCGGTCGTGCCGAGCGTCGTCGACCTCTTCCCGACCGCGGACCATCAGGAGCGCGAGGTCTACGACATGTTCGGCGTGCTGTTCGACGGCCATCCGGACCCGCGCCGGATCCTGATGCCCGAGGACTACGAGGGCCATCCGCAGCGGCGCGACTTCCCGGTCGGCGGCGAGCCGGTCCTGTTCACCCACAACGAGCACAAGCTCCCGCGCTGGTATGAGTGACGCGCCCGAACAGCCGGCGCTGCCGGACCCGCTGGCAGCCCCCTACCGCGAGCGCGAGAAGTCGGTCACGCTGGAGCGCGTCGCCCACGGGACGGCCGCCCCGACCGCGGAGCTGGAGCCGGAGACCGAGCTCTTCACGATCAACCTCGGCCCGCACCATCCGGCGACGCACGGCGTGCTGCGCCTGCTCTGCACGCTCGAGGGCGAGACCGTCCGCGAGGTCAAGCCGATCATCGGCTACGTCCACACCGGCATCGAGAAGTCGATGGAGACCCAGCAGTACTGGAAGGCGATCACGTTCGTCGAGCGGATGGACTACCTCGCCTACTTCTCGAACGCGATGGCGTACTGCAACACCGTCGAGACGCTGCTCGAGGAGGAGGTGCCGAAGCGCGCCCAGTACCTGCGCGTGATTCACCTCGAGCTGAACCGGATCGCCAGCCACCTGTTCTGGCTCGGCACCTCGGCGCTCGACATCGGCGCGATCACGATGCTCTGGTGGGGCCTGCGCGAGCGCGACCACATCCTCGACCTGTTCGAGATGTCGACCGGTCAGCGGATGCACACGCGCTACTTCCAGGTCGGCGGCGTGATCGACGACATCCCGCCCGGCTGGGAGCAGAAGTGCCGCGACTTCCTGGCGCTGTTCCCGGCACGGATCGACCAGTACGAGGCGCTGCTCGACAAGAACGAGATCTGGCTGCAGCGGATGAAGAACGTCGGCGCGGTGCCGAAGGAGCGGCTACTCGAGCTGGGCGTCACCGGCCCGCTGCTGCGCGCCGCTGGCGACCCGTGGGACCTGCGCAAGGCCGACCCCTACTCGTCCTACGAGGAGTTCGACTTCAAGGTCCCGGTCGGGACGATCGGCGACTGCTACGACCGCTACCGCGTCCGGATGGCCGAGATGCGCGAGTCGTGCCGGATCATCGAGCAGGCGCTCGACGGGCTGCCCGAGGGTCCGTTCATAACGACCAACCGCAAGGTCGCGCTGCCGCCGCGCCACGAGCTGGCGACGTCGATGGAGGCGCTGATCCACCACTTCAAGCTCGTCACCGAGGGATTCCGCGTCCCGGCGGGCGAGGCCTACAAGGCGATCGAGTCGCCGCGCGGCGAGCTCGGCTGTTACATCCTCGCCGACGGCTCGGCAAAGCCGGCGCGCGTCCACGTGCGCGATCCCAGCTTCGTCAACCTGCAGGCGCTCGCCGACATGAGCGAGGGCGGCCTGCTCGCAGACCTGATCGCCAACGTCGCGATGCTCGACCCGATCCTCGGAGGGATCGACCGATGAGCGCGCGCGTAACCGGCAACGGGCGGACCGACCGCCGGCTCAAGCCCCTCGGTTGGGACACGGCGGCGGACCTCGAGAAGCCGCCGGCGTCGATCCCCGAAACGTCCGAGACCGAGGTCCCGGCTGAGCTGCGCGCGCGGATCGAGGCGCTGATGGCGCGCTACCCGGACCGTCGCTCGGCCGCGCTGCCGGCGCTCGACGCCGCCCAGCGCGTCCACGGCTGGTGCTCGCCGGAGGCGATCGGCCAGGTCGCCGCGGTGATGCGCGTCACGCCGGCCTACCTCTCCTCCGTCGCGACCTTCTACGACATGCTGCGCACCGAGCCGGTCGGCTCGCGCTACGTCTACGTCTGCACGAGCGTCGCCTGCTGCCTGCGCGACGCCAAGACCGTCCACGACGCGATCGCTGACGAGGCGGAGCGCCAGGGGCTCGAGGACTGCGACATCCGCGAGTTCGAGTGCCTCGGCGCCTGTGACATGGCGCCGATGGCCTCGGTCGACGGCCGTTACGTCGGGCCGCTGAGCACCGAGGACGCGCCCGAGATCGTCGCCGCGCTGAAGGAGAACCGCGAGGTCCTGCCCGGCCGCAGCCTGGCGGATCGCGGCTACGCGCTGCCGTGGGCCGGCGACGGCAAGGAGGGCGAGCCCGCATGACCCCCGAGACGCTTCAGACCAAGGTCCTGACCGCCAACCTCGATGTCGAGAACCTGCACGAGATCGACGTCTACGAGGCCCAGGGCGGCTACCAGTCGGCGCGCAAGGCGGCGCTCGAGATGGCCCCCGAGGAGGTCGTCGAGGTACTCGAGGCGTCCGGCCTGCGCGGCCGTGGCGGCGCCGGCTTCTCGATGGGCAAGAAGGCGTCCTTCATCCCCAAGGGGACGATGGACAAGTACCTCTGCTGCAACGCCGACGAGTCCGAGCCGGGCACCTTCAAGGACCGCCTGCTGATGCAGCGCAACCCACATCTGCTCGTCGAGGGCGTGATCATCGGAGCGATCGCCGCCGGCGCGAACCGCGCGTTCATCTTCATCCGCGGCGAGTACGCGCTGCAGGCCGACATCCTCGACGCCGCCGTCGAGCAGGCCTACGCGAAGGGCTACCTCGGCGAGAGCGCGTTCGGCTCCGGCACCCAGGTCGAGCTGGTCGTCCACCGCGGCGAGGGCGCCTACATCTGCGGCGAGGAGTCGGCGCTGCTCGACGCGCTCGAGGGCAAGCGCGGCAACCCGCGCCTGAAGCCGCCGTTCCCGGCCAACCAGGGCCTCTACCAGGGCCCGACGCTGATCAACAACGTCGAGACGCTCTGCAACACGCCGATCATCATCGAGAAGGGCGCCGAGTGGTACCGGCAGTACGGCGTCGGCAACTCGACCGGCACCAAGATGGTCTCGGTCTCCGGCAACGTCCAGCGTCCGGGCAACTACGAGATCGAGCTGGGGATCACCGCGCGCGAGATCGTCTACGGCCTCGCCGGCGGTCCGCTGCCGGGCCGCGAGATCAAGTGCTGGTTCCCGGGCGGCTCCTCCGCCCCGGTGCTGCTGCCCGAGGACCTCGACCGCGCCTACACCTTCGAGTCGATGGCCGAGGCCGGCTCGATGCTCGGCTCCGGCGCGATCATCGTCGTCGACGACTCGGTGCCGATCGTCTCGGTCGCGCTGCGGCTCGCCGGCTTCTACCGCCACGAGTCGTGCGGCAAGTGCGTGCCATGTCGCGAGGGCACCAACTGGACCGTGAAGATGCTCGAGCGGATCGACCGTGGCGAGGCGACCCCGATAGACATCGAGATCGTCGCCGGCGTCCAGGAGAACATCATCGGCAACTGCCTCTGCGTGCTCGGCGACTCGATGGCGATGCCGATCGGGTCGATGATCAAGCACTTCCGGCCGGAGTTCGAGGCGCACATCGAGGCTGCCCGCGAGCGTGCCGAGCGAGAGCTGATGGGAGTCGGCTGATGGCGCGCCCCGAGATCAAGCAGATCACCTTCGAGATCGACGGCCGCCAGGTGACCGCGCCGGAGGGCACGATGCTCGTCGACGCCGCCAAGCACGGCGACGTCGAGATCCCCTACTTCTGTTACGAGCCGAAGCTCGGCGCGCCGGTCGGCGCCTGCCGGATGTGCCTGGTCGAGATCGAGGGCATCCCGAAGCTCCAGACCTCCTGCTCGACGCCGGTCAAGGACGGCATGGTCGTCCACACCACGACCGACCGCGTCAAGCATGCCCAGAACGCGGTCGTCGAGTTCCTGCTCGTCAACCACCCGCTCGACTGCCCGGTCTGCGACAAGGGCGGCGAGTGCCCGCTGCAGGACATCTCCTACGGCTGGGGCGCCGGCAAGTCGCGGATGATCGAGCCGAAGCGCCACTTCAAGAAGCCGCTCGAGGTCTCGCCGCTCGTCGCGATCGACCGCGAGCGCTGCATCCTCTGCTACCGCTGCGTCCGCTTCTCGCAGGAGATCGCCGAGGACTACCAGCTCGCCTTCCTCGAGCGTGGCGACCACACCTACGTCGGCACCCACGACGGCCGGCCGTACGTCGCGCCGTTCAGCGGCAACATCATCGAGCTGTGTCCGGTCGGGGCGCTGACCTCGACCGCCTACCGCTTCCGCGCGCGGCCGTGGGACATCGAGCAGGCCGGCTCGGTCTGCGTCGGCTGCGCCAGCCAGTGCAACGTCAGCTACACGGTGCGCGACGACGACAAGGTGCTGCGCGTCCTGGCGCGCGACAACGAGGAGGTCGACGACGGCTGGGTCTGCGACAAGGGCCGCTTCGGCTACGAGTCGTTCCACTCGCCGGACCGCGTGCTCGCGCCGATGGTCCGCGACGGTGGCGTGCTGCGCGAGGTCTCGTGGGAGCGCGCGCTCGGCGAGGCCGCGAAGGCGCTGACGCGCGGTGGCGCGAAGACCGCGGCGCTGGCCGGCGGCGCGGTCACCAATGAGGAGGGCCTGCTGCTGGCGCGGCTGCTGCGCGACGGCCTCGGCTCGCCGCACCTCGACTCGCGCGCGACCGGCGCGTTCGACCCCTGTCAGGCGCGCGTGCTCGCGCGTCCGGAGCTGACGGCGCGCGTCTCCGACATCGACTACGCCGACGCCGTCCTGGTCGTCGAGGTCGAGCCGGTCGACGAGGCGCCGGTGCTCGACCTGCGCATCCGCAAGGCACGCCGCCGCCACGGCGCGTGCGTGGTCACGCTGACCAGCCGTCCGAGCACGCTCGACGACCCGGGCGCCGAGCTCGGAGCCGACCCGACCGGCGACGTCGCGGTGCGGTTCGCGCCCGGCGCCGCCGAGGCCGCGCTCGCCGCGCTCGCAGCCGCGCTGGGCTCGCCGCGCGCGGGTACCGCCGCCGGCGGCGCGACCGAGCAGACGTCCGGCGCCACGGCAGGCGTCGCCGAGCTGGCTGCCAAGGCCGGCGCCGACCCCGCCGAGATCGAGGCGGCTGCCGCGGCGCTGCGCGCGGCCCGCTTCGGCGCAGACCCCGACGCGCGCAAGGACGGCGACGTGGTCGTCATGTGGGGGGAGCGGACCACTGTCGGCAAGCGCGGCGCCGCCGCGGTCGACGCGCTGCTAGCCGTGACCGGCGCGCTGGAGATCGCGGACCGTCCCGAGTCCGGCCTGATCGAAATCCCGAGCCGCGCCAACGGCCGCGGACTGCGCGAGGTCGGCGTGGTGCCGAAGCTGGCCGCCGGCCTGGCGGACTCGCCGGCGCCCGGCCTGGCCGCCGCCGAGATCGGCCCGGCGCTCGTCGCCGGCGAGCTGTCGACGCTGCTGCTCGTCGCCGCCGACCCGCTGACCGAGCTTTCCGACCGTCCGACCTGGGAGCACGCGCTCGACAGCGCCGAGGCCGTCGTCGCCTTCGCCGACTTCGTCACCCCCGGCCTCGCCGAGCACGCGACCGTCGTCTTCCCCGGCGAGTCGAACGCCGAGAAGGAGGGCACGCTCACCCATCCCGACGGCCGCCTCCAGCGCGTCCGCCAGGCAGTGCCGCACGCTGGCGAGGTCCGCCCGGTCTGGGCCGTGCTCGCCGAGCTCTGCGCGCGCGCCGGCAAGCCGCTGACCGCCCCGTCCTCGAACGGCGCCGCGCCCTCGCTGTCGCTGCCCGACGTGACGGCCGCCGTCACCAACGCCGTCCCCTTCTATGCCGGCATCACGCTCGACGAGATCGGCGGCCGCGGCGTCCGCTGGCAGGACCGCGACGCGGCGTCGGCCGTCCCGGCGCAGGACATGCCGAGCGGCCCGCTCGACACCCCGCCCGACCTTCCCGCCGGCCTGCGTCTCGGCGCGGCCCCGGCCCTGTTCGCCTCACCCGCCGTCGAGCACTCGCCGTCGCTGCGCTTCCTGGCGCCGCGCCAGCGCGCGGAGCTGGCTCCGGCCGACGCCCAGCGGCTCGGCATCGCGCCAGGCGAGGACGTCGAGGTCTCCAGCGGCGACCGCGTCGTCCGCGCGACGGCCGCGATCCGCAACGCGATCCGCCCCGGCAGCGTATTCCTGACTCAGGGGCTCGGCGCCGAGGGGGCCGAGGCGCTGACCAACGGCGTCCCGCGCACCGTCGAGGTCCGCTCCGCGCCGCCGCTGATCCATCAGGTCGGCAGCACCCCCACAGATGCCTCAGTGACCAGCGGTGCTGGATCTGACGCGACCGGCGATCCTTCCGAGGCTGCACCAGACGACGTGACCGAGGCAGTGCCTGAGGACCCGATCGCATGACCGTGGAGTCCACGCTGGTCCAGATCGTCAAGGCGATCGTGATCTTCGCGTTCATCTTGCAGGTGGTTCCGCTGATCCTGCTGCTCGAGCGCAAGCTGCTCGGCCGCTTCCAGGCCCGCTACGGCCCGAACCGTGTCGGCTTCCGCGGGCTCGGTCAGCCGCTCGCCGACGTGCTCAAGCTGCTCTCGAAGGAGCGCTTCACCCCTGAGACGGCGGTGCCGTGGATGATGGCGATCGCGCCGGTGATCTCGATCGCGACGGCGGTCGCGACGCTCGCGATCATCCCGTTCGGCCCGCAGGGCGCCTGGGGCGGCGACCTCGGCCTCTACGGCATCGACGTACCGATCGGGCTGCTCTACTTCTTCGCCTTCGGCTCGCTCGCCATCTACGCGCTCGTGCTCGGCGGCTGGGCGTCCGGCTCGAAGTACTCGTTCCTCGGCTCGATGCGCTCCGCCGCGCAGCTGATCTCCTACGAGGTCGCGATCGGCCTGTCGCTGCTCGGCGTCGCGATGATGGCCGGCTCGCTGTCGTTCGTCGACATCGTCGAGGCACAGGGGTCGAGCGGCAAGGGGATCTGGTTCATCGTGCCGCAGTTCTTCGGCTTCCTCGTCTTCATCGTCGCCGGCTTCGCCGAGACGGCGCGCGCCCCGTTCGACCTGCCGGAGGCCGACGCCGAGATCGTCGCCGGCTACAACACCGAGTACGGCGGGATGCGCTTCGGCTCGTTCTTCATGGCCGAGTACATCGAGGTGATCGTCATCGCCGGCGTCGCGACCGCCTGCTTCTTCGGCGGCTGGCACGGACCGGGCCCGATCGCGCTCGCGCCGCTCTGGGTGCTACTGAAGATGTTCGCCTTCGTCGTCCTCTTCATCTGGATTAGGGCTACGCTGCCGCGCCTCCGCTACGACCAGCTGATGTCGTTCGGCTGGAAGGTGCTGCTGCCGCTGGCGACGATCAACGCCCTCGTCACCGCAATCGTCCTGGTGGTCTGACCGAACTCATGAGCTACGAGCTGACAGACGACGTCATCGAGGTCCAGCGTGGACCGGAACCCGGCGGCATCGGCGGCGCCTACCGCACCTTCGGCGCGACGCTGCGCGGCATGCGCACGACGCTCGCGCGGCTGGCCGAGAAGCCGGTCACGATCGAGTACCCCGAGGAGAAGACGCCGGTCTACCCGCGCTTCCGCGGCCGCCACAAGCTGCACAAGTTCGAGGACACGGGCCTGGAGAAGTGCGTCGGCTGCTCGCTCTGCGTCGCCGCCTGCCCGGCCCAGTGCATCCGCGTCGTCGCCGACGAGAACACGCCCGAGCACCAGGTGTCGGCCGGCGAGCGCTACGCCGCGGTCTACGAGATCAACATGAGCC
>CAZVRI010000019.1:0-10912 GCA_964629855.1 uncultured Thermoleophilaceae bacterium
GAAGAGCGGCCCGTAGTTGCCGTAGTCGGCCGGCCAGAAGTCCTGTGAGGTCGTCATGACCGCGTCGATGTCGCGCTTGACGGCGTCGAGGTCGAGCGTCTCGAACTCGGCGGCGTAGTCGAAGTCGGCGCCCATCGGGTCGCCGTCCGGCGGGTTCCGATGGAGGACGGTCACGTCGAGCTGGTTCGGCCACCAGTCGCGGTTGGTGCGGCCGTTACCGCCCGTGACGGGACACTTGCGCTCGCTCTCCACTTTGTCTTCTTCTCCTTGGGTTCCAGCAGGGTTGTCAGGGGGAACAGGACGGGCACAGGCCCCAGTAGGTGACCTCGGCCTCGTCGATCGTGAAGCCTTGTGCGTCCGACGCCGTCAGGCACGGCGTGTGGCCGACGGCGCAATCGACGTCGGCGATGGCTCCACACGACCGGCACACCACATGGTGATGGTTGTCTCGGACCCGAGACTCATAACGGGCGACCGAGCCGGCCGGCTCGATCCGCCGCACGAGTCCCGCGGTCGTCAACGCGCTCAACACGTCGTAGACGGCCTGCACGGACACCTCGCCGCCCGCCTCGCGCGCCACGTCGATGATCGAGCTCGTGTCGGCGTGCGGATGCTCGTAGACGGCGGTCAGCACCGCCACCCGCGGACCCGTCGCACGGAGGCCGGCGTCGCGCAGCAGTTGCTCGACATCGGATCGCGTGGGCACTGCGAGGGTGGCACCGTCATCTTGAATGATTCAAGACTACCGCAGGTAGTCGAAGCGCCGTAGAACGCGACCGAGCTTGCTCACGTAGGCATCTCCCCACGGCGGGTAGTCGAGACGTCCCTGACGGTCCAGCGCGCCGGCTCGCAGCAGCCGTCGCACCTGCCGCAGCGCCGCACGACACTGCCCGAGCAGACAGCGGTCCGCGGTCAAGCTGGCCACCGCGCCGCGGTAGCTGAACGGATCGCGCTTGCGGATCAATCTCAGCTGAAACCGCGCGTCTTGGCGGACCACAGCTGGGAAGCGCCGGGTCACATCCTCCAAGCGCCGGTTCGAGAGCGCGAAGATCCGTGGCGGCAGCCGCTGGCAGGCGTTGCAGGCAAAGAGGTACTTCAGACGGTGGTCACTCGTGACGAACTCCGGCCTTCCGTCCCGGTCGAGATCGCGGAGCCGATAGCTGGTACCCCAGACCTGCTGGCCGTGGCTATACGACCCCCGAGCGGAGTCGAACGAGAAGAGGCTGGTGAACAGGCAGCAGTTCGCCCCGCCCGAGAACAGGTCGACCTGCACCTCCGGCTCGCCATCGCCGTCGAGATCGCGAACGAACAACGCGTCGACGCCATCGTCGCCCGGCGGGAATGGAGCGCCGCCCGCGATGTTGCGCGGGGGAGCCGGAACGCGATCGTCGAACAGCACGGCTCCCTGCCGTTCGATTCGGAGACGAATGTCGCTGTAGCCGCTGAACACACCGGAGCGAAACAGGAAGGAGAGCTGAGCGCTGGTCGCACCCTGGCTGTCCACCACGACCTGACGCTTCCCCTGTGCCTCAGCCGCGCCGGTGAACAGCAGCATTCCGGCAGTCAGCGTCACCAAGAACGCCAGCAGTCGTCCAGCCGGAACCACTAGACACAACCCTCGATGTAGCCGATATGCGGCGCACGGCCGCCCCGGAAGCTCGTGACCTTCCCGGCGCCATCGGTCTCGAAGATCATGCGACGACCCGGACGGCCGACGATCAGGTACTTGCCAGTCGTATATGGGTGCGGCTTGGTGTGAATCGCCCCGTAGCGCCTGAACACCTTGCGCGCCGAATCGCCAATCCGAACGCCACGGGCCGTCCGCCAGCCGCGACGGAATACCTCCACCCGTACGAGTCGTCCGTACGAGCGCATCAAGGAGAGGCCGGGCGCGCCTGGCAGCATCCAGATCTGACACGCCGAGTAGTCGCCGAAGCTCTTTATGGGCAGCCGACCCGTGACGCGCCCGATGTCGCTCATCGTCATCCCGATCTTGATCGGCCCGAGGCCCCGCGGAGAGAGGCGCCAGCGGAGCATCTGCCGCCGCGGGACGGGCGGTCTGATGACTTCCACCGTGCGGGCCACTCGGCGGATCACGACTCCGGCTGCCGTCGCGTACCCGCAAAGACTCACACGACCCAGCGCGCGGAGTCTGAACCCCACCGCGATCTGGCCCCCGACCGGAGGCACGACATCATCGAGAAGCGCGTCCGCGGAGCCAATGGCCGGCGACTCCGGACAGCGGCTGGCCGCGATCAGATGAAGGCGGTCGGCCCGAGACTCCGAGCCCGCGCGATAGCGCAGCACGACCGATGAGCGCGTTCCAACGCGCATCCGCGACCGGGTATCTATGCGTAGTGCGATCTGCCTGTATGGCGGTCTGATCGAGAAGGATCTGGTCGGCCCGTTCCCACCGATACCAACAGGGCGCCAGAAGTAGGTGCGAAGTTGGCTGCTCTCGTCGTCGGCCGGCGCCATGCTCGTTCCCTTGTAGACGCCAGGCACATCCTCGTCGAGCGAAACGTCGTCCACATAGCTCGAGAAGTTGGAATCGCGCGAGACCTCCACCCGGACCAGTTGGTCAGGCGGCCCCGTGACGACAAACTCCACCTCGTCGTATTCGATCTCCTCCCAGCTGAACGCCCGCCCGTCGCTAGGCGCGACTGGCGTGAATGCCTGCGCACGGGCCTCAGTCACCCCTAGGAGGGAGAACAGGAACAGCGCGACAGTCACAGCTAAACCCCTGGGTACTACGAACCCTCTCATCGTCACGACCCTACAACGGAGTAACGCGGCGGCGACGCCCGCCGGACCGAGTTAGAGTCGCGCCGCGATGAGCGAGAACGAAGCGCCGCAAGCCACGCCCGAGACCATCGACACAGGCCTCGGCCCGATCGAAGTAGAGCGGGCCGGCGAGGGGCCGCCGGTCCTGGTCGTGCACGGGACGCCGGGCGGGGCGGATCAGGCGCTGGCGATGGGCCGCTTCCTGGTCGAGGCTGGCTTCGAGACGGTGGCGCCCTCCCGCCCCGGCTACCTCGGCACCGCGCTCGACGACGGGCGCGCCGCGATCGACGCGCAGGCCGACCTCCACGCGGCGCTGCTCGACGCGCTCGGCCATCCACGCGCAGGCGTCCTTGCGTGGTCGGGCGGTGGACCGAGCTCCTACCGCCTGGCGGTTCGCTATCCGGAGCGGGTGTCGGCGCTGGTCGTCGCGGCCGGCGTGAGCCAGCGCTTCGCGCCCGACAAGGCGAGCATCGACGAGCGGCTGATGATGGACACACGCGCCGGCAACTGGCTGCTGCGCTTCCTGGCCGCCCACGCACCGAAGGCGACGGTGTCGAGCACGCTCGGCGCCGAGGGCGACCTCAGCCGCAAGGAGCTGCGTGAGCTGACCAAGGCCGCCGTCGGCGACGAGCGCCAGACCGAGCTCGTGCTGGCGATGGCCCGCGCCGCGGCCGACCACGGCCACCGCGGCGCCGGGATCGACAACGACCTCGCCCGCTTCGCCGCGATCGAGTCGCTCGAGCTGGAGCGGATTGGCGTGCCGACGCTGATCGTCGGCGGCGACGCCGACATCGACGTTCCGCCGGCGCACAGCGACCATGCGGCGACCACGATCCCCGGCGCCGAGCACGTGGTCCTCAGCCGTGGGACCCACCTCGCGCTCTGGGTCCATCCCGACGCCGGCGACGCGCAGGCACGAGCGATCGACCTCCTGCGCGGCTAAAGGAACTAGATTCCGACGTCATGGGGTACTCGCGCTACGTCGCGCTGGGTGACAGCACCACGGAGGGGATCGACGATCCGACGCCGGGAGGCGGGTTCGCGGGGTTCGCCGACCGTCTCGCCGCACGCCTCGCGCGCGAGAACCCTTCACTGCTCTACGCCAACCTCGCCGTCCGCGGCCGCAAGGCGGGGCAGATCCGCGCCGAGCAGCTGCCGGCCGCGCTCGCGATGGAGCCCGACCTGGCAAGTGTGTTCGGCGGGATCAACGACATCCTGCGGCCGCGCGTCGACCTGCCCCAGGTGCTCGGCGACGTCGAGGCGATGGTCGCGGCGCTACGTGGCACCGGCGCGACCGTGCTGACGATGACCTACCCCGACACCAGCCGCGTGATGCCGGCGGCGCGGCCGACACTCGGACGCGTGTTCGTCTTCAACCGCGAGCTGCGCGGTATCGCGGAGCGCCACGGCGCGGTGATGCTCGACCTCGAGCGCGACGGGCTCGTCGACCCACGCCTCTGGTCCGACGACCGCCTGCACGCCAACCCGGCCGGCCACGCCCGGATCGCCCACGCGGCAGCCCGCGCGCTCGGTGTCGAGCCGGACGAGGACCCGTGGACCCCGCTGCCGCCGGCCGAGCAGCTGCGCCGCGCCCGCGCCTGGGCGCGGGAGGCGGTCTGGGCCGGGCGCTACATGGCGCCGTGGATCGTCAGACGCGTCCGCGGCCGCTCGTCCGGCGACGGGATCGCGGCGAAGCGCCCCGAGCTGGCGCCCGTCGAGCCGAACGTCCATTGACGACCAAGCCACTCCTGGCCGTCCGCCACGTTCCCTGGGAGGGGCCGCACACGATCCTCGACGCCTTCGCGGACGTTCCGGTCCGGCTGATCGACAGCCTCGACGGCGACGAGCCGCTGCCGTCCGTGGACGAGGTCCGTGGCGCGGTCTTCATGGGCGGGCCGATGAGCGTCAACGACGTCGATCGCCATCCGCGGCTGGCGGAAGAGGTCGAGTGGCTGCGCGCCGCGGTCGAAGCCGAGCTGCCGCTGCTGGGCATCTGCCTCGGTTCCCAGCTGCTGGCCCGCGCGCTCGGCGCCGAGGTCCTCCCCGGCCCCGCGAAGGAGATCGGCTTCGCGCCGGTGGAGATCCTGGCGGCCGACGATCCGGTGGTCGGCCCGCTCGCGCCGACAACTCCGGTGCTGCATTGGCACGGCGAGGTGTTCGACCTGCCACCGGGAGCGACGCCGCTCGCACGCTCCGCGCTGACCGCGGTCCAGGCGTTCCGAGCCGGGCCGTGCGCGTGGGGGCTGCTGTTCCACGCCGAGGCCGACGGCGCTCTGGTCGAGCGCTGGCTGGCAGAGCCGACGATGGCCGACGAGGCGAGCGAAGCGCTCGGCCCCGGCTATGCCGAGCTGCTGCGCGACGGCGCGGCGCTGGCCGACCCCGATCCGGGACGCAGGGCCTTCGAGGCCTTTGCGCGGCAGGCATCCCCGTAGGGACTAAGGTTGCGGACGCAACTATTTTCCTCCCCTAGGAGTTGCCCCAATGAAGCTTGGAATCCCCCTCCTCCGCGCGATCGTCGGCGGACTGTTCGTCGGGCACGGCCTGCAGAAGCTCGCCGGCAAGTTCGGCGGCAGCGGCCCCGAGGCCACCGGCGAGTTCTTCGAGAAGCTCGGCATGCGCCCAGGCAAGTCCCAGGCGATCGCCGCCGGCGCCTCTGAGACCGCCGGCGGCGCACTACTCGCCGCGGGCGCGCTGACCCCGGTCGCCGGCACGCTGCTGACCGCCAGCATGGCCACCGCGATCCGGACCGTCCACGGACCGAAGGGGCCTTGGAACAGCAACGGCGGCTACGAGTACAACCTCGTGCTGATCGCGCTGGCGTTTGCGATCACCGACGCCGGCCCCGGCTCCTGGTCACTCGACAGCGCTCGCGGCCGCGAGCGCTGGGGCACCCGCTGGGCACTGGCACAGCTCGCCGCCGGACTTGCCGGATCGGCAGCCGCGATCGCCTACGGCCACGCGCAGGACGGGGACGCCGGCTAGCCTCTGGACCGTGAGGGTTGGGGTTCGGGTTCTGCTGGTGGTGTGCGCGGTGGCGGCGTTCTGCGCGCCGAGCGCGTCGGCGCTGGGCTCGATGCAGGACACCCCGTCGGGTATCTCGTTTCAGTACCTGATCAACCCCGACGGCAGCGGTGGCCTGGTCGCCAACCCGCCGGGCGGGCAGGGCACGATCGGCTGGGCGAGTTGCGTGAACAGTGGCACGGACTGTGCCCCGATCGCCAGCGGGTCGGACAGCGACCGCGTCCTGAACGTCGGCGATACGCCGGCCGGCACCGTCTTCGAGGTGACTGCGACCAGCGCGGGCCAGACCGCGACCGAGCGCACCGTTCCCTACCGGGGACGCGTGCGCTGGACCGAGCCGCCGGCGCTCGCCGGCGCGCCCCGGGTCAACTCGTTCGTTCAGCCGATACCCGGCAAGTGGGAGGGCGGCTGGGGGCTCGAGGCCTCCTACGTGCAGCTCCAGGTTTGCCGCACCTACGCCGCACAGCGCTGCCTGGTCATCTCCGACACCAACTACTGGAACGGCTGCCCCGGCACGGGCGCCACGATCGCTAAGCGCTACGAGGGCTGGTACGTGCGCACAGTCGACCAGCGCAACGGAGACGCCATGCCACTCCCCGCGATCGCATACATGGCCCCTGAGGCGATCCGCCCCGCGATGCCGGGACCGGCCGTCGCCTCGACCCCGCCGCTTCGCATTCTCCCGGCGGCTGGGCCAGCGGCACGACGGTGCGGACAGTCGCACGAGCGCGACCACGCTTCGCTCAACTCGCGCGTCTCCCGACAGCGCGGCAGCGGCAAGCCGCGGGTCGGGAACGTGACCTGCTTCCGCGGCTGCCGCTTCACCGTGACCGTAAGGCGTCGCGATTGGAGCAAGACCTTCGTCCGCCGCGTCGCCATCGGAACGTTCAGCAAGGACGTCGTCTTGCCGCCGAAGCTCCACGCCCGCCTGCGCGGCACCCGCCCGCGGATCACCGTCGAGATCGACGGCCGCCGCGCGGCGTCTCGGCGTGTGTGGGTACCCGCCCCCACACGCCGAGACTGACAACCGCCGGGCGGCGACTCAGACCCCAGCCGGCAGCTGCACCTGAGTGAGCCGGAACGAGTTACCGGACGGGTCGCGGAAGCCGGAGTCGATGCCATAGGGGCGCTCCTCGGGCACCTCGGTGAACTCGACGCCGCGGGCGCGCAGCTCCTCGTAGGAGGCCTGGCAGTCGTCGGTCGTGAGGAAGACGGTGCCGGCGAATCCCTTGGCCATCAGCGCCTCGACCTGCGTGGCGGTGGCGGCGTCCATCACCGGCTCGCCGGGAATCGCCATCAGGACGATCGAGAAGTCGGGCTGTCCGACCGGGCCGACGGTCAGCCAGCGGAAGTCGCCCATCTCGGGGAGCGTGACGTCGACGCGGACCTCCATGCCGAGCTTCTCGGTGTAGAAGGCGAGCGCCTCGTCCTGGTCGTGGACCCACAGCTGGGAGTTGGCGATCTTGAAAGACATCTTGGGGCTCCTTTGAATCGTCTTCTGGAAGGTCTCTTGCCAAGCTAGTCAGCCGCCTGGGCGCTGTCTTCTCGAAACGTGCTGCGTTGCGGACGGGCGTAGAAGCGGACGACGCAGGCCGGAACGCGCGCGAACTGCGACGCCGGCGGATGCTTGGCGCGGTAGGCGGTCGGCGACACGCCGTAGGTGCGCTTGAAGCTGGTCGTGAACGAGCCGACGCCGCGCAGGCCGACCGACAGGCAGACGTCGGCGACGGAGCGGTCGGTGGTGCGCAGCAGCGCCGCCGCCCGCTCGAGCCGGCGCGTCAGCAGGTAGGCGTGCGGCGACTCGCCGAACGTGCGACGGAACTCGCGGCTGAAGTGGGCGCGCGACAGCCCAGCGGCAGCAGCCAGGTCGTCGACGTCGAGCGGCTCGAAGTAACGCGCGTCGGCCAGGTCCTTGGCGCGCAGGAGATGCCGGGCGGGCGGTACGAAGGCCATCGTGCCAATAAAGACTGGCGGATCGGGCGAGAGTCATCGGTCGCTGCTCCTAGACTGCGCGCGTGAGTTTCGAGCTGCGTCACCTGCGCGCCTTCGTGGCGGTCGCCGAGGAGCTCAACTTCACGCGGGCTGCAGAGCGACTGCACCTCGCCCAGCAGGCGCTGAGCACCCAGATCCGCCAGCTCGAGGAGCGGGTCGGGACGGTGCTGGTCGAGCGCACGACACGCAAGGTCGAGCTGACCCCGGCCGGCAAGGCGTTCTACGACCACGCGGTCGGCATGCTCGCCGCCGCCGATGCAGCCGCGGCGGCCGCGCGTGCCGCCGTCGGCGAGCGGCTGCGGCTCAATGTCGGATTCACAACGCCGTTCGACCACGAGCCGATGAAGCCGGCATTGGCGGAGTTCGCCGAGCGCCGCCCGGACGTCGACGTGCAGATCACCTTCGCCGACGTGCTGGACACCTGCGGCGGGGCGCGCCGGCCCGATGTCGACGTCGGGGTGGGCGCCGGTCCGTTCGACCGCACCGGGCTCGACTGCCAGATGCTGTGGAGCGAGCCGCTCGGCCTGGCGCTGGCGGCCGACCACCCGCTCGCGGCCAAGGAGACGATCAGCGTTGCCGAGTACGTCGCCGAGCCGATCTTCGACTATCCGACGCCGGACCTGCCGGCGCGCGAATTCTGGATGGGGACGCGCCACCGCGGCGGGCGCCCACCGCGCTTCGTCGCCCGTTTCCACAGCCTCGACGCGCTGCTCGAGGCGGCCCGCGCCGGCCTCGGCGTCAGCTTCATCCGCGAGCGCGTCGTCGACTCGCTCGGCCCGTCGTCGGGCGTCGTCTTCCGGCCACTCGACAACGGCGAGCGGGTCGAGATGGCGCTCGCCTGGCCCGCCGGCGACGAGCGCGACGTGGTCGCGGACTTCGTCGCTGCGAGCCGCGCGGCGTTCGGGATCGATGAGGCTGCCTAGGCCGGATCGATCGGGTGGTTCGAGCGGATCGTGTTGGCCGGGTCGACCTTCGCCTTGATCGCTCGCAGCCGCCGCCAGGTCTCCTCCGGGAAGGCGGTCGCCGTGTCGATCGGAGTGTCGGCGAAGTTGAGGTAGCCGCCGGCCGCCGCCGGCTCGACCGCCGCGAGGACGCCGTCGAGCGCAGCCCGGATCTGCGGTCCGGCGTCCGGCCCCATCGGCACGCCGAAGGCGAACAGCAGGTACTCGCCGTCGAGCCGACCGAGCGCACCGGCGCCGTCGGGAACACGCCCGAGCGCCCCGCCGAGGTGGCGGATCTCGACGATCGTCAGCGGCGTCCGCGCCTCGGGACCAACCGCCGCGCAGAGCGCGCTCGCCGTCGCGTCGTCGATCTCGGCGAGCAGCGCGTGGTCGCCCGTGGCTGGCATCGGCTGCTCGGGGTCGCCGTTGAGCCGGCGCAGGTCGGCGGCGGGAACCGTGGCGAACGTGTCCATCGTCATCCCCCCGAGCGCACGCAGCGGGGCGAGCAGCTCACCTGCCTCGCTCTCCGGGCCGTCGAAGGTAGCCGTGATCGCGACCGTCGGCCGGCCGCGCAGCGGCTCCGGTACGTCGGGCAGCGGCGGCAGTTGCAGCCAGCGGAAGGTCGAGGTCATCGCCTCGGGGACGGTCGCCGTCCACGCGCGCCAGGCATCGAACAGCTCGGGGCCGCGCTCGGCGGGCCAGGTCAGCATGCCCGCGTGGGCCTCGGCGATCGGCAGCAGCTCGAACTCGATCGCCACCACGAGCGCGAACGACCCGCCGCCACCGCGCAGTGCCCAGAAGAGATCGGGATCGCTGGCGGCGTCGACCCGCCGCTGCTCGCCGTCGGCGGTCACGACGTCGATCGCCGTCACCCTGTTGCAGGCGAGGCCATGCTCGCGCGCGACCCAGCCGATCCCGCCGCCGAGCGTGTAGCCGACCGCGGCCACGTCGAGCGACGAGCCGTGCAGCGCGGCCAGCCCGGCCTCGGCGGCCGCGACGACGACGTCGCCCCACAGCGCACCGCCCTCGACGCGCGCCACGCGGCGCTCCGCGTCGATCTCGACGGCCGCCATCCGGACGGTCTTGACGAGGATCGTGTCGCCGAGGTCGCCGATCGAGCAGGCGCCGTGACCGGTCCCCTGGACCGTGACCCGCTGGCCGTGCTCGCTCGCGAAGCGGACGACCTCGCCCATGTCGGCGGCACTCTCCGCGTAGACGACCGCCGCGGGATGCTGGTCGGCGGCGAGGTTCCACGCCTGGCGGGCGGCGTCCCAGCCATCGTCGCCGGGGCTCAGCAGCTGGCCCGCGAGCGCGGCGCGCAGCGGCTGGAAGTCGGTCTCGGTCGGCGTGGCGGTCATCGGCTCTCCTGATCGGTTGGTGTCCCGATCCTCCGCCACGCGCGCGCCGATGTGAAACAGCGGTCGGCTGTGACTGTCACAGCGAGCCGCTGTTTCACACGCGCCGACTCAGCCGCGCGTGCGGTACAGGTGCGCGGTCAGCGGGGCGAAGATCGCCGTCAGGCCCACCGCCACGGCGAGCACGACCGCGAGGTCGGACCCGTCGACCGAGCCCGCCATCAGCCCGCGCGAGGCGGACACGAGGTGGGAGATCGGGTTGACGTCGACGAACGCCTCGAGCGCGCTGGGCAGGGTGTCCGGCTGGACGAACGTGTTGCTCAGGAAGGTCAGCGGGAACAGGACCATGAAGCCGGTGTTCATCACGGCGCTCGGGCTGCGCATCAACAGGCCCATCGTCGTGAAGACCCACGACAGGCCGAACGAGAAGACGACGACCAAGGCGACCGCGGCGAGCACCCCACCGACCCCGGCCTCCGGCCGGAAGCCGAGGATCAGGCCGACCACGATCACGACCGTCGCCGCGACGAGGTAGCGGACGCTGTCTCCGACGACCGAGCCGACGAGCGGCGCCGGGCGCCAGATCGGCAGCGAGCGGAAGCGGTCGACGACGCCCTTGGTCATGTCGGTGTTGAGCGCGACGCCGGAGTAGACGGTCGTGAACAGCACCGACATCACAAGCGTGCCGGGCAGCAGGAACTGGAGGTACTCCTTGGTCGATCCGGCGATCGCGCCGCCGAACATGTAGGTGAACATCAGCGTGAACAGCACCGGCGTGATCGTCACGTCGATCAGCTGCTCGGGGACGTGCTTGACCTT
>CAZVRI010000019.1:10922-18800 GCA_964629855.1 uncultured Thermoleophilaceae bacterium
AGCATGCCGCGCCAGCCGAAGGTGAGGATCGACCCGACGGCGCCCTGCCGCGGTGGCCGTGGCGTCCGGGCGAGCGCGTTGCGCAGCGCCGCCTCGCTGGCCTCGGCGGCCGGCGCGGCTGCCGCGGAAGTGGTCGTGTCGGTCGCGCTCATGCCGCCTCCCTCTCGTCGCCCTCGTCGTCGATCTCCTCGGCCTCGTCGGCCGTGTGCCCGGTCAGCGCGAGGAAGACCTCGTCGAGACTCGGCTGGCCGCGCGAGAACTCGCCGACCGTGATCCCCGCACGCGACAGCGCGGCGACGGCCTCGGCGGCCCGCTCAGCGTCGGGGCAGCCGACCGACAGGGCCGCCGGATCGGACTCGAGCCGCACGGCGTCGCCAAGCTCGCCAGCCAGCAGGCGCTCCGCCTCGGGCCGCTGCGCGGAGTCGACCAGCCGCACGTGCAGCGTCCCGGACCCGACCGACGCCTTCAGCTCGCTCGGCGTGCCCTCGGCGATCACCTTGCCGCGGTCGATCACCGCGATCCGCTCGGCGAGCTGGTCGGCCTCGTCGAGGTACTGGGTGCAGAGCAGGATCGTCGTGCCCTGGCCGGCGAGCGCACGGACGATGTCCCAGACCTGGTTGCGCGAGCGCGGGTCGAGCCCGGTCGTCGGCTCGTCGAGGAACAGCAGCTCGGGCGTCACGACGATGCTCGCCGCGATGTCGAGCCGCCGCCGCATGCCACCCGAGTAGTTCTTGACCAGCTTGCCCTCGGCCTCGTGCAGACCGAAGGCGCCGAGCAGCTCGTCGGCGCGCCGCTTCGCCTCGGCGCGGCCGAGACCGAGCAGGCGCGCAATCAGGATCAGGTTCTCGCGACCGGTCAGGTCCTCGTCGACCGAGGCGAGCTGGCCGGTCAGGCTGACCGCCGCGCGCACGCCGTCCGACTCGGCAACGACGTCGTGCCCACAGACGCGCGCACTGCCGGCGTCCGGCCGCAGCAGCGTCGCCAGCATGCGGATCGTCGTCGTCTTGCCGGCGCCGTTGGGACCGAGCACGCCATAGACGGCTCCGCGTCGCACCGCGAGGTCGACGCCATCCACGGCGCGCGTATCGCCGAACACCTTGACCAGGCCATTGGCCTCGATCGCCAAATCTGAGCTCATGTCTCCTTGACCGTCGTCGCCACCAAAACTCATCGCCCGAGCGATGCTAGCCACGACCGCACATAACCTTGGCGGCGATGAGCGAGCGGTTGCGCACGATCGTCAGCGGACTCGATCTCCAGCCGCGCGATCGTGTCCTCGAGATCGGTTGCGGACACGGCGTCGCCGCGACGCTCATCTGTGAGCGGATCGGCGACGGCGGGCGACTGACCGCGATCGACCGCTCGCCGAAGATGATCGAAGCCGCGGCGCGGCGGAACGCCCAATGGGTCGACGCCGGCACGGCCGAGTTCATCGTCGCGGCGCTCGAGGACGCCGACCTCGGCGATCGACGTTTCGACAAGGTGCTGGCGGTTCGAGTCGGGCTGTTCCACCGCGAACCCGACCGCGCACAAGCGCTGGCCGAGCGCTGGCTCGCCCCCGGAGGATCGGTCCACTCTTTCTTCGATCCGCCGCGCCGAGCCGGCAGCTAGGCGGCCGGCTGGGCGATCTAACCGTCAGGCGACGGGGTCCGGGCTGAGCTGGAAGGCGTGAGCCACCTGGTCGAGCGCGTAGATCCGCCGGTCGGGGTCGGCGACGTTGGTGGTGACCATCAGCTCGTCGGTGGCGGTGCGCTCGATCAGGTCGAGCAGGCCGGACTCGACGGTGGCTGGACCGCCGACGATCGCGCGGGCGATCGTGTCCTGGACGACGTTCCACTCCTGAGGGCCGAGCCTCGGCAGCAGCTCCTCGGCCTCCTCGACGGTCGGCAGCGGCGCCGGCCGCCCCTGGCGCAGACGCAGCATCGAGATGCCGGCCGGGAGCGCGAGCCGGTTCGCGTCGGCGTCGTCCTCGCCGACGACGATCGCCGCCGCGACAATCGCGCGTGGGCGGTCGAGCAGCTCGGAGGGCTTGAAGTTGTCGCGGTAGAGACGCAGCGCCGGCTCGGTGAAGTGCGGGTGGAAGTGGTGGGCGAAGACGAACGGCAGGCCGAGCTCGGCGGCGATCCGCGCCCCGCCGTCGGTCGAGCCGAGCATCCAGATCTCCGGCACCGTGTGCTCGCCGCTGACCGCGCGCATCCCGGCGTGGCCGTCGCCGAGATGGCCGCGCAGCTGCGCGAGCTGGTCGGGGAAGCCCTCGGGCGAGGTGCTGCGCAGCGCGAGCGCGGTGCGCATGTCGGTGCCTGGCGCGCGTCCGAGGCCGAGGTCGATCCGGTTCGGATGCAGCGCCTCGAGCATCCCGAACCGCTCCGCGACCGCGAGCGGCGCGTGGTTGGGGAGCATCACTCCGCCCGAGCCGACGCGGATCCGCTCGGTGTTGGCGGCGATGTGGGCGATCAGCACCTCTGGCGCGGTCGAGGCGACGGCGGGGATGTTGTGGTGCTCGGCAACCCAGAAGCGGCGGTAGCCGAGCGCGTCGGCGCGGCGGGCGACCGCGGTCACGCCGGCGAGCGCCTCGGCCGCGCTCTCGCCGGAGCGGACCGGGGCCAGGTCGAGGACCGAGAAGGGAACGCTCACTATTCGTAAGTTATCGGTATCCGGCCGGTGGCGGCTCGATGATGCCGCCATGCGGCGAGGCGACGAGCGCGGCTGGGATCCCGCCACGCGCTGGCACGGGCTGGCCGTCGTCTGCGCCGCGATGGTGATCAGCGCGGTCGACATGACGATCGTCAACGTCGCGCTGCCCGACATCTCGCGCGACCTCGACGCCACGCTCGGCGAGCTGCAGTGGGTGCTCGACGGCTTCCTCGTCGCGCTCGCCGGGATGCTCGCCGTGGCGAGCGGCGTTGCCGACCGCTTCGGCCGGCGGCGGGTCTTCCTCGCCGGGATGGCCGGCTTCAGCGTCGCTTCGCTGCTCTGCGCGCTCGCGCCGAGCGTCGACGCGCTGATCGCGGGCCGCGTGCTGATGGGCGCGGCGGTCGCGTTCGTGCTGCCGCCCGCGCTGTCGCTGCTGACGGTGATGTTCGAGCCCGACGAGCGGCCGCGGGCGCTCGGCATCTGGACGATGGCGGCCGGCGTGGCGATGGCGCTCGGCCCGGTCCTCGGCGGCGTGCTGATCGCCGCGATCGGCTGGCCTGGCGTCTTCCTCGTCAACGTGCCGGTCCTGGTGGTGGCGATCCCGTTCGGGCTGCGGCTGCTGCCGGAGTCGCGCCGGCCGGACACGCCGCCGCTCGACATTCCCGGCGCGGCGCTGTCGGTGATCGCCCTCGGCGGGTTGGTCTTCTTCCTCGTCGAGGGCGCGCACGCCGGCTGGACGTCGCCACCGATCCTCGCCGCGCTCGCGATCGGGGTCACCGGCGGCGCCTGCTTCCTTGCACGGGAGCTGCGCACCGACTACCCGCTGCTCGACGTGCGGATCCTGCTGCGGCCGCGCGTCGCCGCGGGCGTGGTCGCACTGCTCGCCCTCTACGCCTCCTTCCTCGGCGTGATGTTCCTCGTGCCGCAGTACCTCCAGTACGTCCAGGAGCGCTCGGCGTTGGTAGCTGGCGTCGCGATGTTCCCGGTCGGCCTCGGCGTCGCGCTCGGCCCGGTGGCGCGCGGCCTGCCGGCACTCGGCCGGCTCGGCCCGCGCGCGTCGATCTCAGGTGGCCTGGCAATCGCCGCGGTCGGCTGCCTCGTGCTGATGCCGTTCGCCGACGACACCCCGGTCGCGCTCGTCTGCGCGGGGATGCTCGTCTACGGCGCCGCCTTCGGCTTCGCGATCATCCCGGCGACGGCGACGATCATGAACGACCTTCCGGCACATCAGGCCGGGCACGGATCGGCGGCGAACCAGCTCGCGCGCCAGGTCGGCGGAGCGCTCGGTGTCGCGGCGATCGGAACGATCTCCGCGGCGCTCTACGCGTCGCGCGTCGAGGAGCGGCTGGCGGGCTTCGCCGACGGCGTGCGCGAGGCGGCGCGCAGCTCGATCGGTCACGCCGAGGACGCGGCGGCCACCCTCGGCCCCGATGCCGCCGCGCGCCTGCTCGCCGCCGGCGACGCCGCGTTCGACAGCGGCGCCCGCGCCGGCCTGCTGGTGGCGGCGGCGGGCCTGCTGGTCGCCTCGATCTTCGTCGCGTTGACCGTGCAACCTGACGCCCGCGATCAAGGAAGCGACGCCGAGCGTCCGATACCCAGCTCGAACGCTACGAGCGATGCGCTTTCTCTCCAAGACAGCCCCGACCCTTCTCGCGCTCTCGCTGGCGGCGCTGTTCATGCCCGCCGCGGCGAGCGCCGCGCGCTATGACTCGCGCACGCTGTCGAGCGGGATGCGCGGCTCCGACGTCAAGCAGCTGCAGCGCTACCTGACCGGGGCTGGCCACCGCGTCACCGCCGACGGCCAGTTCGGACCCCGGACGGCGCGCGCACTGCGTGCCGCCGAGCGCGGGCTCGAGCTGCGCGTCGACGGGATCGCCACCCGCCGCGACCAGCGCCTGATTCGCCGCGCCGTGAAGACCCCAGCCGGCGGCGGAGCCATCTACGTCAAGCCGCCTGCACCGACCAAGACGGTCCCCGGCCAGAAGGGCACGGTCACCGCCGACGGCTTCGCGGTCCCGCCAAGCTCGGCACCGGCCGCCGTCAAGAGCGCGATCGCCGCCGGCAACGAGATCGCCAAGACCCCCTACAAGTGGGGCGGTGGTCACGGCTCCTGGACCGACAGCGGCTACGACTGCTCCGGCTCGGTCTCCTACGCCCTCCACGCCGCCGACCTGCTCGACTCGCCGCTCGTGTCCGGCGGCTTCTCGAACTGGGGCGACCCTGGGACCGGCAAGTGGATCACGCTCTACTCGAACGCCGGCCACGTCTACATGGTCATCGCCGGCCTGCGCTTCGACACCAGTGCCCAGTCGCGCACCGGGTCGCGTTGGACGACCGAGGCGCGCTCCTCGTCCGGCTTCAAGGTCACCCACCCCGCCGGGCTCTAATTCTTATTGAGAATCATTCTCAATAATTGATAGCGTGCTGGCGCATGACCAATCGCCTGCCAGTCACCGTCCTCTCCGGCTTCCTCGGCGCCGGCAAGACCACCGTCCTCAACCACGTGCTCGCCAACCGCGAGGGCAAGCGGGTGGCGGTGATCGTCAACGACATGAGCGAGGTCAACATCGACGCGCGACTGGTCGAGCAGGGCGCGTCGCTGAACCGCGTCGAGGAGCGGATGGTCGAGATGAGCAACGGCTGCATCTGCTGCACGCTGCGCGAGGACCTGCTGGTCGAGGTCGCGCGGCTGGCGCACGAGGGGCGGTTCGACTACCTGCTGATCGAGTCGACGGGGATCTCCGAGCCGCTGCCGGTCGCCGAGACCTTCACGTTCGCCGGTGAAGACGGCCGCAGCCTGTCGGAGTTCGCGCGGCTCGACACGATGGCGACGGTCGTCGATGCGGGCGCGTTCCTCGACGACCTCGGGACGGTCGAGGCGATCGCGGACCGCGGCGAGTCGCTCGGCCCGGAGGACGAGCGGACGGTGGTCGACCTGCTCGTCGACCAGGTCGAGTTCGCCGACGTGATCGTGGTCAACAAGTGCGACCTCGCCGACGCGGCGCGGCTCGACGAGCTCGAGGCGGTGCTGCGGCAGCTCAACCCCCGCGCGCGGCTGATCCGTGCCGAGCGCGGCGACGTCGACCTCGACGAGCTGCTCGACACCCACCGCTTCGACTTCGACCGCGCCGCCGAGGCTCCCGGCTGGCTCGCGGTGCTGCGCGGCGAGGAGGTATCGGAGGAGGACGAGTACGGCATCTCGAGCTTCGCCTACCGCGCCCGCCGCCCCTTCCACCCGGTGCGGCTGTGGCAGCGCGTCGACCGGGGCTGGCCCGGGGTGATCCGCTCGAAGGGGTTCTTCTGGCTTGCGACCCGGCCGGCGATCGCCGCCGAGTGGTCGAGCGCCGGCGGCATCCTCCACCTCGGCGCCGCCGGCGCCTGGTGGGCAGCCGTACCGCGCGAGCAGTGGCCCGACCACCCCGACGCCGCCGCGACGATCGAGGACAACTGGGAGGAGCCCTGGGGCGACCGCCGCCAGGAGCTCGTCTTCATCGGCGCCGACCTCGACCGCGAGCAGATCGTCGCCGAGCTCGATGCCTGCCTGCTCGCCGACGACGAGCTCGCCGGCGGATTCGCGCGCTGGGCGACGCTCGCCGACCCCTGGCCCGCCTGGACGCCCGGCGAGGCCCACGACCACGCCGCCTGAGCCGGCTACCCTCCGCGCCATGTGCGCCCAGTGCATGGCAGCCGCGGCGACCGCCGCCGCGGGAGCGACCGGCATCCGCGCCTGGCTCGCGACGCGCGGCTGGGCCTGGGTCACCCCGACACGCCTGCGCCACGCGACGATCGGGCTGCTCGTCGTCGCGCTCGGCGCCGCCGCGACGCTCTCCGGCTCCGGCTGAGCATCATCTCGGCGAACCGCGAGTGAACCTCTAGCGCCTCCGCTGCGAAGTGATTGGTACGGGTCGTCGTTGTCGACCCCAACCAAAGGAGAGCAATGAAGAGGCTGCTACGGAGCCGGCCCTCCCCTGCCCTAGGGGTCGCGGTCACGGCGCTATTCATCTCGCTCGGAGGCGTGTCCTACGGGGTCGCCACGGGCAGCATCGACAGTCGCGAGATCAAGGACAACTCGATCCGCGGCAAGGACATGCGCGCGAACAGCATCACCGCCCGGGAGATCAAGAAGCGGTCGCTCGACGGGACCGACATCAAGCTCGACCGCGTTGGCGGCAACGCCGTCAAGGAGCAGTCGCTCGACGCATCGAAGATCGGCAAGGTACCGAGCGCCACGACCGCTGACACCGTCGGCGGCAAGTCCGCCGGCCAGCTCGAGACTCGCTGGGCTCTCGTCAACGAGAGTGGGCAGATCGAGCGCCAGACCGGCGGATTCACGATCGTCAACTGCTACGCGGCGAACGCCAACTGCTACATCGACGCGGGCGAGGACGTGCGCGACAACGGCATCCATGCCGAGATAGCCGTCAACAACACCGACGGCAGCCCGTTCTTCTCTGGCGACACCGGCACGGCGCCCTGTGGCGCGACGTTCGTCGCCTGCGCGCCGCCGAACACCGAGAGCAACAACGTGCTCGTCGTGACGCCGCGTGCGTCCGACGGGACGGTCCCCGGCGGCGTAACGCCGCCCGCCCCGGCCGACGCGGCGCGGTTCTACGTGTTCGTCACCGGCTCGGCGGCTCCGTAGCGAGGCCCGCGCGCGCGAGCAGCAGTGCCTGCTCGCGCGCGTTCTGGGTCAGCGCCGCCGCGCGCTCGAACTCGGCGCGCGCCTCGTCGGCGCGGCCGAGCTTTGCCAGCAGATCGCCGCGAACGCTCGGCAGCAGGTGGTAGCGGGCGAGCGACGGCTCGTCGGCAACCTGGTCGACAAGCTCGAGGCCGGCGGCCGGGCCGAAGGCCATCGACACGGCGACGGCGCGGTTGAGCTCGACGACAGGTGACGGCGCAAGCTGGGCGAGCGCGTCGTAGAGCGCGGCGATCGTCACCCAGTCGGTCTCCTCTGCCGCGCGCGCCCGCGCGTGGCAGGCGGCGATGGCGGCCTGAAGCGCGTAGGAGCCGAGCCCGCCGCCGAGCTGCTGGGCGCGGTCGAGCTCCGCCAGCCCGCGGCGGATCAGCAGCCGGTCCCAGCGCGACCGGTCCTGGTCGAGCAGCAGGACCGGGTCGCCCGACGGGCCGATCCGCGCCGCCGCCCGCGACGCCTGGATCTCCATCAGCGCCAGCAGACCGTGGACCTCGGGCTCGTCGGGCGCCAGCGCGGCGAGGATCCGGCCGAGCCGCAGCGCCTCGTTGCAG
>CAZVRI010000019.1:18810-45381 GCA_964629855.1 uncultured Thermoleophilaceae bacterium
CGCGGGCCGCATCCAGTCGTCGCCGGCGGTCGCCGCATAGCCCTCGTTGAAGACCAGGTAGACGACCTCGAGCACCGCCGGCAGCCGTTCGGCCAGCTGCTCGCCGCGCGGGACCTCGAACGGAACGTGGGTCGCGCCGAGCGTCCGCTTCGCGCGCACGATCCGCTGCGCGACGGTCGGCTCGGCGGTCAGGAACGAGCGCGCGATCTCCTCGGTCGTCAGGCCGCCGAGCAGCCGCAGCGTCAACGTCACGCGGGCGTCGCGCGACAGGACCGGGTGGCAGCAGGTGAAGATCAGCGCCAGCAGGTCGTCACCGATCTCGTCGTCGAGCGCCGCGTCGAGGTCGGCGCCGTCCATCGCGAGCGCCAGACCGACGTCGCGCGCCAGCTCCTCCTGCTTGCGCTCGAGCCGCTCGTTGCGCCGGAACAGGTCGATCGCGCGGTGCTTGGCGGCGGCCATCAGCCAGGCGCCGGGGTTGTCGGGGACACCCGCCTCCGGCCACTTCTCGAGCGCCGCCACGAGCGCGTCCTGGGCCAGGTCCTCGGCCAGCCCGACGTCGCCGGTCAGCCGTGCGAGGCCGGCGATCAGACGCGGCGACTCGATCCGCCAGACGGCGTCGATCGTGCCACGGGTCTGATCGCCGGCCGCCGCCACTAGCGCGACTGCGTCTGCTCGGGCATCTCGAAGACCTGCCGCAACTCGACCACGTCGCCGTCGTTGCCTGGAATCCGCGAGGCCCACTCGACGGCCTCCTCCTTCGACTTGACGTCGATCAGCCAGTAGCCGCCGATGATCTCCTTCGCCTCGGCGAACGGCCCGTCGGTGATCTTCTTCGCGCCGTCGGCGAACGAGACGCGCTTGCCCTGCGAGGGCGGCTGCAAACCGTCGAGCGCCAGCAGCACGCCGGCCTTCGTCAGCTCCTCGTTGTACTCGGTCATCCGGCAGACCGCCTCGGTCGGGGGCGGCCCCCAATCGCCTGTCTCCTGCAGCTCGCCACCCGGAAACATCAGCATCATGAATCGCATCGCACGGCTCCTTCGGTTCGCTTGCCTTCTACCCACACGACGAACGAGCAGGCGCGAAATCGACACGGCACGGAAATTCTGTCGCGGATCGGGAATACGGCCTGTGTGACGCCGTTCTCCTCAGCCCCAGACCGCTTCACCGACCGCGTCGCAGCGGGGCGTGCGCTGGCCGAGCGGCTGCTGCGGATCGAGCTCGACGCACCGGTCGTCATCGCCCTGCCGCGCGGCGGCGTGCCGGTCGCATACGAGGTCGCCCGCGCGCTCGCCGCGCCGCTCGACATCGCCCTCGTCCGCAAGCTCGGAGCGCCGGGCCGGCCGGAGCTGGGGATCGGCGCGCTCGGAGAGGACGGCACGGCGGTCGTCGACCGCGACGCGATCGCGGCGCTCGGAGTCCGGCGGGCGGAGATCGAGGCGATCGTCGACCGCGAGCTGGCCGAGCTCGAACGCCGGCGCAAGCTCTACCGCGGCGACCGCCCGCCGGTCGACGTCGACGGCCGCCAGACGGTCCTCGTCGACGACGGAATCGCGACCGGCGTCACGACGATCGCCGCCGCCCGGATGCTCCGCGAGCGCGGCGCCACCCGAGTCCTCACCGCCGTCCCGGTCTGCCCCGCCACGGCCTTCCGCAACCTCGAAGCCCAGCTCGGCGAGCTCATCTGCCTGACCACCCCCCTCCGCTTCGGCGGCGTCGGCGCCTGGTACGACGACTTCACCCAAACCACCGACGACGAGGTAATCGACCTGCTCAGGCGGCGTTGGGAACCCGGCGCTTGACCGCCCGGTCGTAGTTGAGCCGGATCAGCGCGATCACATCCTCGACGTCGGCGTCATTCTCGATTTGGCGTGCCCCCCAGCCGTCGTGGTCGATCGGGTGCTTGCCGATCCGCCCCTGCTCCATCAGCTCCGTCCAGACCTTGCGCGGGAAGCCGAAGTGCGCGGCGTGATCGCCATGCAGGTGGCCGATCTCTCGCCCGCCGACGGTGAAGCCGAACTCGCCACGACGACCGATCCCGGCCTCGACTCCCGGCCACGACGTGACCTCGGCGGTTATTCGCTGACTGGCGGTCATCTGGTCGTTCATCGTGGCCTCCTCGGGCGCGTTTCGAGAGCAGGAGCCAAAGGTACAAGTTAAAGTCAACTTGAAGTCAAGGGCGAATCGTGATTTCCTCTTCGCGTGCCCCAGCTGCTGACGATCGGCGAGGTCTCGCGGCGCAGCGGCGTCGCCGCCTCGGCGCTGCGCTTCTACGAGCAGCGCGGCCTGATCGAGTCGGAGCGCGCCGGCTCGGGACACCGTCGCTACCCCCGCCCGGTGCTGCGCCGGATCGCTTTCATCGTCTTCGCCCAGCGCGTCGGCCTGACGCTTGACGAGATCGGCGAAGAGCTCGCGAAGCTTCCCGGCGGCCGTGTCCCCAACCGCCGCGACTGGTCTCACCTCTCCGGCACCTGGACCGCCCGCATCGACGACCGCATCGCCGAGCTCGAGCGACTCAAGGCCGGCCTCACCGAGTGCATCGGCTGCGGCTGCCTCTCCCTCGACCGCTGCAAACTCGCAAACCCCGACGACCGCGCCGCCGGAGCTGGCCCCGGCCCCCGCTACTGGATCGGCTCGCCGGAGTGACGGCGCGAGCTAGACGAAGCTGATCGCGTCTAAGCGGTCGAGAGCTCGGCCAAGGGCAGCCAAGTTTGGAGTGCCGCGCTCCTCAAGGACCTTCATGACAAGCGGGTATGCCTCCTCGACAGTCATCCCTAGCTCACGAGCGATTTGGGGCGTCGTATTGGGCTCGCCGAGAAGCTCGAAAATGCGCTGCTCGATATCAGTCTTGTCATTCGTCATCGGCTTCCACCCTAACACGCTCAGTGGTCAATGGTTGAAGTTTATCTGGGCTTCCAACCAGCTTTCTAAGCACCCGGACCTCGGCATCGACTCTCCTCAAAGCGTCGCGCGTATCAGCAAGGCTGTCCTGGGTCATTCCGGCTTCCGCGTACCGCACACCGCGGCCCGAGACCTCGATCGGCAGATGGCCACGGAGTGCCTGCCCCGCCACGATGAGAACCAGTAGCCAGGCAGCGAAGAACGCGAGTCCGCGTTCGACGACCAGTAATGCCGGCGAGTTAAGCGCAACACCCGGCAACGAGCAGCCCTGTGGTTCGTCGATCCAGCCGGTCACGAATGCCGACCCGATCAAGCCAATGAAAACCAGCAGCGCGGTTGCTCTAGAAGACCCCTGTCCTCGCGGGCCCGAATGAGTCGTCGTCGGCATGGCCACGACCGTATGCGGACCCATGTGACAGCAGAGTTACGTGTGCAACGGTTGCGTTCGCATCGCGCCGCCGTGGCACCTCAGTCGGCTCCGGCGGCCGACCTTGCTCGTGGTCCCGTCGCTGTGCAGGAAGGTCAAGCTGGCCCGATAGGCGAAGTGGCCACGCTTCGGACAGCGGCGGTCGAGGGTGAGGAATCCCGGTGCGCGCTCGATGCCGTCTATCTCCACGTCGAAGCTCCGCAGGTTGGTCGGGACTCCACCGATGACCATCAGGACCTGCGGGAGCCTGAAATCCAGCCTGTAGGACCACCGCTCGCCGCGCAGCTTGCGCACCTCAATCCGGACCGGCTCCTGAACGAGCGCCGGGTTGTAGATCACCATGAACGCCCATATCCGGCCTGCCTCGCCGTTGACGTACGCGTAGTCGGCTTCCGTGAAGCCGTCTACCTCGGCGGTCGCGGCGTCGAAGGCCCTCCCCCAATCGGGCCTCCCCAAGATCGAGTCATCCGGGCATGAATCGACGCCTGGCAAGCCGTACCACGACCGACGGCAAACCGAGGCTCTCTCTTGATCGAAGGCGAGACCCCGAGGCAGCCACAGGCTCCCACCGGCGATCTGCGCCGGCTCCTCGTCTGAGGACTGAACCTGTCGGATCTGCCCGCTCAGCGCGGCGCGGCGCGCGTCGAGCTTCCGCATCGGCTTGCCGATCGTCACGTCGAACCGCGGCTTGAGTTCGATGATCGGCTGCTGAGCGTTCGCGGAGGTCACGGGAGCGGCAAACGCCAGCACCCCCACGACCAACAACGCCCAATTACGGAGAACCCTCATTCCCACCACGGCGAGTGTCGCACGGACCTGTGCAAAAACACAAGTCCAAGGGGGTGGTGCGCCGGGCTAGACCTCGACCGTCTCCGCGACGCCGGCGGGGAGCCAGCGGACGCGGTCGGCGATGCCGGAGGCAGTGAACTGCCGTTCGGCGGTGGTGCGGTTCTCGCGGAAGTGCTTCCAGCCCTCGTAGTGGATCGGGAGGAGGGTCTTCAGGCCGAGCTCGCTCGCGACACGAGCGGCCTCCTTGGCGTTCATCGTGTAGCGGGCGGGACCGGAGATCGGGAAGCGGACGCCGCCGATGTGGATCAGCGCGGTGCCGACATCGAAGCGCTCGCCGACCTCGGTGACGCCGCGGTAGTAGACGGTGTCGCCGGAGATCCAGAAGGCGCCGTCGCGCTGGCCCTCCCACTCGAGCATGAAGCCGATCACGTCGCCGACCAGCGGGCGGCTGAGCGGCGGGCCGTGGCGGCAGGGCGTCGCGGTCACCTTGACCGCCGGCCCGCCCGGTCCCTGGAGCGTCGTCGTCGCCCAGGGCTCGAGGCCAAGCGCGTTGCCACCCAGCCGGCCGGCGCCCGCGGACGTCGTCACCACGCTGCCCGCCGACGGCAGCAGCGCCCGGCCGGCGGGATCGAGGTTGTCGGCGTGGTGGTCGTGGCTGAGCAGCACCGCGTCGATCCGGCCCAGATCGCCCGCCGCGATCGCCGGCGCGTCGAGCTTCTCCGAGCCCGTCCCCAACCCGAAGCTGTACTTACCGCCCGGCGGGTCGAAGACGGGATCGGTCAGCAGCCGCAGCCCACCGATCTCGATCAGCGCCGTCGGCCCGCCGATGTAGGTGACCTCCATCGACCCACCTTCTCAGGCGGGCACTTCCTGCTTCTGCTCCTTGCCGTCGACGCCCTGCACGAGATGGCCCTCGAGCGAGACGTTCGGCAGGATCTTGTCGAGCCAGCCCGGAAGCCACCAGGCCTTGTCGCCGAGCAGCGTGACGACGGCGGGCGCGATCACCAGCCGGACGATCAGCACGTCGATCAGGATCGCCGCGCCAAGGCCGAGGCCCATCATCTTGCCGATCACGTCCGGCTGACTGATGAAGGCGAGGAAGACCGCCGCCATGATCAAACCGGCGAACAGGATCACCTTGCCGATCCGCCCCATGCCGTGGATCACGCTCGCGCGCGGCGCGTCGCCCTCGTTGTAGGCCTCGTGGATCCGCGAGAGCAGGAAGACGTTGTAGTCCATGCTCAACCCGAACAGGATCGCGAACATCATCACCGGGATGAACGAGACGATTGGGACGCCGCTGTCGACACCGACGAGCCCGGCGCCGATGCCCTCCTGGAACACGGCCGTCACCACTCCGTAGGCCGCGCCGATCGACAGCAGGTTCATGACCGCCGAGGCGAGCGGAACCCAGATCGAGCGGAACGCCGCGATCAGCAGCAGCACCGACAGGCCGATCACGACCGCGATGAACAGCGGCAGCCGCGAGGCGACCTTGTCGGAGAGGTCGTCGAAGGTCGCGGTGTTGCCGCCGACGTAGACCTTCAACGGCGTGCCCGCGACCGCCGCCGGAATCGTCTGCTCGCGCAGCCGCTCGAGCAGGTCGCTGGTTGCCGCGTCCTGCGGCGCGGTCGTCGGGATCGCGAAGATCGTCGCCATCTCACCGTCCTCGCTCGGGGCCGGCGGCGCGACGGTGGCGACGCCCTCGGTGCCACGCACCGCCTCGGCCAGCTCCTCGAGCTGAGCCTCGGAGTCACCGCCCTTCGGGGTGTCGACGGCGAGCAGGAACGGGCCGTTCGAGCCGGGCCCGAACGCCTCATTCTGGAGGTCGTAGGCGATGCGCTGGGTCTTCTCGGCGGGCTGGTTGCCGTCGTCGGGCTGGCCGAGACGCAGCTGGGTGACCGGGAAGGCGAGCACCAGCAGCAGCGTGACGGCCAGGCCGATCGAGACCCAGGGCCGGCCGCTGACGATCTCGCCCCAGCGCGAGAAGAAGCGCGACGGCAGCACGTGCTCGGGCTTCTTCGGCTTCAGCCAGCGCGCGAGAGCGCCCATCATGATCGGCAGGATCGTCAGCGCCGAGACGACGACCGCCGCGACAGCGAGCGCCGCCGCGACGCCGAGCTTGCCGATGAACGGAATACCCACGACCAGCAGTCCCGCGATCGCGACCATCACGATCAACCCGGCGGCGACAACCGACGCCCCCGAGGTTGCGGCCGCCTTCGCCGAAGCGTCGCGTGTGCTGTCGCCGGCGGCGATCTGCTCGCGATAGCGGCCGATGATCAGCAGCGCATAGTCGATGCCGGCGCCGAGGCCGAGCATCATCGCGATCACCGGCGCGAACTCCGGCAGCCCGAGCGGCTTCGCGAGCGCGACGAGCAGCATCTGGCCGGTCATCACGCCGATCAGCGCGCCGACGAGCGTCGCGAACATCGCGGCGAGCGAGCGGAACAGCAACGTCAGCAGGACGATCGCGATCAGCACGCCGATCAGCTCGCCGACCGGTGCCTCCTGCTCGGACGCGACGTCGACGACGATGCCGCGCATCGAGACGTCGACCCCGCCAGCCTCCGCCGTTCGCGCGGCCTCCTCCAGCTTCTCGCCGTCCTCGCGCTCGATGTCGTCGGCCTCGACGTCGTAGCGGACGTCGACGGCGGCGATCCTGCCGTCCTCCGACATCGCGGCGCCCTTGGCGAACGGGTCGCCGAACTCCTGGACGCCCGGCAGCTCGCGCACCTCCGCGACCGCCTTCTCGATCGCCGCGCGCCGCTCCGGCTGGTCGAGCGTGCCGTTCTCGACGCTGAAGACGATCGTCGAGTCGGCGCCCGCGAACGCCGGGCTGTGCGCGCGGAAGAGGTCGAGCGCCTGCTGCGACTCGGTCCCCGGGACGTTGAAGTCGTCGGCCGCCTGACCGCCCGCGCCGGCAGCTGCGCCGAGCAGGACGATGGCGAGCACCGCGACGATCGCGCTGCGCTTCCAGTGGTGGGTGATCGTGCGCGCGAGCCGCGCGAGCAGGTGGGACATTCGGTGACCTCAGCGAGTCGGGGAGGAAATCGGCCGTCGCCGAAGCTAGCAAGGCGCGCCGCCGATGCGGTGAAATTGGAGGGTTAACCGGAGTACCCCGGCAGGGAAGCAGGGGCGCGCGGCGTAGTAGCCCTGGATGGAGACGACGGCGGCGCAGGAGCCGGTTAGACGGTCGTTCGGCGTCAACCCGACGGCGCGCACGGTGCTGACTGTCGCGGCGATCGTCGGCCTGATCTACGTCTGCTGGCTGCTCCGCCACGTCCTCCTGCTGGGCATCCTCGCCGTCTTCCTCGCGGTCGCCCTGAGCGCGCCGGTCAACTTCTTCCAGGAGCGTGTGCGGATGCCGCGCTCGCTGGCGATCCTCGTCGTCTACGCGCTGCTCGCGGGCGCGATGGTAGTAGTCGCGCTGCTGGTCCTGCCGCCGCTGATCCGCGAGTTCACCGCCTTCCTGCACGCCGTGCCCGGCTACGTCCGTCAGCTCCAGGACTCGGGCCTGATCGAGCGCTGGGACGAGGAGTACGGCGTGGTGGCCCAGATCGAGAGCCAGGCCAAGCATCTGCCGTCGATCCTCGGCGGCGCGCTGTCGGAGCTCGAGACCGTGACGGTGACGGCGATCGAGCGGATCGTCGAGCTGATCGCGATCCTGGCGATCGCCTTCCTGCTGCTGCTCGACGCGCCGCGACTGCTCGGCTTTCTCTACCGCGAAGTGGCACCCGACGAGGAGAAGGCGCGCCGGATCGCCCGCGAGACCTCGTCCGCCGTCGGTGGCTACGTCGCGGGCGTGTTCGCGGTCGCCGCCCTCGCCGGCGTTGTCTCGTTCGTCGTGATGACCGTGCTCGGCATCCCCTACGCCGTCCCGCTCGCCGTCCAGATGGCCTTCTTCGCGATCCTGCCGCTCGTCGGCTCGACGATCGGCGCCTTCGTCATCGCCATCGTCGCCGCCTTCGAGGGACCAGAGATCGTGATCATCTGGGGCGTCTTCTGGGTCCTTTACCAGCAGACCGAGACCCACGTCCTCGGCCCGCTGGTCTACCGCAAGGCGGTCGACATGAGCCCCGCCCTCGTCATCCTCTCCGTCATGGCCGGCGCCACCCTGCTCGGCATCCTCGGCGCCCTGCTCGCCATCCCCGCCGCCGCCACGATCCAGATCCTGATCCGCGAGTGGTGGCGCAGCCGCAAGCCGGTCGAGCAGGCCACGACCGACCTGCCGCCGCCGGCGCCCGAGCCGGCCTCCGCCTGACGGCTTTGCACTGACTCCGAGCTGGATGGCTCGGCAGTTTCGGAGACCGGCGAATCCGCCCTGTCGAACGGGGCAGCCAGAGGTCTATGGAGGTGTCGCGACCGGCCGGATCCAGGCGTTTTCGCGCAGGACCGAGGATTGCCTTGGCGGTTGCCGTCGGGGTCTCGGTCTTCCCCGCGGCGGCAGCAGCGGGGCCGGTCGAGGACGTTGCTCAGAGCACGGCCCAGTTGACCGAGCCGGTTGGCCAAGCGGTCGACCGGGCCGGCGCGGCGGTGCCGGACGTTCGCCAGACGGTCGAGCAGTCGGTCGCTCGGGTTACGCCGGCGGTCAGGGCCGTCACCGGCGCCGAGCCGATCCGCTCGACCGTGCAGGCCGTGACGGCGTCAGTCGATCGCGCGGCGCCGGGCACCGGAACGGCGGTGGCCACGGTCGCGGGACGGCTGGAGCAGGCCTCACCGACAGCGGCGGGCCCGAGCCATCCGAGCATCGAACGACGCGACGTGGGTGCGATCGATCGGCAGGCGAGCAGGCGGTCGGGCCGGGCACACGACGGCCCGTCCGAATTCGGCTATGCGACGCTGCCGGCGTCGACGCCCCAGACCTTCATCGCCGCGGCAACCGCCTCCACCGAGCAGACACGCTCGGCCACCTCTTCGACCTCCGCCGTGGGAGATGACGGCGGCCTCGACCTCGGCCAGCCCGCGTTCGGGGTCGGCGGTGGCGACAGCCTGCTCGGCGGTCCCGCGGGCATTGCGCTGCTGGCGCTCGGCCTGCTGGCCGGGTTGCTGATGCTCGTCCCCCGCTTCTCCACCCGACTGCTCCACATGTCGCCGTCCCGCTGGGGGCCGGTGGCGTTCCACGTTCCGATCGAGCGGCCCGGCTAACCGGCCGGAGCCCGCCTCTACGCCGGCACGGTCTGTCCGCGGCCGGCAAGCAGTTCGATCGATTGGAAGGAGCACACCATGAGACGCAGCTTGATCGTGCTGAGCGCGAGCGTGCTCGCACTGGCACTCAACGCAGCGCCCGCGGCCGCCCAGACGGGCGACCCCGGGCAGCAGGTCGGGGATTCGATCGGGGCCGCCCAAGTCGGCGCCGTCCAGGCCGACATCCCCGTCAGGGTCCTCAGCGACGGCAACGACGCCGAGCCGGCGAGCGTCACGACGACCCCGCAGGACACCAGCGACTCGACCGCCGCCGGACAGGTCGGATCGGTGGACGTCGACGCGCCGGTGCGAGTACTCAGCGACGGCGACAACGCCGGTGACGGCGGCGGCCAGGCGGCCACGGGCGGTACGGAGCAGACCGCCAACGGCTCGAACGGCAGCGCGCAGGTCGAGCCGGCCAACGTCGACGCGCCGATCCGTGTGCTGAGCGACGGGGACGACGGCCCCGCCGCGACGACGGCCGACACCACGCCGGGCGACGATTCTCCGGCCGGCGATTTGCCAGCCGGCGGCGACGGGACGCCTATCGGTGACACGGTGCCCGCCGTCGGCGGCGTACCCGACGACACCGCGCCGGCTGTGGACCCCCTGCCGGCGCTCGACCCGGTTGCCGACACCGATCCAGGCGGCGGCGACGGCGGCGTGCTCCCCGACGGGGGCGAGTTGCTGCCGGTCGCCGCCAGCGACCTGGGCGGAGAGGCCGCCGGCAACCTCCCCCTGACCGGACTGGCCATCGCCAGCCTGGTGCTGACCGGGATGGGGCTGATCGCGGGAGGCGGCGCGCTGCACTGCATGCCGAGCAGGCACTGACGGGACAGAACGGCCGTCGGCGACCCAGCCGCCGGCGGCCGCGCCCGCTTACGCGGCCTCTGCGCCGAGCGCCGCGACCTCGCGGTTCTCGGCGAGGTGACGCAGCGCGGCCTTCTCGAGGTTGCGCACGCTCTCCGAGGAGACGCCCAGGCGGCGACCCGCCTCGCGCAGCGGAACCGGCTCAGCGCCGTCGATGCCGTAGCGCAGGCGCAGCACCTGGCGCTCGTTCTCAGGAAGCTGGGCGACCGCCCGGCGCAGGCTCTGTTCGGTCAGCGCGATCTCGACTTCCTCCTCGGGCGGCGGCCGATCGGACGGCAGCAGGTCACCGAACTCGGTCTGGCCCTCCTCGCCGACCTGGCGCTCGAGGCTGGTGATCGCGCGCGTCACCGCTCGCACCTCTTCAATCTCAGCGACGGTCAGGTCGCTGCCCGCGGCGATCTCCTCGTCGGTCGGCGAGCGGCCCTCGCGGGCGAGGAACTGCCGTTCGAACAGGGCGATCTTGCGCTCGCGCTGGCCGATGTGGATCGGCAGCCGGATCGTCCGCGCCTGGTTGCCCAGGCCGCGCTGGATCGCCTGGCGGATCCAGAACGTCGCGTAGGTCGAGAACTTGTAGCCGCGCCGCCAGTCGAACTTCTCGCTCGCACGGATCAGCCCGAGCACGCCCTCCTGGATCAGGTCGAGCAGCGGCAGCTCCTGCCCCTGGTAGCGCTTCGCCAGCGACACCACGAGCCGCAGGTTCGAGTTGACGAGCCGCTCCTTGGCGGGCAGGTCACCCTTCTCGATCCGCTGCGCCAGCTCGACCTCCTGCTCCTTGGTCAGCAGTGGGTAGTTGCGCAGCTCACCGAGGAACATCCCGAGCGCGTCGCTGGTCGTGGACGCCAGATCGTCGGTCTCGATGACGACCTCAGCTGGCTCGTCTAGCTCATCGAATGGCGTCCACTGATCGGCCATGGACTCACGGTACCCCTCCGCGCCCGTGGGCAATCCGTATTTCTCCGCAGCTCGCCGCGGGCGGTCTCAGTCGCGCTCGCCGGCCGCCGCGCCAATCTGCTCGACCAGCCGGTCGAGGAACGCCGCCTGGGCCTTGACGATCCGGCCGCGGGCGCTGTCCAAGTCGAACCACTCGGCACGGTCGAACTCAGGGAACTCGCGCAAGTTGCCGGACTTCGGCGGCCACTCCATCTCGAAGCTTGCGCTCTCGATCTCGCTGACGTCCATGTCGCCCTCGATCGCCCACGCTTCGACGATCTTGCGGCCGCCGCCCTGGCGCACGTCGCCGAGCGCCACGACCTCGCCGTCGGGCGCCGGCTGGCCGATCTCCTCCTCGAACTCGCGGCGCGCGGTGTCGAGCGGCTCCTCGCCCTCCTCGCGCTGGCCCTTCGGGATCGACCAGGCGGCGTCGTCCTTGCGCGACCAGAACGGTCCGCCCATGTGGCCGAGCATCACCTCGAGCTCGCCGTCGGCGCTCCAGCGGTAGAGCAGCAGGCCCGCGCTCCTGGTCATGCCGCGGCCTCGTCGAGGCCGATGCCGCGCGCGACGGCCCGGGTGAGCAGCGGCGCTGGGCGGTAGCGCTCCTCGCGGTAGTGCTCCCAGAGCCCGTCGAGGACGGCCTGGACGTGGTCGAGGCCGAGCTCGCGCGACCAGGCGACCGGACCGCGCGGGTGGTTGAGCCCGAGCGTCAGACCGGTGTCGACGTCGGCCGCCGATCCGACGCCCTCGCCGATCGCGAACGCCGCCTCGTTGACCAGCTGCGCGATCGTCCGGCCGAGGACGAGCCCCGGCGCGTCGCCGACCCATTCGTTGTGGAGCCCGGCTCGGGTCGCGAGCTCCTCCACCGCCGGATCGCGCTCACCGCACAGCTCGACCAGTCCCGCACCGGGCAGCAGCGAGTAGCCGACCGGCCCGCGAGCGCCGAGCGCGCGCGTGGAGCAGTCGACCAAGCCGGCGTCAGATGCGAGCTGCCTGAAGTCCTCGCCACCGGCGGGTGCGGGCGGATCCTCCGGCCGGTACGGCTCGCGCACGTAGTCGTAGTAGCCACGACCGCTCTTGCGGCCGAGCCGGCCGGCCGCGACCATCTGCGCCTGGATCGGGTTCGGCCGCCAGCGTGGCTCGCCGAACGACAGCGCGGCGAACGACCGCGCGACCTCGAGCCCGGTGTCGATCCCGACCAGGTCCATCAACTCGAACGGCCCCATCCGGTAGCCGCCGCCGAGCCGGTGGATCCGGTCGATCGCGTCTGGGGTCGCGATCCGCTCCTGCAGGCAGCGCAGCGCCTCCGTGTAGAACGGGCGCCCGCAACGGTTGACCAGGAACCCCGGCCCGTCCGCCGCCAGGATCGTGTCCTTGCCCATCGCCGCGCCGACCTCGCGCGCCAGTTCGACCGCCGCGTCACTGGTCTGGTCGGCGCGGATCACCTCGAGCAGCCGCATCAGCGGCGGCGGGTTGAAGAAGTGCATGCCGACGACGTTGTCCGGCCGCTCGGCCGCGCTCGCCAACGCTGTCACCGGTATCGACGACGTGTTGGTCGCGAGCACGACATCCGGGCCGCAGACGCGCGACAGCTCCGCGAACAGCTCGCGCTTGAGGTCGAGCCGCTCCGGCGCCGCCTCGATCACGAGGTCGCAGCCCGCCAGTCCGTCGATCGTGCGCGCCACCTCGAGCAGTCCGGCGGCCCGCTCGTCGACGCGCCCCTTCTCGACCCATCGCTCGAGCCCCCGGCGGACAGCGGCCTCACCACGCTCCAGTGCCTCTGGCAGCGGGTCGTGCAGGACAGTCGCGATTCCTGCCGCGCAGCCGAGTTGGGCGATTCCGGCCCCCATCGTTCCCGCCCCGACGACGCCCAGCCGATCGACCCTCACACCGGCAGCCTAAGGCTGTACCCCGTCAGGAGTCGCGCTCGTACTCGCGCAGGAACCCCTCGAACAGCCGCTTGTGGCCCTCCTCGTCGGCGAGGATCGTCGTGACCATGTCGGCGGTCACCGGATCGCCGTGTTCGTCGGCGAACTCGATGATCTTGTTGTAGTGCTCGATGCCGCCGTTCTCGGCCTCGATCACACCCTTGATGACGTGGACGATGTCCATGTTGTCGTCAGGCGGCTGGAGGAACGACTGCTCGGCCTTGAAGGCGAGCGACCCCGGCACCGTGCCGTACAGCTCCTTGATCCGCTTCCCGAACAGCTGGGAGTGACCAAGCTCCTCCTGGATGTCCTGTTCGAGGCTGTCGATCACCTCGCGCGCCCGCACACCGTCGGGGTTGATCGAGTTCGCGGTGTAACTCATCACCGTCTCGATCTCCATCCAGTAGGCCTTGGTCAGCATCTCGATCAGCTGCTCGCGCTCCGCCTGCTTGTCATCGCTGAGAATTCCCATGCCTTCTATGTTTCTCGCCGCCCGGTAGCTCAAACTTCCGGCGCGACCCTCAATGGAAGGAATGCATGACCAAGCGACTGATCACTCTGATGGCGGCCCTGCTGGTGCTCGGCTTCGTCGTCACCGGCTGTGGCGATGACGAGAACTCGGGCGACAGTGGCGACACCGCCGCTCAGACGGTGACCGACACCGATGTCGTCACCGACGACGAGGTCGTGACCGACACGGAGACCGAGACCGAGACTGTCACCGACACCACCGAGACGGACGCCGACAACGGTGGCGCGGTCGTGCCCCAGCAGGCGATCGAGCGGTGCAAGGACGGAATCGACAATGCGCCGCAGCTGTCCAATGACGCCAAGAGCTCGCTCCAGGATCTCTGCGAGAAGGCCGGATCGGGCAACGCGGACAAGGTCAAGGAGGCGATCGTCGAGGTCTGCAAGAAGAACGTCGCCAACATCCCGAATGGCACACCCGGACGCGAGCAGGCGCTCGCCGCCTGCGAGAAGGCCGGGAACTAGCTACGCGCGGCCGTAGACCGGTACGGCCGCGCCGGAAGTGGGCGTGAAGTCGTCCGAGCAGAGCGACGCGATGACGCGTGCGATCTGCTCGGGCGGCACCCACTTCGACCAGTCCGAGTTCGGCATCGACTCGCGGTTGGCAGGTGTGTCGATGACACTCGGCAGGATCGCGTTGGCCCGCACGCCGTCGCAGCGGTACTCGGCGTCGAGCGAGCGGATGAACGCGAGAATCCCCGCCTTCGCGGTGATGTAGCCGGCGGCACCGGAGAACGGCTCGAGCGCCGCCCGCGCCGACACACAGACGTAGGCGCCACCGCCGGCCCCCACGAGCCGCGGCATCGCGGCGCGCGCGAGGTTGAAAGCCGGGAAGAGGTTGAGCCGCAGCATGAACTCGAACTCGTCGAGGTCGGAGTCGCCGACCTTCGGGCCCATCGCGAAGCCGCCGACAAGATTGACGACCGCCTTCAGCCCGTCGACCGACTCGACAGCCGCGGCCGCCGACTGCTGATCGAGCAGGTCGGCCTGTACGTAACGCAGCGCGCCGGGCGTACCACCGCCACCCGGCGGGGGCGCGTCGGGCTCGCCGACGTGCTCATGTCGATCGAGGACCGTGACGTCCCAGCCGCGTCCGCGCAGCTCGGCGACAACGGCGCTTCCGAGTGCTCCGGCTCCGCCGGCTACGAGCGCTGCTTCTCCCATGCCGTCAAACCTATCCCCTCGGGAGGAGAACCTTGAACGCCACGCGCCGCTCGTCGGAGCGGTTGCGGAAGTGATCGAGCGCGCTGATGCTGAGCCGATAGGAACCGACGGGGTAGCTAGCGCCTGGGCGCCGCTTGCGCCCGATCCCGCGCGCCTTGTCGCGTGTGACGACGCGCAGCCGGTGCCGCCCGGCCAGATCGCGCCGGGTGACCGCGGCGACGCGCTGCCAGAGCTTGCACGGGCGGCGCTTTACGTTGCTCTGCCGCAACGTGACGCAGCGGCCGCCGACCCGCCGGCCCGGCAGCGCCCGCTCGGTCAGCACCCGCGTCAGCGCACCCTCCGACAACCCGTAGCGCAGGTCGAGCCGCTGCCCGGGGGCGACGCGCTTGCGCTTCAGCCGCACGCCACGCACGATCGGCGCCCGCGTCGTCGCGGTCAGCGGCACGACGACCGCGGCCGCGTTGGCGTCGACGGACAGCAGCGCCTCGTAGCGGCGCGCCTTGCGCGGCGCATTGAAGGTCACCGATAGTGAGCAGGCCTGGCCGAGCAGCAGCGTTCGTCCGACGCAGTCGCCGTCGCGGACGGTGAAGACCGGCGATCCCTGGCGCTCGAGCCGCGTGATGCGCAGCCGTCCACGGTTCGCGCGCAGCGTGACCGTCCGGGTGCGCAGGCCTGTCGCGGGCAACAGCGTTCCGAAGCCGACGCTGGCGGGGGCCGCCCCCAGCAGCCCGGTCTCGTCGTTGAGCAGCACCGACACCGAGCCGCCGCGGTTCGCTGTCACCACGTCGAGCTGGCCGTCGCGGTTCATGTCGACGGCCGCGACGTCGTCGACGCGGTTGCCCGCCGGCACCCCATTGACGAAGGGCGACCCCGGCGCGGACGTCAGGCCCCCGCCGAGCAGGACCGCGAAGCTGCCGTCGCCGCCGGCCAGCGCATCGGTCGCGCCGTCGCCGTTGAAGTCGCCGGCGGTGACCGAGGCCGCGGTGCCCGGAAGCCCGGTGGCGCGCGCGGCCAGTGGCTGGAAGCCGCCACTGCCGTCGCCGAGCAGCGGCAGCAGCGTGGCGGCGCCGCTGTCGGTCGCGAGTAGGTCGAGCCGGCCGTCACCGTCGAGCTGGGCGAGCGCGATCCGCCGCGCGACACCAACCGCGCCGGTGGCCTCGAGCACGCCGTCGGCGAAGTCGCCGTCGCCCTGGTTGCGCAGCACCGACACGCTCGACTGCTCGCCGGCGACCACGATCTCCGGCAGCCCGTCGCCGGTCAGATCCCCGAGTGCGACCGAGCGTGGCGATCCAATGTTCGACTCGAAGCTGTCACTGCCTGGCTGCCCACTCGTCAGCACCGTCACGTTCGGGTCGCTCGCGTCGCTGACGAAGACGATGTCCGCCAGGCCACCGCCGTCGACGTCTCCGATCGCCAGCCCCACGGCATCGCCCGCGTCGACCGGGACCGTCGTGGCGGCAAAGCCGTTGCCGGGAACGGCGAGGAAGCGGATCAGGCGCCGCGGATCGCCTGGCGATGCCCCTGGAGCGATGGCTGCGTAGTCGAGTAGGCCGTCGCCGTTCAGATCCCCCGCCGCGACTCCTTCGACCGGCCCGGTCGCCCCAAGAGTGATCGGGTTGCCGAGTTGACCGGTACCTACCCCGCGCCGCAACGTCAGCCCCCCGGCGGCGACGTCGACCGTGCCGTTGCGATCGCTGTCGACGACCGCCATCGAGCTGGTCGGCGCCGCGTACTGGAACGGCGAGCCCAGCGCGGGGACGAACCCGGCCTGCGCCGAACCGGCCCCGGCCAGCCCGAAGATCAGGGCCGCCAGGGCGGACATGCTCGTACTGAGAAGCCGCACCCAAGACACCGTACTCATGGACACGGGAGAACCGCGGCAGTTGCGGACCTCCGCAAATAGCGGGCTGAGTTGCGGTATCAGCCTGTCCCCAAGCCCGTCTGGCGCTCTGCCCCGCGTATCCTCAGCCGTTCATGGCGAAGGACACAGAGAAGCTCATCCGGCAGCTGTCGCTGATCTCGTTCCTGATGGCGGAGCGGCGGCCCGTCTCGGCGCTCGAGATCCGCCAGGACGTCGAGGGCTACGCGCAGATGACCAGCGACGAGGCGTTCAACCGGCGTTTCTACGCCGACCGCGCCGAGCTGGCGTCGCTCGGCATCGAGCTCGAGGTCGAGAAGTCGAGCGAGGGCTCCTACGAGGCCGAGACCTACACGCTGCCGCCGGAGAACTTCTACCTACCGGCAATCGAGTTCTCCGACACCGAGCTCGGCGGCCTGCGCACCGCGCTGACGCTGCTCGACGGCGAGTTCGCCTACGCCGAGCCGCTGCGCCTGGCGTTGCAGCAGCTGTCGTGGGGCAAGCCGTCGCCACTGACCGACGCCGGCCAGCAGACCGTCCGCATGGCGATGACCGCCGACTCCGGCGGCCGCGAGCTGTCGCAGCGGCTGTCGAAGATCGAGACGGCGATCTTCCGCCGCAAGACGATCGTCTTCGACTACTACACGCTCGGCCGCGACTCAGAGGAGCGGCGCAAGGTCGACCCGTACCACCTGCTCTTCCAGGGCGGCCAGTTCTACCTCGTCGGCCACTCGCACGAGCGCGACGACATCCGCGTCTTCCGGCTGTCGCGGATCCGCGGCAAGGTCGGCTACGCGTCGAAGGCCGAGCACGACTTCCAGCGTCCCGAGGAGTTCGACCCGCGTGAGTACGCCAACCGTGCCGACTGGCAGCTGAGCGAGAACGAGGACGTCGCGCGGATCTGGCTGTCGGAGCGCGTCGAGTGGCTGGTCCGCCGCCACATCGGCCCCGACGTCGGCCAGGTCGTCGAGGAGGACGTCGACGGCGGCGTGATCTTCGAGACCTCCTACGGCGACTCGCGCCAGCTGATCGCCTGGGTGCTCGGCCTCGGCGAGCGCGCGCGGATCCTCGCGCCGGCCGAGCTGGCCGAGCAGGCGCAGGAGCGCGTGCGGCTAGTCGCCGAGCGCCACGCCGAGATGCCCGAGCTGGCGGCCGCCGTCAAGCGCCGGCCGCAGGAGGACGACGAGGACGACGACTCCGGCAAGCGCGAGGCCCACATCCGGCCGGAGCGCTTCGCGCGGCTGGTCACGCTCGCCGGCATCCTGATCGACACCGCGCGCGAGAACAGCAAGCTCGAGCTGCGCGAGCTCTGCGAGCGGCTCCAGATCACCGAGCAGGAGCTGCGCCAGGACATCGACGTGCTCAACGTCGTCAACTTCGGCGGCGGCTCGTACGTGCTCTACGCCGAGATCCAGGGCGACCAGATCGAGGTCGACCCCGAGCCCTACGGCGACAACTTCTCCCGCCCGGCGCGGCTGCTGCCGCTCGAGGCGAAGGCGCTGGTCGCGGCGATCGACCTCGTCGGCGAGCACCTGCCCGAGGGCTCGCTCGCCTCGGCACGCGACAAGATCGTCGACGCGCTCGGCCGCGACCCGGCCGCCGACGGCCTCCAGATCACCTCGGCGAAGGGCGACGACTCCGAGATCGCGCGCGTCGTCTCCGGCGCGATCTCCGAGCGGCGCCTGCTGCGGATCGAGCACTACAAAGAGGCCGAGAACGAGTTCACCGAGCGGACGATCGAGCCGTACCAGCTGCTCAACGGCGCCGAGGGCTGGTACGTCCACGCCTTCGAGCCGGCGAAGGACCACACGCGCTCGTTCCGGCTCGACCGGATCCGCTCCGCCGACGTGCTCGACGAGGGCTTCGAGCGCCGCGACGGCGTCGAGCCGGAGATGCAGAGCTGGCCGACGACCGGCGAGGTGCCGAAGTCGGGGCGCGCGCGGGTCTGGGTCTCGCCGGAGCGCGCCCGCTGGGCGCGCGAGGACAAGCGGGTCGTCGACGAGCTGAAGGATGGCGCGGTCGTCGTCGAGCTCGCCTACGGCGGCAACGACTACCTGGCGCGGGAGATCCTCAAGGAGGCCGGCGACGCGGTCGTGCTCGAGCCCGAGGACGCGCGCGAGGCGGTCCGGGCGGCCGCCGATTCGCTTGCTGGAGCGGTTCAACGCTGAATGGCGTCGCGACGCGACCAGATCCGAATGACGGACGACGAGCTGCACGCCTTCCTCGGCGAGCAGCGGATCGTCCAGGTGGCGACTATCGGCCCGAACGGGCGGCCGCACCTGATGCCGCTCTGGTACGTCGTCGAGGCTGACGCCGCCGGTCCCGCGCCGGTGCTGCGCGGCTGGACCTACGCCGCCTCGCAGAAGGCGAAGAACCTCGCGCGCGACCCGCGCGCCACGATCTCGATCGACGACGGCGTCCAGTACCAGGACCTGCGCGGCGTGATGATGGAGTGCGACGTCGAGGTCGAGCGCGACGCCGACGCCGTCGTCCCCTACGGCATGGCGCTGTTCGAGCGCTACGGCCCTGGCGGCGAGCTGGCGCCGGAGGTGCGCGAGATGGTGCTGAAGCAGGCACAGAAGCGCGTCGGCCTGCGCTTCGTACCGACGCGCGTCGTCACTTGGGACCACACCAAACTGGGGGGCACGTACTGATGAAGGGCCTGATCCTCTCCGGCGGCAAGGGCACGCGCCTGCGACCGATCACCCACACGAGCGCCAAGCAGCTGGTGCCGGTCGCGAACAAGCCGGTCCTCTTCTACGGCATCGAGGCGATGGCCGCCGCGGGTATCGAGGAGGTCGGGATCATCATCGCGCCGGAGACCGGCGACGAGATCCAGGCGGTCGCGGGCGACGGCTCGCGGTTCGGCGTGCGGATCACCTACATCGAGCAGGACGCCCCGCTCGGCCTCGCCCACGCGGTGCTGACGGCCGAGCCGTTCATCGGCGACTCGCCGTTCGTGATGTACCTCGGCGACAACTTGCTGCGCAACGGGATCGTCGAGCTGACCGAGACCTTCGCCAGCGAGCAGCCGGACGCGCTGATCCTGCTGACCCCGGTGCCCGACCCCGAGCACTACGGCGTCGCGGAGCTGACCGACGGCAGCGTCTCGCGCCTGGTCGAGAAGCCGGCCGACCCGCAGAGCGACCTCGCGCTCGTCGGCGTCTACATGTTCACGCCGTCGATCTTCGAGGCGGCGCGGGCGATCGAGCCATCGCCGCGCGGCGAGCTCGAGATCACCGACGCGATCCAGTGGCTCGTCGACGGCGGCCGCCGCGTCGACCCGCACATCGTCCACGGCTGGTGGAAGGACACCGGCCAGGTCCAGGACATGCTCGAGGCCAACCGGCTGATCCTCGACGACATCGAGGAGCTCCACGACGGCGAGCTGATCGACTGCCAGGTCGAGGGGCGCGTCCACATCGAGAAGGGCGCCCGACTGGTGCGGGCGACCGTCCGCGGGCCGGCGATCATCGGCGCCCGCACCACGATCACCGACGCCTACATCGGCCCGTACACGGCGATCGGCGAAGGCGTGACGATCGCCGACGCCGAGCTGGAGCACTCGATCGTGCTGGAGGGCTCGACGGTCAGCGATCTCGACTCGCGCGTCGAGGCAAGCCTGATCGGCCGCAACGTGAAGATCGGGCGTGGCCCGGCGGTGCCGCGCGCCTACCGCTTCGTCGTCGGCGACAACGCCGAGATCTCGATCCTCTAACGGCTGTCGGGCCCGAGCGCGTGGCCCGGCTGGCTCGCGCAGAGAAGGCCGTCTAGCGCGGTCTCGAGGCCGGTGACGGCATCCTCCAGCGGCTGATGGTCGCCGGCGGCGCGCGTACGGAGCAGTGCGCCCTCGATGGTCGAGACGGTAAGGGCGGCGAATGCCGCCGCGTCACGCGCGCCGATGCCCTGCTCCTCGAGGGCCGCGGCGATCGGAGCCTCCCACGACTTGAACGCCTCGGTAGCGACGGCCGCGAGCTCGGGATCCTCGGGATGAGCTAGAGCTGCCGCCGCGACCGGGCAGCCGATCAGCTCGGGGTGCTTCTCGGACTGGCGACGGAAGAAGTCGGCGAACAGGCGCAGGGTCCCCTTGATGCCGTTCTCTTCGAGCGACTTCTCGAGCACCTCGCGGGTACGGACGCCATCGAGCGTGGCCGCCTCGGCGGCGAGCTGCGACTTGCCGCGTGGGAAGTGGTGGTAGATCGAGCCGCGCGGGGCCTTGCCGCGCTCGGCTACGTCGCGCAGCTCCATCGCGGCGTAGCCGCGCTCGGCGAGCAGTCGGCTTGCGCCGGCGAGCAGCCGGTCACGGCCATCACGGGACTTTCGCTTGGCTATGTCCACGGTCATAGTGTACCCTCGCCGCAAGATGTATGACAGCGGACATAGAAGCTCGGTTCTGATCGCGTGCACCGGGGCGTTCCTCGCCTTCCTCGACACGACGATCGTCAACATCGCGTTCCCCGACATCTCCGCGTCGTTCGAGGGTGCGGGGCGGGACGCGCTCTCCTGGGTGCTCGACGGCTACTTCGTCGTGATCGCGGCGCTGCTCGTGCCGGCCGGGGGCCTCGCCGACCGCTACGGCCACAAGCGGATCTTCCTGCTCGGCATCGGCGGCTTCACCTTCGCCAGCCTGCTCTGCGCGATCGCCCCGTCGCTCGAGGCGCTGATCGCCGCGCGCATCCTGCAGGGCGTCGGCGCGGCGCTGATCGCACCGGCGTCGCTGGCGATCGTCCTCGACAGCTTCCCGCCGGACCGGCGGGCTGCCGGCGTCGGCCTCTGGGGCGCCGCCGCGGCAGCAGCAGCCGCGGTCGGGCCGACGCTCGGCGGCGCGCTGGTCGAGCTGAACGACTGGCGGCTGGTCTTCCTCGTCAACCTGCCGCTCGGCGCGGCGATCGTCTGGTTCGGCAGCCGCGAGCTGATCGCGCGGCCGCCGCGCGACAGCCGTCTGCCCGACCTGCCGGGCGCCGCGATGCTCGCCGCGAGCCTCGCGCTGCTGACGCTCGCGATCATCGAGGGCAACGAGTGGGGCTGGACCGGCGCCCCGACGATCGCCTGCTTCGCGGCAGCCGCGTTGCTGCTCGCCGGCGTGGTCGCACGCAGCACCCGCCATCCGCGCCCGATCGTCGAGCCGGAGCTGTTCGCCGACCGCGCGTTCCGGATCGGCAACCTCGGCACGCTGCTGTTCGCCGCCGCGTTCTTCTCGATCGTGCTCGGCAACGTCCTCTTCCTGACCTCGATCTGGGGCTACAGCGTCTTCATGGCCGGCCTGGCGACCCTGCCCGGACCGGCCTGGTCGACCGTCGTCGCGGGCCCGGCCGGCAAGCTCGCCGACCGCTTCGGCCATCGCGCCGTGATCGTCCCCGGCGCGATCGTCTTCGCCGCCGGCGTGATGGTCCTCCGCTCCGCCGGCGCCGAGCCCGACTGGTTCGGCGTCTGGCTGCCCGGCGCCACGCTGACCGGGATCGGCATCGGCCTTGCCTTCCCGACGCTCGGCGCCGCCGCCGTCCGCGACATCCCCGACGACCGCTTCGCCACCGCCAGCGCCGTCAACGCCGCCTTCCGCCAGATCGGCGCCGTGCTCGGAACCGCCCTGCTCGTCACGATCGTCGGCGAGCCGATCGGCCTCGCCGACGCGCTCGCCTCCTCCGACCGCGCCTACGCCTTCGCCGCCGTGGCTGGCGTCCTGTCCGGCGCCGTCACCCTCGCCCTCGGCGCCGCCCGCACCGCGCCGGCGGCAGAGCCGTCAGAGAGCGCCGCGCCCCAACCCGCGGGCGTCGCCTGACCCACACTGGGCCGATTTCGGCGACATTGCCGCCGTTTTGAGCCCAGGCCGTCAGCGCTCGACGAGCGTCGCGCGGGTGAAACGGGCGCTGGCGCCGCGCTGACCGCCGACGGTGAGGGCGATGCGGGCGGTCTCCTGGACCGAGCCGCGACGGAACGTGTGGACGACCTTCCAGGCACGGCCGTCGTTGCTGGACGAGAGCGTGTAGCGGCGACCTGCGGCCTCGATCCGCAGGTAGACCAGCGAGCCCGCGAGCTTGACGGTGCGCGGCACGTCCTTGTAGCCGCCATTGCGCTCCCAGACGCGAAGGCCACGCCGGTCGACGCCGATCCCGAGCGCCTGGCCGCGGATCGCGAACGGACCGCCGCGAACGACAGCGATTCCCGCCACCTCGTCGCCACTCACCGAACCCCGATCCACCACCGCCGTCGCGCTGTAGCGGTCGCTGCCAAGCCTTCGCGCGAGCGTCGCCGCGTCGAGTGCCGCGCCCGCCTTCCGCGCGGCAGTCATGCGCAGGCCGCCGCCGACCCCCACCCGCGGCGCCGGGTCGATCGGCCACTCCCAGTCGGGCGCCAGCCCCGGGCCGGCGAACGCGTCGTCGAACGCGGTCGGCAGCGCACCGGCCGCTGGCGCCAGCGGCCGCCCGTTGCCGATCGCCGGCCAACCGTCGGCGCGCCAGGTCAGGGGAGCGATGTGCATCTGCCTCCCGGCGAGGATCCCGGTCCCCGACCGGTAGGCGTGGAAGGCGACGTGGTCGCCGACGACCGAGACGTGTCCGGGGCAGCGCCAGCCGTTGCCGGAGCGCAGGATCGGGTTGCCGGAGTAGCGCGTCCAGGGACCGGCGAGCGTCGGGGCGCGGGCGGCACCGACCGCGTAGGCGCAGTCGCGCGAGCAGCAGAGCGCTCCCGAGTAGAACATCGTCCAGCCGTCGTCGCGCCGGACGAGGAATGGCGCCTCGACCACCTTCGCCTCCCAGCTTCCCGGGCGGTTGCGCAGCAGCTCGCGTGGCGCGCCGAGCAGCCGGCGACCGTCGGCGCGCAGGCGTTGGAGCAGGATCGGCGTCGGCTTGCGGAAGGCGTTGCCGTCCTCCTTGTAGACGAGGTAGAGGTCGTCACCGTCGACGACCGGCGTGGGGTCGATCGTGCCGCGCGGCGTGCAGCGCAACGGCCGGCCGAGGTCGCGCCACGGCCCAAGCGGCGACGGCGCCGTGGCGACGCCGAGGCAGTACCAGGGGCGCGCCCGCTTGCCGCGGTCGAGCGCGGTCGTCCCGTCGGCGCGCGTCCGCCAGGCCCGCTTCGGCATCGCGCTGTAGAAGAGCGCGTAGCCGCCGCTTGGCAGCGCCGCCAGCTCGGGCGCCCAGAACGAGTTCTTCGTCCAGCCGGGCGCCCGGCGGAACACCGACCCGGCGATCGACCACGAGCGCAGGTCGGTCGAGCGCAGAATCCGGAACGTCGGCGACCACCCACCGCTGGTCGCCACCGCGTAGTAGCTCCCGTCGATCAGCGACACGTCCGGGTCCGGCCAGTCCCCCGCCACCACCGGCGATGGCAACGGCGGCTGCAACTGCGCCGCCAGCGGCTCAGCCGTCTGCGCCCCCGCGACCCCCGGCAGCCCCAGACAGGCCACCACGACCCCAGCGATCAGCCCTCGACGCACCCGGCCCACCATAGACAGCGCTCCCGCTGCCCGTGGCCACATAACCCAAAGCTGCATATATTCATGGCATGAGCGCGCTTGCCGATGTCGATCAAGCTGCCGGTGCCCTCCTGCGAGAGCTGGCCAGCGGCCGTAGTCCCCATCCCGTGCTGCGAATGCTGCTGATCGACGCACTGCAAGAGGGCCCGCCAGCCCGCCTCGGCGCAACGCGCAAGTCATGGCAACAAGAACGCACGGAGGCAGGCGGTACCCAGCTCGCAACCCTCGACAACACTCGCGCGAGCGCCGCCTGGCTGACCGCGACGCCGGCCGAACGCAGTGCTGCACTCGACGACCTGCTTGGCCTGGCCGACGCACTCCCCAGCACACGGGCTCACCACATGAGCCGCAGGCGCTTCCCCCGCCTGGACCGAATGCCATGAGGGCCGGCCTTGGAGACAAGATCCTGGCGGTGAGCGCGTGCTTGACGAACGCGAGCATCGCCCATGCCTTCGGAGGCGGACTGGCCCGCGCCGCCTACGCCGAGCCTCGCACGATGGTCGATATCAACGTCAATGTCTTCCTCGATACCACCGGACATGAGACGGTCATCGAACCGCTGGCCGCCCTTGGCGTGACGATCGAGGTCTCGAACGAGCAGGTGACACAAGACGGTCAGTGCCGCGTTGCGTGGGACTCGACGACGATCGACCTCTTCTACGCCTACCACGACCTCCACCGGGCAATGCGTGCGGCGACGCGCGGAATGGAGTTCCGCGGTAGATCGATCCCGGTACTCGCGCCGGAGCACCTACTCACCTGCAAGGCGATCTTCAACCGCCCGAAAGACTGGCTGGACATCGAGCAAATCCTGGTCGGGGCGCTCGACGCGGATCGCGCAGAGGTCACGGACTGGCTCGATCGGATCATCGGCGTAGACGATCCCCGGACACAGCGCTTCGCCGAGCTGAGCCGCGCCTTCGCGCGCAACTGATATTCCTCGCCCCGTGAAGGTGCTGATCACAGGGGCGGCCGGGATGCTCGGGCAGGACGTGCGACGCGTGGCCGAGCTGTCGGGCTATGCGGCGATCGCGCTCGACCGGGCGGCGCTCGACGTGACCGATGCCGGCGCGGTGGAGCGGGCGTTCGCCGATCTGCGGCCGGACGTGGCGATCAACTGTGCGGCGTGGACGGACGTCGATGGGGCCGAGTCGGCGGAGCAGGAGGCGCTGAAGCTGAACGCCGACGCGGCGCGCAACGTCGCGGCGGCGGCCGCGGGCGTCAACGCCGCAGTGGTGCTGCCGTCGACCGACTACGTCTTCGACGGAACCGCCGAGCGGCCCTACGTCGAGTCCGACCCGACCAACCCGCTGTCGGCTTACGGACGGACGAAGCTCGTCGGCGAGATCGAGGCCGCGGCGGCAAACCCGCGCACCTTCGTCGTCCGTACCTCGTGGCTGTTCGGGACTGGCGGGCGCAACTTCGTCGACACGATGCTCGGCCTGGCGGCGCGCGGCGAGGTCCGGGTCGTCCACGACCAGTTCGGCACGCCGACCTATACCCCGCACCTCGCCGACGGGCTGCTGCGACTCGCTGCCACAGAGGACTACGGCGTCCACCACATGACCGGCGACGGGCACTGCTCCTGGTACGAATTCGCGCGCGAGATCTTCGCCCGCGCGGGCGTGAGCTGCGAGGTGATCCCGGTCACGACCGAGGAGTTCCCGCGCCCCGCGCCTCGCCCCGCCTACTCGGTCCTCGACAGCGAGTGGCCACGGCCGATCCGCCTGCCCGACTGGCGCGACGGCCTGCGCTCCTATCTCGCCGAGCGGACCGCCCGGTAGGGTCGCTGGCCATGAAACTGCTCGTCACCGGCGCCGCCGGGTTCATCGGATCGACCTACGCGCGGATCGCGGCCGCCGCCGGCCACGAGCTGACGATCCTCGACAAGCTGACCTACGCCGGCCGGCGCGAGAACCTGGAGGGCGTCGATCACCGCTTCGTCCACGGCGGGATTGAGGACCCGGAGAAGGTCCGCGAGGCGATGGAGGGCGCGGACGCCGTCGTCAACTTCGCCGCCGAGTCGCACGTCGACCGCTCGATCGCCGGCCAGGACCCATTCGTCACGACGCACGTGATCGGCACGAGCGTGCTGCTCGACGCTGCCCGCGAGCTCGGCGTCGGCCGCTACCTCCAGGTCTCGACTGACGAGGTGTACGGCTCGATCGACTCCGGCTCGTTCACCGAGACCTCGCCGCTCAACCCCTCCTCGCCGTACAGCGCGACCAAGGCCGCTGGCGACCTGCTCGTCACCGCACACGTCCACACGCACGGCATCGAGGCCGTGATCTGCCGCGGGTCGAACAACTACGGCCCGCGCCAGTACCCCGAGAAGCTGATCCCGCTGATGACGCTCAACGCGCTCCACGGCGACTCGCTGCCGGTCTACGGCGACGGCCGCCAGGTGCGCAACTGGCTCTACGTCGAGGACTTCGCGCGCGCGATCCACCTCGTGCTGGAGAAGGGCGCGCCGGGCGAGGCCTACAACGTCGGCGGGCCCGACGAGTGCGAGAACATC
>CAZVRI010000020.1:0-18182 GCA_964629855.1 uncultured Thermoleophilaceae bacterium
GCCATCACCGGTCATGACGACGTTCATGTCGACCTCGGCCGTCGAGTCCTCGGGGTAGTCGATGTCGAGCAGCGGCTCGCCGCCGACGATGCCGCACGAGACCGCGGCGACCGACCCGGTCAGCGGCAGCGCGTCGAGCTTGCCCGCGTCGACCAGCGTCTGCAGCGCCAGCTCGAGCGCAACGTACCCGCCGGTGATCGACGCGCAGCGGGTGCCGCCGTCGGCCTCGAGCACGTCGCAGTCCACCCAGACCGTGCGCTCTCCGAGCGCCTCGAAGTCGATCACGCCGCGCAGCGAGCGCCCGATCAGCCGCTGGATCTCGACGGTACGGCCGTCGGGCCGGCCCTTCGAGACGTCGCGCTTCTTGCGATCGCCGGTCGACGCGGGCAGCATCCCGTACTCGGCGGTCACCCAGCCCTTGCCCTGCCCCTTCATCCAGCGCGGCACCGACTCGTCGACCGAAGCGGTGCAGATGACGCGCGTTCCACCGGCCTCGATCAGCGCCGATCCGGTCGCCGAGCGCACGAATCCGGGCTCGATCCGGATCGGCCTCAGCTCATCCGCTCCGCGTCCATCTCTTCTCATGCAGCCACCTCGGTCGGGGATGCCACGTCGACGTGGCCAACGGTTGCGATCGGCAGCTGGAGAAAGCGCGTGCCCAGCCGCTTGAAGTCATCTACGTCGCCGGTCGCCAGGAAGCGGTAGTCGCCGCGACGATCGCGTGGCGCCGCGCTACCGGCCGCTTCGAGCTCGCGCTCGACCTCGTCGACGATCGCCTCGCCGGAGGTCACGATCTCGACGCCGCGGCCGAGGCAGCGCTGGATCACCGGCCGCACGAGCGGGTAATGGGTGCAGCCCAGGATCACCGTGTCGACCTCCGCCGTGCGCAGCGGCTCGCAGGCGCGCTCGACGGCCGCGACCGTCCGCTCGTCGATCTCGCCGCCCTCCTGGATGATCGGCGCGAGCTCGGCGCTGGCGACGGCGTGCAGCGCCGCCTCGCCGCCGGAGGCGTCGCGCAGCGCCCGCTCGTAGGCGCCGCTGGCGACCGTCGCCGGCGTTGCGAGCAGGCCGACGCGCCCGTTGCGGGTGGTGGCCGCCGCGAGCCGTGCCTCCGGGTAGATCACGCTGACAACCGGGACCCGGCCGGCGAGCTCCTCGCGCAGCCCGGGCAGCGCCGCCGAGGTCGCCGAGTTGCAGGCGACGACGATCAGCTTCGCCCCCTCGTCGAGCAGGATCCCCGCCAGCTCGCGCGCGAACGCACGCAACTCCTCCGGCTCGCGCGTGCCGTACGGGAAGCGTGCCGTGTCGCCGAGATAGAGGAAGTCCTCATGCGGCAGCGACACGAGGCACTCGTGCAGGACGGTCAGGCCGCCGACTCCGGAGTCGAACACGGCCACGGGCAGCTCGCGCTGGGACGACACAGCGAGCATCGTGGCACGCGGGTCGGCGGCGTGACCATCCGCCACTTAGAACTCGACCTTGCGTACTGCGTCCTTGATCTTGCCGAGGATCACGTCGCCGAGCTCCTTGCCCTCGTCGGTCTTGAAGCCCTTCATCGCGGCGACGACACCGGCCATGATCAGGGCGACCAACAGGATCAAGGCGACGTACTCGACGGTGCCCTGTCCGCGCTGGCGGCGCAGGCGCGCCGTCCCCGTGATCAGGGTTGCGTGGGCGAGTCCGAGCAAGCGGTACATGTGACGACCTCCGTGGGATCGGATTGACGGATGGCCACCCTCGCCCGGCGTGACGCACGGTTCGAGACGTGCGTGTGACAGCTGTGTAACGGCTCACTGCGAAGATGCGAGCCGTATGTGCGGCATCGGCGCCCTCCTCGATCCCGCCGGCTCGGCTCCGCCCGATGCCGGGCGGCGGATGGCGGCCGCGATGAGTCACCGCGGCCCCGACGGCGAGGCTGTCGTCGCGTTCGGCTCGACGACGCTCGTCCACCGGCGGCTGGCGATCGTCGACGTCGCCGGCGGCGACCAGCCGCTGCGTTCCGAGGACGGCGCGATCTCGGTCGTCGCCAACGGCGAGATCTACAACCACGAGGAGTTGCGCGCGGGCCTGGAGGCGCGTGGCCACCGCTTCGCCACGCGCTCCGACTGCGAGGTGATCGTCCATCTCTACGAGGAGCACGGCGATGACTGCGTGCGCCACCTCAACGGGATCTTCGGCTTCGCGATCTGGGACGAGCGCGCGCGGCGTCTGCTCGTCGCGCGCGACCCGCTCGGCGTCAAGCCGGTCTACTGGCATAGCGACGGCCGGCGGCTGGCCGTCGCCTCGGAGGTCGGCGCGCTGCTCGCGGCCGGTCTCGTCGAGCCACGCGTCGACCGCGTGGCACTCGACCACTACCTCGCCTGCCGCTTCACCCCCGCCCCGCGGACGCTGTTCGAGGGCGTCTCGAAGCTGCCGGCCGCTTCGATCCTCGTCGCGACAGACGACGGCCCGCCGCGGGTGTCGAGCTACCGCGTGGGCCCCGCCGCGCGCGCGACCGGGCTACGTGGGCAGGAGCTCGACCGCGAGCTCGCAGACCGCTTCGGCGCCGCCGTCGAGCGCCAGATGATGTCCGACGTCCCGTACGGCGCCTTCCTCTCCGGCGGGGTCGACTCGGCGGCGATCGTCGCGGCGATGGCCAGCCGCTCCCCCACCCCGCCGCAGACGTTCACGATCGGCTTCCCCGGCCACGGCGACGTCCTCGACGAGCGTGCCTACGCGGCGGAGTCGGCGCGGGCCCTCGGCAGCTCCCACCAGGACACGGCGATGGAGCAGGACGCCTTCACCGATGAGCTGGCGCGCACCGTCAGGCACCTGGAGGAGCCGTGCGGGCTCCCCTCCGCCCCGGCGCTGATGCAGCTGTCGCACTTCGCCGCGCAGTCGGTGAAGGTCGCGCTCTCAGGCCAGGGCGCCGACGAGCCGCACGGCGGCTACGGCCGTCACCAGGCCGCGCTGGTGCTCGGCGCCGCCCGCCACCTCGGTCCACTGGCTACACCGCTGCGTGCCGCCGCGGGACTCGTCCCCGGCAACGAGCGCGCTCGCCGCGCGGCGCGGCTGCTCGGCGACATGCCCGATGCAGAGCGGCTGGTGCGCCTGGTCGAGATCACCGGCGAGGACCTGCGCGGCTCGCTCGTCGGCGGCGCGGGCGAGCAGGCCGCCGCCGAGCGCACGGCGCTGGCCGCGGACGTCCTCTCCGACGTCGGCGACCGGCCGCTGATCGAGCAGGCGCTCTACCTCGACACCCATCTCTTCCTGCCCGATGGACTGCTGATCTGCGCCGACAAGATGTCGATGTCAGCGAGCCTCGAGCAGCGGGTCCCGTTCCTCGACGTCGAGCTAATGCGCTTCGTCGAGAGCATCCCGGCGCGCGAGCGCGTCGGTCCGCGCGCCGGCAAGCGGCTCCACCGCCGCGCGATGGCCCAGCTCGTGCCGCGCCAGATCGTCGACCGGCCCAAGCACGGCTTCTCGACTCCCTACGACAGCTGGCTGCGCGAGTCGCTCGGCACCGAGGTCGAGCGCCGCTACGCCCCGGGCGCACCGGCCGCCGAGCTGATCGACTCGGGTACCGTCGCCGGGCTGGTCGCGGCCCACCGCGCCGGCAAAGCCGACCACAAGCGGATCCTCTACTGCCTGCTCGAGCTGTCGCAGTGGCACCGCACCTTCATCGAAGGCGAGAAATGAAGCGCATCCTCTACGTCCACAGCCGCAAGGCGAGCTTCGTCGCGATCGACCGCGAGATCCTCGCCGAGCGCTACGAGATCGAGGACTACTACCAACCGGGTCGCTGGCCGCACCCGCTGCGCCTGATCGCCGGCGTGTGGCGTGCCGACCTCGTCTTCTGCTGGTTCGCCTCCTGGCACAGCTTCTTCCCGATCACGCTCGCCTGGCTGCTGCGCAAGCCGTCGGTCCAGATCATCGGCGGCTTCGACACCGCCAACATGCCGGACATCGGTTACGGCCACCAGCAGGGCGGCCTGCGTCGCTGGGCGAGCCGCTGGATCATGCGCCGCGCGGGCCGGCTGGTCACCAACTCCGAGTACAGCCGCTCGGAGATCGCCGCCAACACCCCGTTCCGGCCAGAGGACGTCACGGTCGTCCACCACGGCGTCCCCGACCCGTTCGGCCCGCTCGACACGGACCGGAAGCGCGAGCGGCTGGCGCTGAACGTCGGCGCCGTCGATGCCGGCACGCTCGTCCAGAAGGGCCAGCTCCCGTTCGTCATGGCCGCCCGCGAGCTGCCGGACGTCAAGTTCGTCCTCGCCGGCAAGTGGCTCGACGACTCGATCGACAAGCTCCGCGCGGTCGCCCCACCCAACGTCGAGTTCACCGGCTGGCTCTCCGACGAGGACCTGACCGACCTCTACGCGCGAGCCACCGCCTACGTCCAGCCCTCCCGCCACGAGGGCTTCGGCCTCGCCGTCGCCGAGGCGATGCTCGCCGGTTGCGTCCCCGTGGTCGTCGACGTCACCGCCATGCCCGAGGTCGTCGCCGACGCCGGCGTCCTGATCCCCTCACAGGACTCCAAGGACGTTGCCGCCGGCGTCGCCAAGGCCCTCGAAGCCGGACCCGAAGGCGCCCAGCGCGCCCGCGACCGCATCCTCAGCGCCTTCCCACTCCAGGTCCGCGACGGCATCCTCACCGTCGTCGACGAAGAGCTCCGCTAGCGCTGAGCGAGGCCCTCCATCGTGGCGATCGTCGACGCAGCCAGCGCGTCGAGGTCGTAGCCGCCCTCGAGGACGGCGCCGATCGGGACGCCGAGGTCGGCGGCAAGATCGGCGACGCGGGCGGCCATCGCGCCGAAGTCGGCGCTGTCGAGCATGCAGCCGCCGAGCGGGTCGTCGCGGTGGGCGTCGAAGCCGGCCGAGATCAAGATCAGATCGGGTCGGTAGTCGTGCGCCGCTGGCAGTGCCTGCTCATCGATCGCGGCCAGCCACTCGCCGGCGCCCGAGCCCGCCGTCTGCGGCAGGTTCAACGTGAACCCCTCCCCTGCCCCGCTTCCGTTCTCGCTGGCGCTGCCGGTGCCCGGATAGAACGGCCAGCGGTGGAGGCTGATGAAGAGAACCTCGTCGCTGTCGTAGAAGGCGGCCTGCGTCCCGTTGCCGTGGTGGACGTCCCAGTCGAGGATCAGGACGCGCTCCACGCCGTGGGCGGCGAGCGCGTGTCGTGCCGCGATCGCGACGTTCGAGAACAGGCAGAAGCCCATCGCGCGATCCGGCTCGGCGTGATGGCCGGGCGGGCGCAGCGCGGCGAAGCCGGTCGGCGCGTCGCCTGAGAGCAACGCATCGACCAGCGCGCAGGCGCCACCGGCCGCATGCAGCGCGGCTCTCCACGACGCGGGCACGACAGGCGTGTCGAGGTCGAGCGCCTGGCTGTGGGCACAAGCGGCGCGGATCTCTTCGACGTGCACCCGCGGATGGACGCGCAGCAGCTGCTCCTCGGATGCCGCCGGCGCCTCCCGGACCTCCCAGCCGAGCCAGTCGCGCGCCGCCAGCGCACCCTCAATCGCGCGAATCCGATCGGCGCGCTCGGGGTGCATACCGGTCTCGTGTTCGAGCGACGAGGGGTGACGGAGATAGAGCGGCGCCACGTTCCCGTTACCGTACCCGCGTCCGTGCACTCCTCGACCGCGACAGCGCTTCGGACGGACGTCGCAGTGATCGGCGCCGGCGCCGCCGGCCTCTTCTGCGCGCTGACCGCCGCCCGCGAGGGTTCGCGCGTGACGCTCGTGTCACGGACGCCGCTCGACGGCTCGGCGAGCTACTGGGCGCAGGGCGGGATCGCCGCGGCACTCGCCGCCGACGATTCGCCCGAGCGCCACATCGCCGACACGCTGACCGCCGGTCGCGGCGTTTCGCGCGAGAGCGCGGTGCGGGTGCTCTGCGAGGAGTCGCCGGCGCGTGTCCACGAGCTGCAGCGGCTGGGCGTGCGCTTCGACGCCGACCGCCACGGCGCGCTCGCCCTCGGCCTCGAGGGCGGCCATTCTGCGCGGCGGATCGTCCACGCCGGCGGCAGCGCGACCGGACGACGGATCACCCGCCAGCTCGCCGCGCTCGCCGCCACCCACGAGCGGATCGAGATCCTCGAGGGGACGACAGCGGACGCCCTGCTGGTCGCCGACGGCCGCTGCGTCGGGCTGCGTACCCGCCGCGGCGACGACCACGCCGAGATCCTGGCCCGGGCGACCGTGCTCGCGACCGGCGGCGCCGCCGCGCTCTGGCAGCGGACGACCAACCCGCCCGGCACCGTCGGGGTCGGGCTGGCGCTCGCCCACGCCGCCGGAGCCGATCTCGCTGACCTCGAGTTCATGCAGTTCCACCCGACGGCGCTGGTCGCCGACGGCGCCGACGACGGCTTCCTGGTGACAGAGGCGGTCCGCGGCGAGGGAGCGCTGCTGTTCGACGGCGACGGCAACCGCTTCGTCGACGAGCTCGCGCCACGTGACGAGGTCGCGCTCGCGATCGAGGCGGAGCTGACGCGCAGTGGCGACCGCGCGGTCGCGCTCGACCTGCGCCCGGTCGACATGGGGCGCTTCCCGAACATCGCCGAGGTGCTCGAACGCAACGGCATCGATCCGCAGCGCGACACCGTTCCGGTCGCACCGGCCGCCCACTACACGATGGGCGGAGTCGCGACCGACGTCGACGGCGGCGCATCGCTACCCAGCCTCTACGCCGTCGGCGAGTGCGCCTGCACCGGCCTGCACGGCGCCAACCGCCTGGCGTCGAACTCGCTCGCCGAGTGCTTCGTGCTCGGCCGGCGCGCCGGGCTGGCGGCGACCGCCGAGCCACCGGCGGCGACGAGCGTCGGCGTCCATGCCGCGACCCTGCCCGACCCGCCGTCGTCCGCCACCCGCGCCGCGCTGTGGCAGCACGCCGGGCTGCGCCGCGACGCCGACGGCCTGCGCCCGCTGCTCGACGACCCGTTCCCCGTCGCCCGCCTGATCGCCGCCGCCTGCCTGGCGCGCGAGGAGAGCCGCGGCGCGCATCAGCGCAGCGACCACCCCGAGACCGACAGCGCGCTCGACCACACCCACACGATCGTCGACGCCGGCGGCGCGGCGACACTGGAGCGCTGGGAGTGAGCGACGTCCACGAGCTGTTCCACGAGGCGATGGCCTCACTCGCCTCGGGCGTCTCGGTCATCACCGCCCGCCGTGCCGACGGGGAGCCGTGTGGGCTGGCCGCGACATCGGTCTCGTCCTACAGCGCCAACCCCCCGTCGCTGCTCGTGTCGGTCGCGCACGACTCGCGCTGCCACGACGCGCTCGCGAACGCCGAGCGCTTCGGCGTCCACATCCTGCACGCCGGCCAGGAGCCGCTGGCGCGCGTCTTCGCCGGCCGTGGCGAGGACAAGTTCGCCGGTCTCGACTGGCGCTGGGACGGCGACGTGCCAGAGCTGGGTGGGGCGCTCGCGTACCTGCGCTGCCGCCGTGTCGAGAGCCTGTCGCGCTACGACCACACGATCTTGATCGGCGATCTCGAGGGTGGCCAGCTCGAGCACGGCGAGCCGCTGCTCTATGCAAGGCGGCGGATGGACTGGCTGCTGCATCCCCACCGCCATTGAGCCAAGAGGCGGAGTTCGGGCCGTTAACCCGAACTTAACTTTGGATTCGTTTCCAGTACATGAGCCGCTGTTCTAATCGGCTCCGTGGGAGAACGGCGACGGGAACGTCGCCCAAGCAGCAGGGAGGCCTGTATGTACCAATTCAGCCGGGCGATCTACAGGGAGTTGGCGATGGACGTCACCCCCCAGCCCTCCGGTGGCAGGGCCGTCGCGCAGGCGCGACTGCTCAGCGAGTGCGAGTCCGCGATGGAGCGGCTCGCGACCGATCGGCACTACTTCGCCCATCCAGTCAAGACACTGTTCAACGACGTTCGTAGCCTGTTCCCGATCACCGCGCAGCTGCGCGTCTACCGGACGATCGAGCAGCACATGCTCGAGGCAATCGCCTACGTGGACGAGCAGGCACGTGACGGTGTGACGTTCGACGGCAGCCCGCTCTGCTGTCACGCGACGACCCGCAAGGGAACCTCCTGCCAGCGCGTTCCGCTGCCGGGAAGCAAGTACTGCCCGTCGCACAAGCATCTCGACGAGACGCAGCGCCAGCTCGCGGCAGCCGCCGCATAGCCCGCCCCGAGCGACTCGCATTCGCGCCCCGGGCATCCGCTCGGGGCGTCGGCCACCGATAGCGTCCCCAAGGTGATCCTGGGAGTCGACGTCGGAGGCACCTTCACCGACGCTGTCGCGATTGGCCCGGACGGCGTCCGCACCGGCAAGGCGCCGACCACCCCCGACGACCAGTCGCTCGGCGTGATGGCCGCGATCGAGCAGGCGCTCGGCGACGCGGGACCAGACGCCGTGGAGCGGCTCGTGCACGGCATGACCGTCGGCACCAACGCGCTGCTCGAGGGACGGACCGCGCGCACCGCGCTGATCGCGACCGAGGGCTTCACCGACATCGAGCGACTCGGCCGCCAGGCGCGACCTGAGCTCTACCGACTCTGTGCGGCCAACCCCGCGCCGATCGTGCCGGACGAGCTGCTGGTCGCCGCGCCCGAGCGCTGCACGCCCGACGGGATCCTGCGCCCACTCGACCGCGACGAGCTGCGCCGGCGTCTCGCGGCGCTGCCCGGCGACGTCGAGTCCGTCGCGATCTGCCTGCTGTGGGGCTTCCGCCATCCCGAGCACGAGCGGGCGATCGCGGCAGCCGTCGCCGAGCTGCTCGGCGACGTCCACGTCTCGACTTCGCACGAGACGGCCGCGGTCTTCCGCGAGTACGAGCGCTGCGTCACGACGATCGTCGACGCGACCGTCTCGCCGCTGCTCGGCCGCTACCTGGAGCAGCTGACCGCCCGCGCCTGCGAGGCGGGCCTGCCAAGCCCCGAGATCATGCTGTCGAGCGGTGGCGTGGTCGACGCGCCAACGGCGGCCCGTCACGGCTCCTGGACGGTGCTCTCCGGTCCCGCCGGCGGGGCTGTCGCGGCGGCATCGGCGGCGCGCGACTCCGGTGCCGAGCGGGCTGTCGCGGTCGACATGGGCGGAACATCCTGCGACGTCTCGCTGGTGCTCAACGGGCGGGTCGCCGTCACCGGCGGCCGCGAGATCGCCGGCCGTTCGCTGGCGCTGCCGATGGTCGACGTCCACACCGTCGGCGCCGGCGGCGGCAGCCTCGCCTGGTGCGACGAGGGCGGCGCGCTGCGCGTCGGCCCGCGCTCGGCGGGCGCCCGGCCGGGTCCCGCCTGTTACGGCCATGGCGGCAGCGATCCGACCGCCACCGACGCCAGCCTGCTCGCCGGCCACCTCGACCCCGGCTCGCCGCTCGCGGGCGGCATCGAGCTCGACCGCGCGGCCGCCGAGGCCGCGGTCGGCCGGCTCGCGGACGGGCTGGGAATCTCGCTCGACGATGCGGTCGCGGGGACGTTGCGCGTCGCCGCGGTCGAGATGGCGCAGGCGGTGCGCGTCGTAACCGTCGAGCGCGGCATCGACCCGCGCCGGCTGACGCTGGTCGCGTTCGGCGGCGCCGGTCCGCTGCACGCCGCCGCGATCGCCGCCGAGCTGGGGATCGCGCGGATCGTCGCGCCGGCGGCCTCGGGCGTCCTCTCGGCGCTCGGCCTCGCGGTCACCGAGCGCCGGCGCGATCTCGTCGAGTCGGTGCTGCTCAGTGGCGACGGGCTGACCCAGGCCGCGATCGCCGCCGCGGTCGACCGTCTCGGCGCACGCGGCCGCTCAGAGCTCGGAGCCCCGGACGCCGAGCTGCGCGCAACCTACGAGTTGCGCTACTCCGGCCAGGCGTTCGAGCTTCCGATCGAGGCCGGCCCCGCCCCCGAGCCGGCGGAGCTGCGGGCGGCGTTCGACCGCGCGCACGCCGACCGCTACGGCTACTCAGACGCCGACGCCGACCTCGAGCTGGTCACCGTGCGCGTCGCCGCCGCGCTGCCGGGCACCGAGCTGCCGGAGGCGGTCGCGAGTCCCGCCGAGCACCGCGGCACGCGCCGCGCCCGCTTCGGCGGCGAGTGGCACGACGCGGCCGTGCTCGGGCCAGGCGACGGTGACATCACCGGCCCGGCGATCGTCGAGCTGCCCGGTTCCACGCTCGTCGTCCCACCCGGCTGGACCGGAACCTCCGACGCGAGCGGAGTGACCTTGGAACTGGAGGCAGGATGAGCCTCGATCCAATCGCGCTCCAAGTGATGGTCGGTGCGCTGCGCTCGGCCTGCGACGAGATGGGCGCGGTGCTCGTCCGCTCAGCCCACTCGGCGAACATCAAGGAGCGTCGCGACGCTTCGACCGCGCTGTTCGACCGTGAGGGACGGATGGCGATGCAGGCCGAGCACATCCCGGTCCACCTCGGTGCGATGCCGAGCGCCGTCGCGGCGATCCTCGACGAGCCGCAGGCGCCGGGCGACGCCTGGATCCTCAACGACCCCTTCGCCGGCGGCACGCACCTGCCCGACATCACGGTGATCTCGCCGGTCTTCCTCGACGGCGCCGAGCTGCTCGGCTTCGCCGCCAGCCGTGCCCACCATGCCGACGTCGGCGCGCCCGAGCCGGGCAGCATGCCGGCCGACTCGCGCACGCTCGCCGACGAGGGCGTCGTGATCCCGCCGACAAGGCTCGCCCGCGGCGGCGAGCTCGACCGTGAGCTGCTCGACGGGCTGATCGCCCGGATGCGCAACCCGGACGAGCGCGAGGCCGACCTGCGCGCCCAGCTCGCCGCCAACCGCGCCGGGGCGCGGCGGCTCGAGGAGCTCGCGCGACGCACCGGGCCCGAGCAGCTGCGCGCCGGCATCGCCGAGACGCTCGACTACGCCGAGCGCCGCACCCGCGCCAGGATCGCGACGCTGCCAGACGGCGAGCGGACGGCGACCGACGTGCTGGAGGCGGTCGACGGGGATCTCGAGCTGCGGCTGCGCGCGGTCGTCTCCGGAGACGAGATCGAGCTCGACTTCTCCGGCAGCGCGGCCCAGCACTCCGGCAACCTCAACTGCCCGCTCGCCGTCACGCTCTCGGCCTGTTACTTCGCGCTGCGGGTGATCGCCGATCCCGACGTCCCCCCATGCTCCGGCGCCTATCGGCCGCTGCGCGTGACCGTGCCGGAGGGCTGCCTGCTGAATGCCGCCTCGCCGGCGGCGGTAGTCGCCGGCAACGTCGAGACCTCGTCGCGCGTCGCCGATCTCGTGCTGGCGGCGTTCGGCCACGCGCTCGGCCAGGGCACGATGAACAACCTCACGCTCGGCAACGACAGCTTCACCTACTACGAGACGCTCGGCGGCGGGCAGGGAGCGTGCGCCGACGCCGCCGGCCCGAGCGCCGTCCACGTCGCGATGAGCAACACGCTCAACACGCCGATCGAGGCGCTCGAGCTCGAGTTCCCGCTGCGCGCCGTCGAGTACTCGCTGCGGCGCGGCTCCGGCGGCGAGGGACTCCAGCGCGGCGGCGACGGCGTCGCCCGCGAGCTCGAGGCGCTCGCGGAGATGCGCTACTCGCTGATCACCGAGCGGCGCCGCCATGCCCCTCCAGGCGCCGCCGGTGGCGCGCCCGGCGCCCGCGGCCGCAACCTGCTCAACGGCGCCGAGCTGCAACCGAAGACGTCGGGAGCGCTATCGCCCGGCGACCGCCTGCGGATCGAGACGCCCGGCGGCGGTGGCTACGGAGCGCCCAGGCAAGAACTGTGACCGTGCGCACAGTTCACTTGATTTAAACGGCCCTCTGCGTCACAATCCGTCGCCCGTGCCGCGCCAGCACTGAGTCAACGTCCTGCGCACGGGTTCGGAAGGAATCCCTTTTTCATGCCAGTTGCTTTGAAGGAATGGGCTGTGACCGTGCGCGCTCTAGCGGAGGGCGAGCAGCTGTTGACCCTGCGCAAGGGCGGGATCCGCGAGGAGAACAAGCACTTCGAGATCGAGCACGATCAGTTCTTCCTCTACCCCACCTTCGATCACCAGCAGAACAACCTCGTGCGCGACTCGCACCTGCCGGAGCTCGGGCGCGCGCTCGAGGAGGGTGTCTGGCCTGACGGCGATCCGCCCGCCCGCGCGCTGCTGCAGGACGGCGGCATCCCCCAGCCTGACCGGGTCCGCATCCGCGCCTGGGCTGAGGTCTCGGCGAGCTATCTGATCACCGATCCGCGCGCCGTCGACGCTCTGTCGCCGTACTACGTGTGGACGACCGACTACGCCGAAAAGCGGCTCGAATGGAAGCGTCATCACCCGATGCACGTGATCCTGCTGCGCACCTACCGCATCCCGCGGCCGGTGACGGTCAAGGTCCGCCCCGAGTACCACGGCTGCCGCTCCTGGATCGAGCTGCACCGCGACCTCCCCTTCGAGGGCACGCCCGTACTCTCCGACGAGGAGTTCGACCGCGCCGCCGCGGAGATCGAGGCGATCGCCTCGGACGCGGTGCCGGTTCTCGCCTAAGCGGATACCCGAGCGTCGAGCACCGCCAACAGGGCGGTGACGACGCTTGGATCGAACTGGCTGCCGGAGCCGGCGCTCAGCTGTGCGCGCGCGTCGGCCTCCGATAGCGGCTCGCGGTAGGGGCGCTCGACGGTCATCGCGTCGTAGGCGTCACAGGCGTGGACGATGCGGGCTCCAAGCGGGATCTGCTCGCCTTGGAGGCCGTCCGGGTAGCCGGCGCCGTCCCAGCGCTCGTGCGCGTGGCGGACCAGCGGACGGACGTCCTCGAGGAACTCGACCGACGACAGGATGCTCTCGCCGACGACGGTGTGGCTCTCGACCTGAAGCCGCTCGGTCTCGGTCAGCGGACCGCGCTTGTTGAGCACCTCGTCGGAGACCGACACCTTGCCGATGTCGTGGAAGATCGACGCCAGGCGCAGCGCGCGAATGTCGTCCGGGTCCATGTCTAGCCGCTGGCCGACCGCGGTCGCGAGCTCGATCACCGCGCTCGACGGCCCGCGCTCGCGGTCGCCGGTCTCGAGCGCGGTCGCCAGCGCCTGCGCGGTGCCGATGTAGGCGCCGTCGAGGCGCTCGTAGAGCATCGCCGAGCGCAGCGCCGAGCCGACCTGGCCAGCGACTGTCTGGACCAGGCGCGCGTCGTCGTCGTCGAAGGCGTTCGGCCGCTCCTCCTCGATGTCGATCGCGCCCCACAGCTCGTCGCCGAGCCAGAGCGGGACCACCAGCTCGGATCGGACGTCGGCGGTCGCGGGCTTCGCGACGTAGTCGGGCTCGTCGCGGACGTCGCCGACGATCACCGGTCGGCGCTCGCGTAGGCAGCGCCCGATCACGCCGGCGGCGCGCGGCATCGCCAGCGCGGGAGTGTCGCCGGGCGGCATCGCGGTGCCGCGCCAGGCGACTGCCTCGACGTAGTTGTCCTCGCGGATGCGCACGATCGCGCAGAGGAAGTAGCCGAAGGCGCGGTTGAGCTCGTCGACCGCCGCCCCGATGATCTCCTCGGGGTCGGTCATCGCCGACAGGCGGGTGCCCATCGCGTTGGCGAGCGCCAGCTGCCGTGTGCGTACGCGCAGTCGCTCGGTCTGCTCGCGACCTTGATCCGGCCATGCGGCCTCGACCGCCGCCAGTGGAGCGATCGACGGCTGGAGACCGGCGGGGGCAGCTGGCGTCGGGACGGGACGCAGGCCGACGGGCAGCTCGGAGTAGACGACGACAGAGCCGTGGCCGCGGTGCTGCTTGCCGTGCAGCAGCGCGCGGTCGGCGTGGTCGATCAGCGCCGCGGGTGTCTGCTCTGGCTCCCACTCGGCGATGCCGGCGCTGGCGCCACAGCCGCTCGGCACTCCCCCATCCGCGTCGAGCGCCCGCTCGATGCCGGTCAGGGCCCGCCGGGCGAGCTCCGACGCCACTTGCTCGTCGGCTTCGATCGCGACGATCGCGAACTCGTCGCCGCCGTAGCGGGCGACCAGGTCGTAGGGCCGGACCACGCCGCGCAACGCGGCGCCGACGCGGCGCAGGACCTCGTCGCCGGCGAGATGGCCGTGCTCCTCGTTGACCTGCTTGAAGTCGTCGAGGTCGATCAGCACCAGCGACAGCCGGTGGCCGGTCCGCTCGCCGCGCTCGATCTCGCGCCGCAGCATGTGCTGCATCGCCGTGTGGTTGAGGCAGCCCGTCAGGCCGTCGGTCCGCGCGACCTGCGCGAGCCCGGCGTGCGCGCTGGCGTTGCGGCAGGCGGCGGCCGCCAGCTCGCCGAACGCCTCGAGCAGGTTCATGTCCTCGCGCGTCACCTCGTGGCGGCGGTGGTAGCCGACCGCGAGCACGCCGCGCAGCTTGCCGTCCCAGTGCATCGGAACGGCGACGCAGCTGCGCACCTCACCGAAGAAGGCGGGGTCGGGCTTGGGCGTCAGCTCCTGGTAGTCGTTGGTGATCAGCGGCCGGTCGAGCTCGGCGACGCGGCCGGACAGCCCGATGCCGGGCGCGACCTTGTAGCCGATCGCCTCGGGGGCGATGCCGTGAACCGCCTCGACCGTGAGGCCGTCGGCGTCGCCGCGGTAGATGGTCGCGTTGTCGCCGTCGAGGATGCTCGCCGCCTCGGTGCAGATCTGGACCAGCACGCGGTTGAGGTCGAGGCTCTCGTTGAGCGTCTTGGCCGCGCGCGCCAGCGCCGCCTGCTGGGCGACCTGCTCGGCGTGCTCCTCGGCGAGCCGCATCTGAGCCAGACTGGCCGCGGCAGCGGCGGCGAACGAGCCGGCGACACCGATCTCGACCTCGCTGAAGTCGCGCCCTTCCTCGTCGAGCAGCAACAGCACGTTGCGGACAGCGCTGCCGGCCCGCATCGGGAGCAGCAGCGCCGTGCCCGAGCTGCCGTCGAGTCCCAGCAGCTGGTCGATCGCCCGCGCCTCGCCGCGCTCGGCGAGCAGCGCCGGGAGGCCCTGGCGCAGCAGCAGGTCGAGTGGCGGCAGATCGGAGATCGGGAGTGTCCGGCGGGCGACGCCGATCGCGGGACTCGCCACGACGGGCTCCGCGCGCTCGTCGCTCTCGTGAATATCGAGCAGCACGGCGCGTGCGACACCGAAGAAATCGCGCGCCTCGGCGACGAGGCGGCGGCGGACCACGTCTGGCCCCTGTAGGTCTGCCGCGGCGCTCAGCAGGCGGGTTACCGCCTGCATGGCGTCCGTAGCTGAACCGACGCGAGCGTCAGCTTCCCCTACAGGGGCCAGTCGGGTGACAGGGCGAGGGATGCCCACGCCCCAGTGATCGGCCGGAACGGCCTCTGGCTTTAGTTACAAGCCGAGTGTCTTGGCAATGATGTTGCGCTGAATCTCCGACGTGCCGCCGTAGATCGTCGTGACGACGGCCGAGCGCAGGTAACGCTCCATCGGATACTCCTTCGCGTAGCCGTAGCCGCCCGCCATCTGGACAGCCTCCAGCGCGCAGCGCTTCGCGAGCTCGGTCGCAGCGAGCTTCGCCATCGAGGCCTCCTGCGGCAGCATCCGCATCGGGTCCTCGTCGGTGAGGCGCGCCACCCAGCGGATCAGCAGCCGCGCCTGGACGAGATCGGTGGCGAGGTCGGCCAGCCGGACCTGAAGCGCCTGGAACGAGCCGACCGAGCGGCCGAACTGGTGGCGCTCCTTGACGTAGGCGAGCGTGTCGTCGAACGCCCGCTGGGCGAGGCCGAGCGCGAGCGCCGCGAGGATCACGCGCTCGTTGTTGAGGCCAGCCATCAGCTGGACCCAGCCGGCGCCCTCGGTGCCGAGCAGGTTCTCAGCCGGCACGCGGACCTCGTCGAGGTGGAGCTCGTTGGTGTCCTCACCTCCGAGCGTGTCGATCGGCCGCATCGTGAAGCCCTCGGCGTCGCGCGGGACCCAGATCATCGACAGGCCATCGTGGCGCTCCGACCCCTCGCCGCTGCGGCAGACGATCAAGACGTGGCTCGCCTTGTGCGCGAACGAGCACCACATCTTCGAGCCGCTGATCACCCACTCGTCGCCGTCACGGCGGGCGCGGCACTTCAGCGCCGCGACGTCGGAGCCCGCGTCGGCCTCGGACATCGCGATCGCCAGCGTGCCGCCGGCGGCTACGCGCCCAAGCAGGTCCCGCTTCTGCTCCTCGCTGCCGAACTTGTTGAGAGCGCCGACGCAGATCAGCGTGACGCCGTAGGCGCCGACCGGGATCTGGCCGCGGGCGCTCTCCTCGAGGAACAGCGTGGCGTCGAAGAAGCCGCCACCGGAGCCGCCGTACTGCTCGGGGATCGTCACGCCGTACCAGCCGAGCTCGCCCATCTTCGCCGCGATCTCGTGGTTGTGCGGGTCCGTGCCACCGTCGGTGAGCGCGTCGAGCTTGTCCGGCGTCACCTCGCGCGCCGCGTAGTCGCGGATCGCCGCGACGAAGGCGCGCTGCTCGTCGGTCAATCCGTGGTCGGCGGGGCTTGTCGGCGCTACGGTGGCCATCGGTCTGCGGTTCCTCCCGGAGTTCAGCTGCAACTTGTGGCGAGGAAGCTACCTGGCCGCCACGCGAAGCAGCTCAGCTCGGGGACTGGAGCAGCCAGGCCAGCAGCGCGACCCCGCCCCCGACGAGCAGCAGGATCAGGGCGATCTTCAACGCCTGGGCAAGTTGCGGGCCGCTGTCGGCGCTGGCCGGCGCGGCGGTGCCGCTGTCTGGCAGCAGCTCACGCGCGGCTTCCACCCCGGACGCGGGCACGAAGATGTCGCGCGGTCCCGCGGCGAGGAAGTCGGGAACGTCGAACCCCATCGACCTGCTGAGCGTGCTGGGGACGCCGTTCTCGAGCAGCAGGCCCTGGATCAGCTCGGCCTCGGCCTGGTTGCCGGCCCAAGCGACCTTGACCAGCTCCCCCTCTGCGTAGCGCGGATCGATCTTGCGGGCGCGTTCGTGCGCGGCGTTACGTGGAGGCTCGGTCTCCTCCGCTCCCTGGTCCGGTCCGGGGAGATCAGCCATCGACCTCGATCGGCTGCTCGTCGACCTTGCCGTCGACGATCCGCCAGGCGCGCACGTGCGGGTCGCCGTCGAGCGAGACGATCAGATAGGTCCAGTTCGGGTAGGTCGCGAGGTTGATGTCGGTCTGCGACGGCTCGGCCGCGCTACGCGGATGCGAGTGGTAGGTCGCGACCTCCCAGCCCTCATCGTCGAGCTCGTTGGTCGCGTTGAGCGCGGCGAAGCCGAACTCGAAGCCGTATGGCGAGTGGCGCTCGTTGACCGCCCGGTAGACGGCATCGATGACGCCGTCCTTGCCGCGCGCGTAGCCGCAGCACTCGTTCGGCGCCTCCTCCTGGGCGTGCGCGATCAACTCGTCCCACTGCGCTCTGGTCATCCGCATGGGATCAAGCGTACCCTTGAGGTCATGGCCTTCCTCTCGCCATCCGCGCCGGAGCTGATCGTCATCCTGATCATCGCCCTGCTCGTCCTCGGCCCGTCACGGCTACCGGAGACGGCGCGCTCACTCGGACGCGGGGTGCGTGAGCTGCGCGACACACTGCAAGGCATCGGCGAGCAGGACGACGATGAGGACGACGACCACGGCGGCAGCGCTGAGATCGAGCCGCCTTCCCCACGCCGTGACGATCCGGGCGGCCTTCCGGTCGACCCGGCGGTGGTGATGGGCGACGTCCCGTTCGACGACGACCTTCCTGACGAGCTGCCGGTCGAGCCGGAGCCCGCCGACGACGACGGCTACCAGAAGGAAGCCGAGTCGAGCACACCCTCGGCCTCGAGCTGATCGATCGGCTTGGTGTAGACGCCCGAGCTGAGGTACTTCCAGCCGTCGTCGGGTGAGACGAAGACGACGTTGCCCTCGTCGAGCTCGCCGGCGATCCGCGTCGCGATCGCGGCGATCGCACCAGTCGAGACACCGAGGAACAGCCCCTCCTCGGCGAGCAGCCGCTTTGTCCAGACGACGGCGTCGCGGTTCGAGACGAAGATCTTGCGGTCGATCAGCGACAGGTCGATGATCGGCGGGATGAAGCCGTCGTCGAGCGAGCGCAGCCCCTGGACGAGCTCGCCCTGAAGCGGCTCGGCGGCGACGATCGTGGTGTCCGGATCGTGCTCCTTGAAGCGCCGGCCGTTGCCCATCAGGGTGCCGCCGGTGCCGAGGCCGGCGACGAACGCCGTCACCTCGTCGAGCTCGTCGAGGATCTCCAGCGCGGTGCCGTTGTAGTGGGCATCGGGGTTCGCGCTGTTGCCGTACTGGTAGGGCATGTAGTAGCTGGCGTCGGCCTCGGCCATCTCGAGCGCCAACGCGACAGCGCCGTTCGAGCCCTG
>CAZVRI010000020.1:18192-44227 GCA_964629855.1 uncultured Thermoleophilaceae bacterium
AGTAGACGATCTCAGCGCCGTACATCGACAGCAGCTGGGTCCGCTCCTCGGTGACGTTGTCGGGCATCACGACCTTCAGCGGGTAGCCCTTGCGCTGGCAGATCATCGCCAGCGAGATCCCGGTGTTGCCGGAGGTCGGCTCGAGGATCGTCTGGCCCGGTCGGATCGCCCCCTTCGCCTCGGCGTCCTCGATCAGCCCGCGCGCGACGCGATCCTTGACCGAGCCGGTCGGGTTGTAGGACTCGAGCTTCGCGTAGATCCGGACGCCCGGCTTCGGCGACAGCCGCTTGAGCTCGACCAGCGGCGTATTGCCGATCGCCTCGACGATGTCGCCGTAGCGCCCCCCGCAGGGACGGTTCTGTAGGCCCTCCATCACTTCAGAAAGTGTAGCGGCGCCCGCAAGGCCCCGCCTAGGCCCGTCGGCCTACGGCTAATCGGTCAGCCGCACCAAGACGTCGTACTTGTCGACTGCCGTGCGCCTGCCGGGCGTATCGTCGGCCGGCATCGCGCTGAGGAACTCGTCCGCCCGCGTGTAACTCTCCTCGTCGTCGAAGAACAGCACCACCAGCGCGCGCTCCGCGTCCGCGTCGTGGAGCATCGCCACCTCGGTCGCGGGGATCTCGTCGGGACGCCCGCCCTCGCGCATCTCGCGTTCCAGCTCCTCGGCGCGGGCCTTGCTGACCCCGTCGAAGGACACGACACGTGCCAAAGCCATCAGAGCCTCCTCCGTTGCGTCCTTCCACCTTACGCCCGCCCAGGGCGCTTGGCCAACGGCGACGTCGATCGCGCTGCTGGGGCTAAGCGCCGCCGGCCATCGCCGGCAGGATGACGAGCGTGTCGTCGGCCTTGACGGCCGTGTCGAGCCCGTTCAGCACCCGGACGTCCTCATCGTTGAGATAGACGTTGACGTAGCGGTTGAGGGTGCCGTCCTCGCCGAACAGCTGACCCTCGGTGGCCGGATGGGCGGTCGCGAGCGCGCGGAGCAGCTCGCCGACGTCGGCGCCCTCGGCGGACACCTCGCGCTCGCCGCCCGTCGAGGGACGCAGGACCGGTGGGATCTTGATCGTGCTCACGGAGCGGACCCTATCTCAGCCGGCCGCGGCGCAGAAGAGCTCGTAATCAGGGAAGACGCCCATCTCGTCGTCGGAGATCGACTCCGGGTCGCGCGAGCAGATCGGGCACTCGGGGTCGCGCCGCACCTTGAGGTCGGTGAAGCTGGTGCTGAGCGCCTCGTAGAGCAGCAGGCGCCCGATCAGCGGCTCGCCGGAGCCGGTGATCAGCTTGACGACCTCGATCGCCTGCAGCACGCCCATGATTCCCGGCAGCGCGCCGAGCACGCCGTTGGCACCGCAGGACGGCGCCAGCTCGGCCGGCGGCGGCGTCGGGTAGAGGCAGCGGTAGCAGGGCCCCTCGTAGGGAGCGAAGACCGCCAGCTGACCGTCGAAGCCGAGGATCGACGCCGAGACGACGGGGATCTTCAGCCGCACCGTGGCGTCGTTGAGCAGGTAGCGGGTCGGGAAGTTGTCGACGCCGTCGACGATCACGTCGTAGCCCTCGATGATCTCCATGATGTTGGAGGAGTCGAGGCGGGTCTCGTACTTGACGACGTTCACGTCGGAGTTGATCTCGTGGATCGCCTGCTCGGCGGAGTCGACCTTCGGGATGCCGATCCGGCTCTCGGAGTGCGCGACCTGGCGCTGGAGGTTGGAGAGGTCGACGACGTCGTCGTCGACGATGCCGATCGTCCCGACGCCGGCGGCGGCGAGGTAGAGCGCCGTCGGCGAGCCAAGCCCGCCGGCGCCCAGCAGCAGCACCTTGGCGTCGAGCAGCTTGAGCTGCCCCTCGAGGCCGATCTCCGGGACGAGCAGGTGGCGCGAGTAGCGCTCACGCTGCTCGGCGGTCAGCCGGCGGGGAGTCTCGACGTCGTAGCCGCGGTCCTTCCAGAGCGTGATGCCGCCGGTCATCGACTCGGCCTGCTCGTAGCCCAGCTCGTCGATCAGCGTCTTCGCGGCGAGCGCGGAGCGGTTGCCGGACTGGCAGTAGATGATGACCCGGGCCGACTTGTCGCCCGCCGCGCCCTCGATGCGCGACTCGAGGTGACCGCGCGGAACGTGCACGGCGCCCGGCAGGTGCGACTCGGCGAACTCGTGCTCCTCGCGGCAGTCGACGAGGACCGTGCCGTTGCGGTGGCCGTTGCCCAGCAGGTCGTGGACCTCGCGCGGGTCGACCTCGGTGATCTGCTCCTTCGCCTTCTTGATCAGCTCAGCACCGCTGGGCATGGCAAAACTCCTGAAAGTCGGTCTGGTCTCGGCCAATTCTAGCTGGTCCTCGAATGTAGCCGGTCCCAGAACGCGGCCGGGGCGCCCTCTCGGACGCCCCGGCGCTATTCAACCCAGACACTGCTTGCGGAAGCCCACGGCGCCCATCGCCGAAAGCTTCTAATCGAGATTGTCGTCATTGGGGGTCGCTGCCGATATGGGGTCTGGACCCCATTTGATGAAACGACGCGACGACTCCCTAATCGGACAGGTGGTGGCGGCCAACGTGGTGTTGGTCACGATCACCCTGTTCGCCGCCAGCCTGGCGGCCGGCCTGAACATCTCCGTCGGCGAGCAGCGCTGGCAGTTCTTGATCCTCGCGCTGGCGATCGTGCTGACACTCTGCGTCAACCTCTGGATGCTCCAGAAGCGGTTCGACCCGCTCGAGCGGCTCGTCGAGCGGCTCGAGCAGATCGACCCGACCGACCCCGCGACGTTCGACCTCGGCGAGAACCAGACCGACGAGATCGACCGTCTCGCCGCCTCCTTCCGCCGCCTGCTCCAGCGCGTCGACGACGAGCGCCGGCGCTCCGGCAAGCTCGTCCTGCGCGGACAGGAGGAGGAGCGCCGACGGGTGGCTCGCGATCTCCACGACGAGGTCAACCAGGCGCTGACCGGGATCCTGCTGCGGCTCGAGGCGCTGGCCCAGGACGTGCCGCCCGACCAGCGGCCCCAGGTCGCCGAGCTCAAGCAGCTCACCGGCCAGGCGATGGACGAGCTGTTGCGCCTGGCGCGCCAGCTGCGCCCGACCGCGCTCGACGACCACGGCCTCGCCCCCGCGATCGAGGCCCAGCTGCGTGGCCTTGCCGACCGGACAGGCGTCGAGGCGCACATCGCCGTTAGCGGCGATCCGAGCAAGCTCGACGAGGACGTCCAGACGGTCGTCTACCGCGTTGCCCAGGAGGCGCTCACCAACGCCGCCCAGCACGCACGGCCGGGGCGCGTCGACGTCGAGCTGACGACCGTCGGCGACAGCGTCGAGCTGCGCGTCCGCGACGACGGCGAGGGCTTCGATCCGCTCGCCACGCGCAGCGGCGGGCTCGGCCTCGACGGCATGGCGGAGCGGGCACGGCTGGCGGGCGGAGCGCTCGACCTGCGCTCCCGCCGCGGCGCCGGCACTGAGCTGACCTTGAGGCTGCCGTGATCAGGGTCTCGATCGCCGACGACCACGGCGTGGTCCGCTCCGGATTGGCGATGCTGATCGAGCGCCAGGCCGACATGTCGGTCGTCGGCGAGGCGGCCGACGGGATCGAAGCGGTGGAGCTGGCGCTTGCCGAGCGGCCCGACGTCGCGGTGCTCGATGTCTCGATGCCGGGTCTGACCGGCCTGCAGGCGGCGCGCCAGATCAACAGCCACCACGGCGACATCGGACTGCTGATGCTCTCGATGCACGAGGACGAGCGCTACTTCTTCGACGCACTCGACGCCGGCGCGCTCGGCTACGTGCCAAAGCGCGCCGCCGACTCCGACCTGATCGAAGCGATCCGGACGATCGCCGGCGGGCGGACCTTCATCTCTTCCTCGACCCAGCAGGCGCTGATGCGGCGCTGGCTCGAGGAGGACCCCGAATCGCGCCGCGAGGTGCTGACGGCGCGCGAGCTCGAGGTCGTGAAGCTGATTGCCGAGGCGCGCACCAACCGCCAGATCGCCGAGGCGCTGAAGGTCTCGGAGAAGACCGTCGAGTCGCACCGCGGCAACGTGCTCGCCAAGCTCGGCATGCGCGACCGCGTTGAGCTGGCCCGCTACGCGATCAGGCGTGGGCTCGTGGAGCCTTAGCAGCAGCGGACGTGTCACCCTCGGGGGCGTGAATCCTCGGATCGCGATAGCGCTCGTGGTGGTTGCGGCTGCGGCGTTCGGCGCCGTGGCGCTGGCCGCGACCGGCTCGTCGGACGAGAGCTCGACCGGAACACGCTTCGCCGGCGCGACGCTGCCGGCGGGACTGAAGGCGCCTGAGGTCGGGCTGCCGGACGAGGAAGGCGACGTCGTGCGAATGGCCGAGCTGCGCGGCCAGCCGGTGATCGTCACGTTCCTCTACTCGAACTGCGAGGACAGCTGTCCCGCACAGGCGCAGCAGGTCAAGGGAGCGCTCAACGCGCTCGGGCGTGACATACCGGCGCTGGCGATCTCCGTCGATCCGGCCAACGACACGCCCGACAGCGCACGCGCCTTCCTGTCCAAGCAGCGGATGACCGGGCGGATGCGTTTCGTGCTCGGAACGCGTCCGGAGCTACGCCGGATCTGGGGCGGATACGCCATCGAGCCGCAGCTCGACAACCTCGACCACACGGCGCGTATCGTGCTGGTCGACGGCAACGGCGTCCAGCGGGTCGGCTTCCCGCTCGGCGAGGTCACGCCCGAGCGCCTGGCCCACGATCTGCGGCTTCTGGCAGCCGGACGCTGATCCGAACGGCCGCGCCGATAACCTCATAGGTCGCCCTAACGCTTGGCGACGACAACGAACTGGAAGGCACGGAGAACGCCACCGCATGAGCTTGGAGATCCAGAACCTGCACGTACGCATCGAGGAGCGCGAGATTCTGCGCGGGCTGAACCTCACGGTGCGCAAGGGCGAGACGCACGCGCTGATGGGCCCCAACGGCTCCGGCAAGTCGACGCTCGCCAACACGATCATGGGCAACCCGACCTATGAGGTCACCGAGGGCAAGATCCTCTTCAACGGCGAGGACGTGACCGAGGCGGGGCCCGACGAGCGCGCCCGCGCCGGCCTCTTCATGGCGTTCCAGTACCCGGCGACGATCCCGGGCGTGTCGGTCGCGAACTTCCTCCGGATGGCCGTCAACGCCAAGCGCGACGAGCCGATCAAGGTCAAGGAGTTCGGCCAGCTGCTCGGCGAGAACATGGAGCTCCTGCGGATCAACCGCGACTTCACCAGCCGCTACCTCAACGAGGGCTTCTCCGGCGGCGAGAAGAAGCGCGCCGAGATCCTCCAGCTCGCGATGCTGAAGCCGGAGATCGCGGTGCTCGACGAGACCGACTCCGGTCTCGACATCGACGCGCTGCGGATCGTCTCCGACGGCGTCAACGCGCTCAGCGGACCGGACATGGGCTCGCTGATCATCACCCACTACACGCGCATCCTCGACTACGTCAAGCCGCAGTTCGTCCACATCATGCTGGACGGCCGGATCGTCCGTGAGGGCGGCCCTGAGCTCGCCGACGAGCTCGAGGAGAAGGGCTACGACTTCATCCGCGAGGAGGTCGCGGCCGCCAATGCCTCGTAGCTGGCTGGAGGACAAGCGGACCGCCGCGCTCGCGGCCTACGAGGCCGAGCCGGTTCCGACCTGGCGCCGCTCGGGCTTCTGGACGACTTCGCTGCGCGAGCTCGAGATCGACGCGCTCGAGCCGCGTCGCTACGAGCCGGTCAACTCCGAGGACGAGCTGCCGGACGAGGTCCGCGCGGCCCTCGATGGCGAGCCGGGCGCGCTGATCGTCCAGCGTGGCGCCAGCACGATCTACACCCACGTGGACGCCGAGCTGGCCGCACAGGGCGTGATCGTGATGCCGCTCGAGCAGGCCGTCGAGGAGCACGGCGAGCTGGTGCAGGAGTGGTACATGCGCCGCCTCTCCGAGGACGAGGGCAAGTTCCCGGCCGCGACGGCGGCGTTCTGGACCGGCGGCGTGTTCATCCACGTCCCGGCGAACGTCCGTGTCGAGAAGCCGATCCAGAGCGTCTACGCGATCGACGAGCCCGGCACGGTGCAGTACGCGCACACGCTGGCGATCCTCGGCGAGAACTCCGAGTGCGCGATCCGCGAGTACTGCCTCGGCGCCGACATCGACGGCCAGGCGCTGCACGCCGGCGCGTTCGAGCTGTACACCGCCCCTGGCGCCCGCGCCAAGGTTGCCCACTTCCAGGACTGGGGCCGCGGCGAGATCTACGACATCTCGACCAAGCGCGTCGTGATCGCCCGCGACGCCTTCGTCAGCTGGGTTCCGGTCCACCTCGGTGGCCGGCTGACCAAGCAGACGCTCGACATCATCACGGCGGAGAAGGGCTCCGACATGCGTCACACGGGCCTCTACTTCACCGAGCGCGACGAGCACCTCGACCTGTTCACGACCGATCTGCACGAGGCCGAGCACACGGCCGGCGACACGGTCTGGAAGGGCGCGCTGACCGGCGAGTCGCGCGCGTCCTACGAGGGCCTGATCGAGATCGTCGAGGGCGCCCAGGAGACCCACACCTACCTCCAGACCCACCAGATGCTGCTCTCGCAGAAGGCGAAGGGCGACGCGATCCCGTCGCTGATCGTCAAGGTCGACAACGTCTCGGCGTCGCACGGCGGCACCGTCGGCGAGCTCGACGAGGAGCAGATCTTCTACATGATGACCCGCGGGATCTCGCGGATCGACGCGGTCCGCACGCTCGTCGAGGGCTACTTCGAGGAGGTCGTGCAGCGGCTCGACGATCCCGGGTTGGAGACGCTGATCCGGCGCCGGATCGGCGAGAAGCTGCTCGCCGCCGAGGACCAGGTCAAGGAGTTCGTCGGACACCGGGCGGGAGCGGCGCAGGAGGCGTGACGGTGACGGTTCCGCCCTCCACCACCGCCACCAAGTCCCTGGCCGAGGTGCGGGCGGACTTCCCGATCCTGTCGCGCGAGCGCGACGGCCTGCCGATCGCCTACCTCGACTCGGCCAACACGTCGCAGAAGCCGACCGCCGTCCTGGAGGCGATCGACTCCTACTACCGCAACTCGAACGCCAACCTCCACCGCGCCGTCTACGAGCTGGCGCAGGAGGCGACCGACCTGTTCGAGGGGGCGCGGGCGCGGATCGCGGCGTTCGTGGGCGGCGAGACCGACACGACGATCTTCACCCGCAACGCGACTGAGGCGATCAACCTCGTCGCGCACGCCTGGGGACTCGACAACGTCGGTCCGGGCGACGAGGTGCTGATCACCCACATGGAGCACCACTCGAACATCGTGCCGTGGCAGCTGCTCTGCCAACGCCAGGGCGCGAAGCTGCGCTACCTCCGGGTCTCCGACGACGGTCAGCTGTCGCTCGACGAACTCGACGAGGTGCTTGCCGGGGGGCGCGTGAAGCTCGTCTCGGTCGCGCACGTATCGAACGTGCTCGGCACGATCAACCCGGTCACCGAGATCGTCCGGCGCGCGCACGCGGCGGGTGCGGTCACGCTGGTCGACGGCTCGCAGGCAGTTCCGCAGATGCCGGTCGACCTCGCGGCGATCGACTCCGACTTCTACGCCTGGACCGGACACAAGGCGCTCGGCCCGACCGGGATCGGCGTGCTGCACGGCCGCCGCGAGATCCTCGAGGCGATGGGCCCGTTCCTCGGCGGCGGCGACATGATCGCCTCGGTCGGGTTCGACATGTCGACCTGGAACGAGCTGCCGTGGAAGTTCGAGGCGGGCACCTCGGCGATCGCCGAGGGTGTCGGGCTCGGCGCCGCGATCGACTACCTGTCCGCCATCGGCATGGATGCCGTGCGCGCGCACGAGCGCGAGCTGACGGCCTACACGCTCGACCGGCTCGAGGAGGTCGAGGGCCTGCGCGCCTACGGCCCGATCGATCCGGACCTGCGTGGCGGCGTGATCTCGTTCGAGCTGAAGGGGATCCACCCGCACGACCTCGCCGAGATCTGCGACCGCGAGAACGTCTGCATCCGTGCCGGCCACCACTGCGCCCAGCCGCTGATGCGCGAGATGGGCGTCCCGGCGACCGCTCGGGCCAGCTTCCACGTCTACAGCACCCACGACGACGCCGACCGCCTGGTCGCCGCCCTCCAGACCGCCCGCGAGGTATTCGGACTCTGATGGACGCTCTCTACCGCGACTACATCCTCGATCACTACAAGGACCCGCGCAACTTCGGCGAGCTGGAGCCGCACGACCGCGAGTGGCACGACCACAACCCGCTCTGCGGCGACGAGCTAGGCGTCCACCTGATCGTCGACGACAGCGGCACCGTCACCGACCTGCGCTTCCACGGTCAGGGCTGCGCAATCTCCCAGGCCTCCGCCTCGATCGCCTCCGAGGAGCTGATCGGCATGAAGGCCGACGACATCGCCGCCCTCGGCGCCGACTGGATCATCGACCTCCTCGGCATCGAGATCTCCCCCACCCGGCGCAAATGCGCCCTCCTCAGCCTCAAAGTCATGCGCGGCGCCGTAACCGGCGACGCGAGTTGGCCGGAGTAATCACCAGCAGCGTCGGTTAGCCGCGCGAAAACCGAGCATGGCAAGGAAGAGCGGGCCGTGGCGGGCGCCAGCCCGCGAGGCTCGCGATGACGCCGCCAGGCGACGGTTTGCAGCCGGCTAGCCGATGCTGCCGATCATCTCGAGCTGGATCAGGCGGTTGAGCTCGACGGCGTACTCCATCGGGAGCTCCTTGGTGACGGGCTCGATGAAGCCGTTGACGATCATCGCGGCTGCCTCCTCCTCGGAGAGGCCGCGGGACTGGAGGTAGAACATCTGCTCGTCGGAGATCTTGCCGACGACGGCCTCGTGGGCGACGGTGACGTGCGGGTTCTGGATCTGGATGTCGGGCCAGGTGTCCGACCGCGAGTGCGGGTCCATCATCAGGCCGTCGCACTGGACGTGGGACTTCGAGCCCTGCGAGTTGTGGCCCATGCGGACGAGGCCGCGGTAGCCCATGATCCCGCCGTCCTTGGAGATCGACTTGGCGAGAATGTTCGAGGTCGTGTTCGGCGCGAGGTGGACGACCTTGGCGCCGGTGTCCTTCCAGACGTCGCCGGAGGCGACGCCGACGTTGAGGTGGTCGGCACGCGCGCGCTCGCCCATCAGGAACGAGCCCGGGTAGAGCATTACCTTCTTGGCGCCCATCGATCCGCCGACCCACTCGACGGTTCCGTCGGCCTCGACGATCGCGCGCTTCGTGTTGAGGTTGAAGACGTCCTTCGACCAGTTCTGGACGGTCGTGTAGCGGGCCTTCGCGCCCTCCTTGACGAAGATCTCGACGACCGCGGAGTGCATCGAGTTGACGCTGTAGGTCTGGGCGGTGCAGCCCTCGATGTAGTTCACCTCCGAGCCCTCGTCGGCGATGATCAGCGTGTGCTCGAAGGTGCCCTCGTTGGCGCCCTCCATGCGGAAGTAGGCCTGCAGCGGCAGGTCGACCTTGACGTCCTTCGGGACGTAGAGGAACGAGCCGCCCGACCAGACAGCGCCGTGCAGCGCCGAGAACTTGTTGTCCTGCGGCGGGACGCACTTCTTCATGAAGTACTCCTGGACGAGATCCCCGTGCTCCTGGATCGCGGTGTCCATCGAGCAGAAGATGATCCCGAGGTCCGCGTACTCCTTCTTCAGGCCCTCGTAGACCGGCTCCTGGCGCCAGACGCCGACGACGCCGGCGAGGTGCTCGCGCTCGGCCTGCGGGATGCCGAGGTCCTCATAGGTCTTCTTCATCTCCTCCGGGACGTCGTCCCAGGAGTCGTAGCGACCGGCCTCGGGCGGGCTGTAGAGCACCAGCTCGTCGAGGTCGAGGTCGGAGAGGTCAACGCCCCAGGTCGGGATCGGCTTGCGCTCGAAGATGTCGTACGACTTCAGGCGCAGGTCCCGCATCCACTGCGGCTCGTCCTTGATCTTGGAGAGCTCCGTGATGACCTCACGCGACACGCCCTTCTTCGCGACCAGCTGTCCTTGATCGTCCTCGACGATCGGGCTGGGCTTGGCGATGCGGGTCTTGTCGTTAGTGGCCATCAGATCCTGTGCTCGGGGTCAGGTCTCGAAGGGGAGGTGCGGCATACCAGTGTATCGGGGTAGCCCGGCGTCACGGGGGCCGCCGGTGGAGTACGGTCGGCCGATGGAGCTCTACATCTGCTACGGAACCTTCCAGACGCCGCGCCCCGGCGGCCATCCCTGCCGCCGTGCCTACCACGCGCTGCGCGACGCCGGCTATGAGCCCGAACTGATCAAGTCCTACGGCCTCGCCGTGCTGCCGGACTTCGTCAACCAGACCGCCGGCCGCAAGAAGGCGAAGGAGCTGACCGGCAGCTATGCCGTTCCGGTGCTCGTGACCGACGACGGCGAGGTCGTCTCGGACTCGCGCAAGATCGAGGCCTGGGCGAAGCAGCACCCCGCCAGCGCCGGCTGAGCGCCCTCAACTTCCGTGCCAGCCCCGCCGATGGGGCTTTGATGAGCAGCGTCAACGACATGGTCCTCGTGCAGGGCATGGCCCACACGCGGACCGCGCTGCGCGAGTGGAACGACAACCCCGGACGCGTTCTCTGGCCTTGGGTGGCGCTCAGCTTCGCGGTGGCGTGCGGACTGCTGTTCGCGGTCTTCGTCGTCGCCAAGGTGGCAACGCCACAACCGGCGATCCTGAACTTCGCCGGCCTCACCCACCCGCCCGGCCTCGAGGACTACCTACACATCCTCTACCGCAACGGGCTGGTGCTGGCGCTGCACGCGATGGCCTGCGTCGCCGGCTTCATCGCCGGCAGCTCGCTGCCGCTGTCGGCGGCGAACCGCAGCGGCGTCGATCGCTGGGTCCACGAGAAAGCCGGCCCGCTGGCGATCGCCTTCGTCCTCGGCGCGACGATCTTCTCGCTCTGCACCCAGGCCTACGGCATCGGCCTAGTGGCGGCCGACGTCTCGGGGCTACTGCAGATCGGCCCGGGGACGCTGATCCTCGGGCTGCTCCCCCACGCCCTGCCCGAGTTGACCGCGCTGTTCCTGCCGCTGGCGGCCTGGATGATCGCCAGCCGCCGGGGCCGTTGGGACGACCTGCTGGCGGCGACGTTCGTGACCGTCGCGATCGCGGTACCGATCCTGCTAGCCGCCGCGGCCGTCGAGCTCTGGGTCTCCCCTGAGCTACTGCGCACACTCGCCGGGATGTCCTAGAACGGACGACGGCCCCGCCGGAGCGGGGCCGTCGCGTGGTGCATCCCTGTCAGGAGGGCAGGTTGCGTGGCGCTACTTCTTGCACTTCTGGGTGGTGGTGATGTTCTTCTTGCTGCCGTCGTCGTAGTTGAAGTTCGACTTGATCGTGAACTTCTTCGACTTGCCGCACTTCGGCGTGGTGACGAACGACTTCAGCTTCTTGCCCTTGCCGGTGGTGACCTTCTTGATCTTCACCGCGAAGTCGGTGAGGACGATCTTGTTGCCGCCCGGAATGACGGGCAGGTCGCGCTCGACGTTGACGCTGAGCACGCCCTTCTTGCTGAGCGATGCCTTGAGGATCGCCGTCGTCGGCAACGTCGTGCCCTTGACGACCAGGTACAGGCCGCCACTCACGGTGTAGGCGCTGACCTTCTGCCCGAGGTTCGGCACGACGGTCTTCTGGCCGGTCGCGGTGTTCGTACCGACGAGATTCGCCTTTGCGGTGCCGTCACCGATCTTGGTGTTGCCCGGACAGCTCTCCGCCTGGTCCTGCGGCAGCTTGCAGAGCTTCGCCGCCTTGAAGTTGATCTTCGAGCCGGAGAAGGTGATCTTCAACGTCTTGACTCCGGGCTGGGCCCCTGGCGGCACCGCACCTGGATCGGTGGCACTCAGATTTACCGACAGGCCCGCCGGCTTCTGCGCCTTGTTGGTCGTGTACTTGGCCTTGACCGTCTGCTTGAACTGGGGGCTGGCTACCGCGACCGCGGAAACCGCCAGCGCCAGGGCGCCCACCAAGACGCCGATGAGGTGCACTTTGCGCACTTGCTCCTCCTGGGAATCGGGGTTGCAGTGAGGGCTACTTGACCTCACTGTACAAGCGACACAACGCTTCCGACAAGGAATGGTTTCGGAGGAGAGGTCGATGTTTGTACACACCGTCTAATGGGTACGACGGTGTTCCACCCACGGGGTGCGGGCGGGGCTGATCTGCGGCAAAACGCCGAGTCCGGCATGCTTCGGCGGTCATGAGAGCCCCTGAGGGATCCGAGATCCGTGCGCCAGAGTTCCCGCCGAAGATGGAGTGGCTGAACGTCGCCTTCCTGCGGATGACGAAGCTCGTCCGCCACGAGGCGACGCTGATCGAGTTCTTCGACTTCGCCCGGATCAACTCCCATCGCACCCTCCCGTACCTGCGCGAGTGGCACGCGCGCTACGCCGACAAGGGCCTGCGCGTGATCGGCATCCACTGTCCCGGGTACTCGTTCGGAACCGACCGCGAGGTCGTCGAGCGCGCCATTGAGCAGATGGGGATCGAGTACGCGGTGCTGCTCGACCCGGGCTTCGAGGTCTGGCGCGAGTACGCGAACAAGGGCTGGCCCGGCCGTTACCTGTTCGACGTCGAGGGCAAGCTGCGCTCGATCCACTACGGCGAGGGCGACTACCTCGACTGCGAGCGCGCGATCCAGGAGGTGCTGCTCGAGATCGACGGCTCGCTCGAGCTACCACAGCCGATGGCCCCGGTGCGGCCGGAGGACGCCGAGGACGTGCTGCTCGAGGCCCAGACCGCGGACATCGCGCTGCCCGGCGCCCGCGACCGGCTCGTGCTCAGCGGCGACTGGGTCGAGGGCGAGGACTATCTCGAGGCCGTGACCCCCGGCGCGACCGCGCAGCCAGCGTCGTTCAGCGCCGGCGCCGCCTATGCGGTTCTCGCCGGAGCCGGGATCGACGAGCCGGGCCTGCACGAGGGCGACGGGCTGGTGGAGGCGACAGAGGCTGGATTGCGCCTCTACGGCTACCAGTTCACTCCCAAGACGTAGGCTTACCGCCATGCACTTCGTCGTCGATGGCATGAATGTCATCGGGACCAGGCCGGACGGCTGGTGGAGGGACCGCGACGCCGCGATGGCGAAGCTGGTCGACGAACTCGAGCGCTTCTCTGCCGCCAGCGGTGACGATGTGACGGTCGTCTTTGAAAGAGCTCCGCGGCCGCCGTTGCGGTCGACCGTGATCGCGATCGAGCATGCGCCGAAGCCGAAGCCCGACGCGGCCGACTACAAGATCCTCGAGCTGGTGAAGGCCCACCCCTCCCCCGCGACGCTGCACGTCGTCACCTCGGACCACTGGCTCGCCGACGCCGCTCGCGACGCCGGCGCGGTCGTCGAGCCGTCCGAGGGCTTCAGGACGCGGCTCGACGATTAGCGGCGCGCTTGCGCTGCGCCGCCTTGCGCTTCTTCGCCTTCGCCTGCAGCCGCTTCAGCTGCTTGCACGGTGTCGCCATCCGGACTCGCTTCTGCGCGGCCAGCTTGCCGTTGTGGCCGGTGAAGCCGTTGACCGCGACCTGACGGCGGCTGCAGATGCCCGGCCGGCCGGTAGCGGCCAGGATGCCGCGCTTGCCGCCCTTGACGTTGAGGGCGAACTGGGTGACCGGGGCGTCGGGGACGGCGCCGAACGTCGTGACCAGCTTGCCCTTCTCGACGCTGGTCACGCCGCGCACGTTGATCCGGATCTCACCGTTGAGCTTGGCGAGCAGGCTCGGCAGCGTCCTGATCCGGTTGCCGGTCGTCGGATCGACCCGGATTCCCTGGACCAGGTAGACCGGCCCGGTCAGCTTGCGGTTGAGCACCGGCGAGACGGCCGTGGCGTTGCCGATCCGCGTCCGCTTCGGGCAGTCGGCACGCTGACCCGCCTCGAAGCCGCACACCACCTGTGAGTTGCGCGGGTCGAGCGCCAGGCTCTTCGGCAGCTTGACGACGGCGCTGGCGATGTTCGCCTGGCTACCCGGCTGGGTGACCCGACTCTTCAGGCCCGGGTGCTTGCCCTTCTTGAGCTGCCGTGGCCCGGTCAGCTGCAGGCGCAGCTTCGGCGTGAAGCCGAGCCGTGCGCAGTTGTCGAACTGGAGGCCCGCGCCGCGATCGGCGACCGTTCCCTGGAGCGAGTGCAACCGGCCCCCGACGTTCTTGGGGCCACATGACGTCGGGTTGTAGGCGAAGCCCGGCTTGTCGACGGTCACGCTGACGTCGCGCAGACGGATCGGCACGCCCTCGAGGATCTGGGGCAGCGGGTCGCTGACGACGGTCAGGTGCGCATCCTCGGGGTCGACGAAGATCGACTGGCGAACGATTACCGTGCCGAGGTCGTACGGACCGGCGATCGCTCGGATCACCGCGACCATCCCGAACGGCGAGCCCTTGTAGCCCTCGGTGAAGTAGACCGGGCCGCTGAGGCGGTAGGGGTCGCTGCCCGCTCCGGCTGTCGTGGTCACGGTGCCGATCCGGGTCGATGCTGGGCAGGCGCCGCTGTCCGCGGCGGCGCTGGCGCACTTCTCGACGCCCTTGATCTTCGCCGCGAGTCCGGGCGGCGTGTCCACACGCACACCCGAGAGGAACTGGTTGCGGTCGTCACGCCCGATCCCGACGTTCAGCGCCGAGAAGGCTCCAGCGGCCGAGGACGCGGTCGAGGCGCCGAACGATGGGGCGAAGCCCACCGGACAGCTCCCGCCCGCGATGTCGAAGGGATCGCTCTGCGCGTCGACGGGCGCTGTGCCCGACCACGGTGTGAGCCGTGCCGCTCCGCTCTTGGGTCCGCAGTCGAGCGGTGTCGCCAGTGGCGCCCGGGGGCCGTCGCGGAAGTCGACCGCGAGCTCGCCGAACGGAAGCTGGGGGTTGTCCGGGAAGCTGGCGGTCAGCTGTCCGGTGTCCTTGTTCGGCCGCACGGATCCCTTGAGCCGGATCGAGACGCCGCGGCCCTCGACCGTGACGAAGAGCCGGTACATGTCACCGGCCAGCGGCTGTCCGACGTAGGCCGTCCCGATCTGATCGGGACCATCGACGGGCTCCCCAGGCAACGGCGGCAGCAGCGGCGTCTTCAGCGCGACGGTTCCAACCTCGGAGGCGGCCGGGCAAGCCTCACCACCCGGAACACCCGCATCGACGGCGAACTGCGCGTCGGTACATGCCTCGAGACCGTTGGCGACCGACGGGTTGATCGTCAGACCGGGCGGCAGGGTCACCGATATGTCCCTGACATGCGCGGTGGTCAGCGTCGCGGTGTCGGACAGTCCCTCCTGCGGCACGCTGATGGTCGCTACCGGCCCGGTCGGCGTGTCGGGCTGAGTCGTGTCCGGCAACAGCGCGAAGTCCGCGGCGAACGGCACGAGCTCGCAGCCGGTCGCGCCCTCCTGACCGTCGATGGTCGGCGTCTGGGTGATCGCGCTGTCAGCGCCGCCGCCCTCCGAGGTGATGATCAGGCGCGTCGAGAGCTTCTCGCCGGTGCAGGCCGTCGGGTTGGCCAGGAACGGTGTGGCCGGATTCGGCGCCGCGCTCGGAGTCGGGTCTGGCGCGCAGACGCCAGTCGCGGGGGTCACCGGCGGCGCGATGATGCAGGACTGGCCGACCTCGGCACTGTGGGCCGGATCGCCAGGCGTTCCCCAGAAGGTCAACTTCGACCGCAGCAGCGCCGGCGTCGTCGACGACACGTCGATGCGGAAGAAGAGGCCGTTGTCGGCCGGTAGCGGGTTCGCGTCGCTGCCGACCGGATTGGCGTCGGCCAGCGAGTCGCGCACACCGCCGATGATCTCCACCTCGTGCAGGCCGAGCGCCCCGAGTGCCGGACCGAGCCCCGGCACGATCGCCGCGTCCGCGGGGTTGAAGCCGAACCGCGCGACCTGGTCCTCCTCGATCTCGATGTTGTAGAGCGGGACCTTGATCGTCGCGGGAACGGGGATCGCGGGCGTCGAGATGGTGATCTGCTCGGTCCCGATCTGCGAGTTAGTCGGACAGCTGTTGCCGAGTTGCAACTGCACCAGGGAGCAGGTCGGATAGATGGCGGGGTTGGGCACGAGACCCGGCGGCACGTCCACGCGGATGGTCGCGGCGTTGTCGTCTGCCGTCGCCCCGGTGAGCGAGAAGTCGGTCACACCGATGTACGGGTGGCCACCGGCCTGAGTGAAGACGTTGGCGTCGATCTCCTGCGCCTCGGTCGTCGCGTTGCTGTCGTAGACCTGAGCTCGCCAGTTGCTGATGTCGACCTGCGCCTGTGCCGCCGGCACGAATGCCAGCACTCCAGCCGCTACGACCAACCCCACCACGCCTCGCATTGCTCTCCTCCCGTCGCCTGCACCTCTCGGTTGGCGAAGGGATTCCCGGCGTTCGCGTTTCTCACACCTTGGCCAGCTGGCCAAAGTCGGTCAGACCAGTCAGCCAGCGGCTGCGAGGGCCTTACGGATCTCCTTGGGGAGCATGAAGCGGACGTCCTCCTGGACGACCTCGAACTCCGAGACGTCGTCGGTGCCGCGGGCGCGGAAGAAGTCGACGAGGCGCTGCACGAGCTCCTCGGGCGCACTGGCGCCGGAACTGATGCCGACGACGCGCTTGCCCTCGAGCCACTCCTCCTGCACCTGCGTCTCGTTGTCGATCAGGTGCGATTCGGCGCCGTGCACGCGCGCGACCTCGACCAGGCGGTTGGAGTTCGACGAGTTTGAGGAGCCGATGACCAGGACGAGATCGCACTCGCCAGCCATCTGACGGACCGCCATCTGACGGTTGGTGGTCGCGTAACAGATGTCGTCGGTGCGCGGACCGGTGATGTTGGGGAACTTCTCGCGCAGCCGGTTGATGATCGCGCGCGTCTCGTCGACCGAGAGGGTCGTCTGGGAGATGAACGCGACACGGTCGGGATCGTCGACCTCGAGCGTGTCGACGTCGGCCTCGGTCTCGATCAGCACGATGTGGTCGGGCGCCTCCCCCATCGTGCCCTCGACCTCCTCCTGGTCGGCGTGGCCGACCAGGACGATCGTGTAGCCCTCCGCGGCGAACTTCTTCGCCTCGACGTGGACCTTGGTGACGAGCGGGCAGGTGGCGTCGATCGTCTTGAGCTCGCGGGCCGCGGAGTTGGCGTGGACAGCCGGCGAGACGCCGTGGGCCGAGAAGACGACCGTCTGGCCCTCGGGGACCTCGCTCTCCTGGTCGACGAAGATCGCGCCGCGCTCGCGCAGCTGCTCGACCACATGCTTGTTGTGGACGATCTCCTTGCGTACGTAGACCGGCGGCCCGTACAGCTCCAGCGCGCGCTCGACGGTCTGGACGGCGCGATCGACGCCGGCGCAGTAACCGCGCGGCGCAGCCAGCAGAAGCTTCTCGGGAACGTTGGCCATCGCGTCAGAGTCTACGTAGGAGCTCGTAGACGGTCTCGCCGCTGGCGTCGAGGCTGCGCGCTGACACCTTCGAGAGGTCGTCGCAGGTCCTGTGCCAGCAGGGAAAGTCGAAGTCGATCAGGTCGATCGAGGGCACGCCCTGCTCGATGAACGGCAGGTGATCGTCCTGGATCCCGCCGCCAAGATCCGCCGCCGGGAAGACCTTGCCGACGCCGACGGCCCGGGCGGCGGCGCGCAGCTTCCGCCAGAGACCCTTGTCCGAGTAGTCCTCGCGCGGGATCCGCAGGCCCTTGTTGCCGACGAAGTCGAGCAGGATCATCGCCTCGGCGTGCTTGTAGCGCGGCGCGGCGGCCTTGCTGCCGCGGAGGCCGTAGCGGGCGAACTGGTCGTCCGGCTTGCCGGCCGGCGCCTCCTCGCCGTCGAACATCAGGAAGACGACCGTCGGGCGCAGCTGACGCGGCTTGATCGTCTTCGCCAGCTGGGCGACGACCGCGGTCCCCGAGCCACCGTCGACCGCGCCGAGAAAGCCGGGGATCTCCTTGGTGTCGTAGTGGGCACCGACGATCACGACCCGCTTCGGGTTGCTGCCGGGGACCCGCCCGACCACGTTGCGCAGGCCGCCGCCGACCGGCTGGAAACGGCCGTTGGGGAGCATCCGGCGCAGCCGCTCCGCGAGCACGCGCGACGGCTTGGAGCCGGCCGGGCGTGGCCCGAGCTCGACCTGCTCGTGCACGAGCTCGTAGGCCGCCTTCGCGTCGAAGCGGTCGACCTTGGCGGGCGGAACCCGTTCGGCCGCTGATGCCGAGCCGTCATCGCCGCCGCAGCCAGCCGCCAAAGCGGCTCCGCAGGCAAGCGCACTGAGGGCCGCGACCGCCCGCCGCGGGTTGAACTGCCGTCCCATTCCGCTGATTGTGGCGTAGGCTCCATCGGATGGCGCAGGGCCACCGAGACCGACTGAGCGCGATCGACGCTTCGTTCCTCCACCAGGAGCGCCGTTCGTCGCATATGCACGTTGGCGCAATCGTCCTGATGGAAGGGCCCGTGCCGACTCGCGAGGAGTTCACGCGCCACATCGAGTCGCGGCTCCATCTGGTGCCGCGCTACCGCCAGAAGCTGGCGTTCCCGCGCTTCGAGATGGGCCGTCCGTTCTGGGTCGACGACCCGCGCTTCAACATCGACTACCACGTCCGCCACACCGCGCTGCCGTCGCCCGGATCGATGGAGCAGCTGCGCGGGATCGCCGGGCGGATCTTCTCGCAGCGGCTCGACCGCTCGAAGCCGCTCTGGGAGATCTGGCTCGTCCAGGGGCTCGCCAACGGTGGCTTCGCGCTCGTGTCGAAGACGCACCATGCGCTCGTCGACGGCGTCTCCGGCGTCGACATCGCGACGGTCCTGTTCGACCTCTCGCGGGACCAGCCGCCGCGTGAGGAGCTGCCGCCGTGGGTGCCGCAGCAGGAGCCCTCGCAGGCCGAGCTGGTCGCCGAGGGGATCAAGGACCTCCTGCGCGCGCCCGGGATGGTCGCCGGCGAGGCCGCGAAGGTCGTGCGCGACCCCGCGACGACCGTCGAGCGGGCCCGAGAGGCGATCGAGGGCGTCGGCGAGATCGCCTGGGCCGGCCTCAACCCAGCCCCTGACGTGCCGCTCAACGTACCGATCGGGCCGCACCGCCGGATCTTCTGGCAGCAGTGCGAGCTGGCCGACTTCAAGGCCGTCAAGGACGGCCTCGGCGGAACCGTCAACGACGCATTCCTCGCCGTCGTCGCCGGCGGGCTCGGCAAGTGGCTGCGGACACGCGGCGTGCGGACCGAGGGCCTCGAGCTGCGCGGCCTGGTCCCCGTCTCGATCCGCGCCCGCGACGAGCACCACGCGCTCGGCAACCGGATCGCCGCGCTGCGCGGGCCGTTGCCGGTCTATGCCAAGGACCCGGTCGAGCGGCTGCGGATCGTGCGCGAGTCGATGCAGGGCGTCAAGGAGTCGAAGCAGGCGCTCGGCGCCGAGGTGATCTCCGGGCTCGAGGACTTCGCGCCCCCCACCCTGCTCGCCCAGGCTTCGCGGATCAACTTCTCGACGCGGCTGTTCAACCTGATCGTCACCAACGTTCCGGGACCGCAGTTCCCGCTCTACATGATGGGCCGCGAGATGCAGGAGATCGTCCCGGTGGCGTTCCTGCCCGAGAACCACGCGCTGGCGATCGCCGCGATGAGCTACAACGGCAAGCTCGACTTCGGCCTGCTCGGCGACTACGACGCCGTGCCCGACCTGGAGAAGCTGGCCGGCTTCTTCGAGGAGTCGCTCGAGGAGCTGCTGCACGCGGCGGGCAAGTCGCGCCGCAAGGGCCGCGCCACGGCCGCGAAGCCCAAGCCGAAGGCGGTCAAGGCGAAGCCGGCCGCCAAGGCCAAGCCCAAGCCGAAGCCCAAGAAGCCGGCCGCGACCGCCGCGAAGTCGAAGCCGCGGCGTGCCGCCAGCACCAACGGCGCGGCGAGCAGCAACGGCAAGGGCGCCAAGCGCTCGGCCATCCGCGGCAAGGCGCAGCGGCCGCGGTTGATCGACGGCGACTAGTCGCGTTGCGGCTCGTCGTCGATCCCGAGATCGCCGACCCGGCCCTCGACGCGGCCGTGTCGCGGGCGCTGATGCTGAGGGTCGCCGCCGGTGAGCTGCCCGAGACGTTGAGGATCTCCCGCCCCGGACCGGCGGTCGCGTTCGGGAAGCGGGATGTGGTCAGCGATGGCTACGCAGCGGCTGTGGCCGCGGCGCGGGCAGCCGGGTTCGACGCGATCGAGCGGCTGGCCGGCGGCCGGGCGGCGGTCTTCCACGACGCCACGTTGCACTTCGGGCACGCCGTCTGTGAGGCGGAGCCGCGGCTGCGGGTCACCCAACGGTTCGATGAGACCGCGGAGCTGGTCGCCCGGGCGTTTGGGCGGCTGGGCGTCGACGCGCGCGTCGGCGAGATCGCGGGCGAGTACTGCCCCGGCGAGCACAGCGTCAACGCGCGTGGCGCGACCAAGCTGATGGGTCTCGGGCAGCGCGTGATCAAGGACGGCGCCTACGTCGGCGGCGTCGTGGTCGTCGCGGGCGCCGACCGCGTCCGTGACGTTCTGGTTCCGGTCTACGACGCGCTGGGACTCGACTGGCAGCCGGAGACCACGGGCAGCCTGGACGACGAGGTACCCGGCACCGGCTGGAACTCCGTCCGTTCCGCGCTCGAGACCGAGTACGCCGCCCACTACGAGATGGAACCGGCCGAGCTGGACAGCGAGACGCTGGCGCTAGCCCAGCGCCTGGCGCCGGACCACGTCAGCCTGGGTCAGTAGCCCAGGGCGAACTTGGCGTCCTCGGACATCAGGTCCGGGGTCCACGCGGGTGTGAAGACGAGCTTCGGGTGGACGGCAGTGATGCCGGGAAGGTCGCCGACGAACTCCTGCATCTGCTCGGTGACCTGCGGGCCGATCGGGCATCCGGGGGTCGTGAGAGTGAAGGTGATGAAGGCCTCGGTGCCCTCCACCGCGATGTCGTAGACGAGCCCGAGCTCGACGAAATCGAGCCCCAACTCGGGGTCGATCACGTTCTCCAGCGCCTCGCGCACGTCGTCCACGGTCACGTCGATATCTGACATGGCGGCAATGGTAGTCGTGCGGGCTAGGGTTGGCCGCCCATGGTGGTCCTGCTGATAGTCGTTTTCGTCCTGCTCCCGATCGCGGAGCTGTACGTGATCCTGCAGGTCGGGGACGCGATCGGGGCGCCGCTGACGATCCTGCTGCTGGTCCTCGACTCGCTGCTCGGTTCGGCGCTGCTGCGCAGTCAGGGCCGCACGGTCTGGCGGCAGTTCAACGCGGTGCTGGCCGAGGGGCGGATCCCGCACCGCGAGCTGTTCGACGGCATCGCCGTGATCTTCGGCGGTGCGTTCCTGATCACGCCTGGCTTTCTGACCGACATCATCGGCCTGTTGCTGCTGATCCCGCCGACACGGTCCGTGCTGCGGCGGATCGCGACCGGCTGGCTGGGCAAGCGGTACGGGCTGACGGCCGTCATGGGAGCGGCCGGCGTGGCCGGGCGGGCGGGCCGCGCCGCGCGCTCGCGACGGCCCCGCGACGACGACGGGACGGTCGAGGGAACGGCACGTGAACACCGCGACGAGCCGCCACAAGGGAGAATCGGCCCGTGAGCCAACGGGCGCTGTCGCTGAACTTCTTCTCCCCCGAGCACGGGCTGCACGGCAGCGCGCGCTCCGGGATGACGCTGCTGTTCGAGGGCGCGAGCTCGCGGGCGCTGCCCGACGGGCCCCAGATCGAGCGTTCCGGCGACGGTTGGCACGCCGAGCTGGAGGACGCTTTCTCGCTCGACCTGACGCCCGTGGCGCCGCCCGCCGATCTCGACGGCGTGACGGTCCACATCTGCGCCGCGAGCGGCCAGATCGGCTCCAAGAAGGCCAACTGCCTCGCGACGGTCTCCGAGACGCACGTCGCCCCGAGCTGGGACGAGCTGGACGCGCTGCGGACGATCTCGGCGCTGTTCGACGACGGTCACGCCTTCCTGGCGGTCGGCCGCCGGCCGCGCGGCGCGCTTGGGCACAACGCCGAGACCACCGCCGCCTGGCTGCTGAATGACGGCCAGCCGATCGCCGTCGAGGAGGCCCGCATCTCGACGGTCTACGACGGCGAGGGCCGCCAGCGCAGCGCCGGGCTGGAGCTGTGGATTCCCGGCGAGGACCTGCCGCTGCGCGGTTCCGGCACCGTGGTCGCTGGATCGTCGCTGCAGCTGGAGTCGGCCGACGTTCATGCGGCGATCTTCCGCTGGCGGATGGGCGACCGTGAGGGCGCCGGCTCCTACGAGTTGATGACGCGCGCCGAGCCGGACGAGGCGGCATGAGCGCGCCGAAGGCGATCATCAGCGACTTCGGCGGCGTGCTGACGACGCCGCTGGGCAACGCCTTCGCCGCCTGGTCCCAGGACAGCGGCGTGGCTCTGGAGGACCTCGGCAAGGCGCTCGTGGCGTCGACGGAGCGCCACGGCGAGCACCCGCTGTTCGTACTCGAGCGCGGCGAGCTGACCGAGCCGGAGTTCATCGCGAGACTCGAGCAGGAGCTCGGCGATCACAGCCTCGACGGCATGGGCGAGGCGTTCATCGCCGGCCTCGAGCGCAACCACGAGATGATCGACTACGTCGCCGAGCTGCGCAATCGCGGGCTGCGAGCGGCGCTGCTGACCAACAACGTGCGCGAGTGGGAGCCGCGCTGGCGGGCGATGCTGCCGGAGATCGACGAGGTCTTCGAGGTCGTCGTCGACTCGGCGTTCGTCGGGATGCGCAAGCCGGAGCCCGAGATCTACCACCTGACGGTCGAGCGCCTCGGCGGCGGCCTGACCGCGGCGGACTGCGTCTTCGTCGACGACATCGCGATCAACTGCGACGCCGCGCGCGACCTGGGCATGACGGCCGTGCTGTTCGAGACAACAGACCAGGCCCGCTCGGAGATCGAGCGGGCGCTGGCCTGACCGTCGCGGTCGCTGCTCAGCGCAGCGCGATCGCGACCTGCTCGAGGCGGTCCATCGCCTCCTGCATGCCGCCCTCCATTCCGGAGTTGATGTGCATGTCGCGGCCCTCCTGGGTCGGATGCTCGACGAGGACGGTGAGCGTCGTGCGCCCGTCGCTCTCGGTGAGCGTGAGGGTGTTCAGCGACGCGTGCCCGTCGGGGTCGGGGATGCCCTCGAAGGCCTCCGTCGAGACCATCCGCTCGTTCGGGACGAGCTCGCGGTACTCGCCGTGGAAGGCGACCTCGAAGCCCTCGTTGGCGACCATCGCGTAGCGCCATCCCCCGCCGACGCGCAGGTCGATCTCGCAGACCGTCATCTCGCCCCGCTCGCCGGACCACCACTGCCGGACCAGCTCGGGCGTGGTCCACGCCTTGTAGACCAGTTCCTTGGGAGCATCGAACTCGCGGGTGATCAGTATCTGCCTGTCGCTGGGAAGCGTGACCTTCGCCGTTCCGCTGCTAGCCATCGGTGCCATCTCCTCCGTCCTTTCGCTTGAGTTCCTCGAGGACGACGTCCATGCGGTCGAACCGCTCCGCCCAGGTGCGCTCGTACTCCTTGACCCAGTCGTGGATCGGCTTGAGCGCGGGGCCGTTGACGCGGTAGAGCCGCCGCCGTCCTTCGTGCCGTACGTCGACCAGCCCTACCTCGCGCAGCACCTTGAGGTGCTTGGAGACCTGGGGCTGGGCCACGTTGAGCAGACCGACGAGGTCGTTCACCGGCCGCTCGCCGCCGGCGAGCGCGTCGAGGATCTGCCGCCGCCGTGGCTCTGCCACCGCGTTGAACGCATCCGCCGTCGTCGCTGCTCGTGCCATGTCGAGACATTATATACCGATACTGGAATATTTCAACTGGACGGACGCGGACGGCCGTCTTGGACGAACTGGCGCTAGCCGCCGCGCGACCCGTCGCCTACCCTGGATCGCAGGTGAGGAGTGCCCTGGGGACCCCTGTGCGCGTGCTGGCCGCTCTGGCGGCGGGTGTCGCGAGCCTTGCCCTGGCTGCGCCGGCGGCGGCCGAGGTCAAGACCGAGACGATCCGCTACGGGCCGATCTCGATCGGCGCCTACCAGGTGCTGCAGAACGATCTGCAGCTCGGGATCCCGAAGCCGCGCACCGACGGCTTCATCACGAACATGGAGGTCGACGTCGTCGACCCCGACGGCAGCCAGGTGCCGATCAACCGGGTGATGCTCCACCACATCGTCTTCACCAACCTCGGCTCGCAGGTCGGCGAGAAGCACGACGGGACCTGCAACACGTTCACCGCGTTCGACTACAAGACGAAGATCCCCGCGTTCGGCGAGCGCTTCTACGCTGCCGGCGAGGAGCGGGCGAAGATGCAGCTCCCGCCCGGCTACGGCTACCCGATGAAGGCCGCCGACCAGTGGGCGATGACGCTGATGCTGATGAACCACCGCAGCAAGGCCGACAGCGTGTTCGTCGAGTACAAGGTGACCTACGACACCGCGCCCCAGACGCCCGTCACGCCTTACTGGCTGGATGTCGAGAACTGCCTCGCGGACCCGGTCTACAACGTGCCTGGCGGCGGCAAGGCCGGCTCGACGCACACCCGCTCGGCGAACTGGACCGTCCCAAGCTCAGGGCGGATCGTCGCCGGCCTCGGCCACGTCCACGGCGGTGCCAAGGACCTGACGCTGAACCGCGGCAGCTGCGAGCTGTACCGCTCCCGGCCCACCTGGGGCCTGAAGAGTCACCCCTTCTACAACGTCAAGCCGGTGCTCCACGAGCCCGGCCCGATCAACATGACCGGCTTCACCAGCGCCAGTGGCTTCCCCGTCAGAGCCGGTGAGCGGTTACGGCTGGACTCCAACTACGACGCGCGCCTGCTGCACACGCGGGTGATGGGGATCATGGTCGTGTTCCTGGCCCAGGACCCGGCGGCGCCACCGGGAGGCTGCGCCAAGCCGGCCGACATGCAGGAGAGCGGTCCGAGCGAACCCGGGCGCTCGACGGCGCCCCGCTTCACGGTGCCGCTGACCGGCATCGGCCGCAACGGCAAGGCGCGCAAGATCTCCAAGCCGCCGGGCAAGCGCGTGCGGGTCAAGAGCGGCGCTCGGATCACCGTCGGCGACCGCTTCTTCTCGAAGCCGAACCTGACGCTCCCCCAGGGCGGCCTGCTGCGCTGGAAGTTCGCTTCGAGCGAGCTGCACAACGTCACCGTCGCCAACGGGCCGCGGGGCTTCGCCTCCGACAACCTCGACGGCAACCGTGCCTACGCCAAGCGACTGTCCAAGCCCGGCACCTACCAGCTCTTCTGCGCCCTCCACCCCGTCTCGATGACGCAGACGGTGAAGGTCGTCAAGAAGAAGCGGCGCTAGTTGTCGCTGCCCATCCTGTCCCAGCAGTAGAGCTCGATCGCCTCGGCGGCGAGCTCGGACATCCGCTCGTGGGACAGGAATGGAAGGACCGTGTCGATCGCCTGCTCCTCGCTGACACCGGCGTCGAAGGCGTCGTCGCCGCGGAAGCCGGCGGCGATCTTGAGTGCCTCGCGACGGTGCTCGCCGAGCTGGCCGAACGCCTTCAGCAGGAAGTCCTTGTTCGCGATCGGCTGTCCGACCTCCAGCGACGCGTGCCAGGCGGCCAGCATCGACAGGTCGTCGTCGTCGAGGACCTCGACGGCCTTTGCGTAGTGAACGGCCAGCTCGTCCTCGGGAATCTCGTCGACCCACGCCCTGACGACCTCGCCCAACAGCTGCCGGCGAGCCTCTCGCCCAACAGCGTCCGCGATCACGCGAATGGCCTCTTGCGGCTCGATGAAGCAGAGGGGCATGTGCGTGAAGGTAGGGATGGGCGTGGACGGAACGGCGAAAGTGCCGTCCCGCCCTGCGATTGCCGTCCCAGTCAGGCGCCGACGTAGTCGGCCAGGTGCTCGCCCGTGAGCGTCGAGCGAGCGGTCACGACATCGGCCGGCGTGCCTTCGAAGACGATCTGGCCGCCGTCGTGGCCGGCGCCGGGACCGAGGTCGACGATCCAGTCGGCATGCGCCATGACGGCCTGGTGGTGCTCGATGACAATCACCGACTTGCCTGAGTCGACGAGCCGGTCGAGCAGGCCGAGCAGCTGCTCGACGTCGGCGAGGTGGAGGCCGGTCGTCGGCTCGTCGAGGACGTAGACGCCGCCCTTCTCCGCCATGTGGGTCGCGAGCTTGAGCCGCTGGCGCTCGCCACCGGACAGCGTCGTCAGCGGCTGGCCGATCG
>CAZVRI010000021.1:0-24267 GCA_964629855.1 uncultured Thermoleophilaceae bacterium
GGCGGATCGAGGAGATCACCCGCGACCGCGTGATCGTCACGCCCGCGCCCGGCGCCCCCGGGGCGATCCCGTTCTGGAAGGGCGACGGGATCGGCCGGCCCGCCGAGCTGGGGCGCGCGATCGGCGAGTTCTCGCGCTGGGCGGTCGACCAGGAGCCGGCCGAGCTGATCGGCGCCGGCTACGACCTCGACGAGCGCGCCGCCAAGAACCTGATCGCCTACCTGCGCGAGCAGCAGGAGGCGACGCGCGTCGTGCCGTCGGACCGGACGATCGTCGTCGAGCGGTTCCGCGACGAGATCGGCGACTGGCGGCTGTGCGTCCTGTCGCCCTTCGGTGGCCGCGTCCACTCGGCCTGGGCGCTCGCGCTGTCGGCCCGGATCCGAGACGAGTTCGGGCTCGAGTCCGACGCGATCTGGTCCGACGACGGGATCATCGTCCACCTCCCCGACGCCGACGAGCCGCCAAGCGCCGACCTGGTGCTCGTCGAGCCCGACGCCGTCGAGGACCTGATCGTCGGCGAGCTGTCGGCCTCCGCGCTCTACGGTGCCCGCTTCCGCGAGAACGCCGCCCGCGCGCTGCTGCTGCCGCGCGCCTACCCGGGCAAGCGCACGCCGCTCTGGCAACAGCGACTGAAGGCGCAATCGCTGCTCGAGGTCGCCAAGCGCTACGGGCAGTTTCCGATCGTGCTCGAGACCTACCGCGAGTGCCTGCGCAACGTGCTCGACCTGCCGGGCCTGGAGGCGCTGCTGCGCGGGCTGCATACGCGCGAGCTGTCGCTGGTCGAGGTCGAGACCCAGCGCGCCTCGCCGTTCGCCTCGTCGCTGCTGTTCGACTACGTCGCGACCTACATGTACGAGGGCGACGCGCCGAACGCCGAGCGGCGTGCCGCGGCGCTGTCGCTCGACCGCGACCTGCTGCGCGAGCTGCTCGGCCAGGAGGAGCTGCGCGAGCTGATCGACCCGGCCGCGCTGGAGGAGGTCGAGGCCGACCTCCAGCATCTCAGCGACCGCACGCGCGCCGCCAACTCCGACGCCCTCCACGACGTGCTGCGCGGTGTTGGCGACCTGACCGTCGCCGAGGCGCAGGCACGCTGCCTCGGCGCGGTGTCGGCCGAGCGGATGCTGCTCGACCTCGGCCGCGAGCGGCGCGCGATCGAGATGCGGATCGGCGGCGAGGAGCGCTGGATCGCCGCCGAGGACGCCGGCCTCTACCGCGACGCCTTCGGCGCGGTGCCGCCCGGGGGACTGCCGGACGCGTTCCTCGAGAGCGTCGAGGCGCCGTTCGAGCGGCTGGCCCGCCGTTACGCCCGCACCCACGGCCCGTTCACCACGCGCGAGCTGCAGGACCGTTACGTCGTCGACCCGAGCGCGGTACTGAAGACGCTCGAGGGCGCGGGCACACTGATCCGTGGCGAGCTGCGCCCCGGCGGCAGCGAGCGCGAGTGGTGCGACCCCGAGGTGCTGCGCCGCCTGCGCCGCGCCTCGCTGGCATCGCTGCGCAAGGAGGTCGAGCCGGCCGAGCAGCAGGCGCTCGCCCGCTTCCTGCCGGCCTGGCAGGGCGTCGACGCCTCGCCCGCGTCGGGCGCCGGGCCCGACCGGCTGCGCGAGATGCTCGTCCCGCTGCAGGGTCTCGCGCTTGCCCCCGCGGTCTGGGAGCAGGACGTCCTGCCGCGCCGCACCGGCGCCTACTCGCCCGCCTGGCTCGACCAGCTCTGCGCCGGCGGCGAGGTCGTCTGGGTCGGCGCCGGACCGCTCGGCCGCAACACGGGCAAGGTCACCCTCTACTTCCGCGACGACGCCCGCTGGCTCGGTCCGCCGCCGTTCAAGGGCGACGCGCCGGCGGGTCCGGTCCATGTCGCGATCCGCGCGCGGCTCGCCAGCGGCGCCGCCTTCTGGACCGACCTGATCGCGGATGTGGCGGGCACCGATCCGACCGAGCTCCAAGAGGCCCTCTGGGACCTCGTCTGGGCCGGCGAGGTCACCAACGACGCCTTCGCGCCGCTGCGCGCCCCACGCCTCTCGCTCGCCAACGCCCGCCGCGAGGCCTCGCGCCGCTTCGCCCGTCGCCGCCGTCCCGGCGCTCCGCAGGTCCAGGGCCGCTGGTCGCTGACCGCCAACCTCTTCCGCGACCCGCCCGCGCACGGCCCGCGCCTGCGCGCCCTGGCCGAGCTGTTGCTCGAGCGCTACGGGATCGTCACCCGTGAGACCGTCCTCGCCGAGGGCATCCCCGGCGGCTTCTCGTCGCTCTACAGCGAGTTCGCCAACCTCGAGACGCTCGGCACCGCACGTCGCGGCTACTTCGTCGAGGGCCTCGGCGGCGCCCAGTTCGCGCTGCCCGCCGCAATCGAGCGGCTGCGCGGTCTACGCACCGACGAGCCCGCCGGCCCGCTCGTCCTCGCCGCCACCGATCCCGCCAACCCGTTCGGAGCCACCCTCCCCTGGCCGAAGCGCGACGACAACCGCCGCGCCGCCCGCGTCGCCGGCGCTCACGTCGTCACGCTCGACGCCGATCCCGTCCTCTACGCCGAGCGGTCCGGCAAGGGCCTGATCACCCTCCAAGACCCCTTCCAGCCCGACGGCACGCCCGCGCCCTGGCTCCCCGAAGCCCTCCAAGCCCTCGCCGACCACGTCCGCCGCGGCCGCATCAAACGCCTCGCCCTCGAGCGCTTCGACGGCGACCCCGTCATCGGCTCCCCCTTCGAGCCCCTCCTCATCGACGCCGGCTTCACCCAAGGCCCCCGCCGTCTGACTCTGAGCGCCTGAGTGATCGGCTAGCGCCGAGGCGCACGAGTGTAGGTGCCATCGCGAAAATTGAGATAGACGCTCAGCCAGAGCGCCGCCCCTAACCCCAATACCGCGATCAACACTTCCTCGAGCTCATTGGGATCGCCACCCGTCAGCAGAAGACCAACCGCGGCGATCGCGAGACCAACCGCTAACCCGATGTTCTCATTCTTCAAACTCAGCCGCATAGCAGATATCCTAACAGCCTATATGGTTCTTACGATGTCGATCCATCGCACGACTAGACACAGTGCCGCGAAGACGTAACCCGTCTTAAGGGCGCCGTGCTCCAACCGATCGCGTGGCATGCCCGCAAGGACTCCGACTATGCCGGCGGCGAACCCGCCCAGGACCATGCCGACGCTCGCTGCTGTCGCCGATGCCTCCAGGAAGGCGGTGATTGGACTTGCCTCGAACTCCACAAGGTGATCCTGAGGGGCCTTGACGCACAGGTGACAGCACCCGAGTTACAACCGACGCATCACCACGTAACAGGGCGCCTACGATCAGGACGATGCCCGAGGGCGACACGATTCACAACGCGGCGCTGAGGGTTGGGGGCGCGCTGGTGGGACAGAAGATCCTGGAGATCGAGACGCCGCAGCCGAGACATCGAGGCGACCGCTGGCCGGAGCGGCTGGCCGGACGGGCGGTGCGGTCGGTCGACGCGCGTGGCAAGCACCTGTTCGTGCGCTTCGAAGGCGGGCTGACGCTGCACTCGCATCTGCGGATGGGCGGCAAGTGGGGCGTCTACGAGCGGGGGCGCCGCTGGACGCGCGGCGCGCACCGGGCATGGCTGGTCATCCGCACGGCGGCCCACGACGTCGTCCAGTTCGACGGACCGGTGCTGGAACTGATGACCGACTCGCGGACCCGCTTCGACCAGCTGCTCGCCGGTCTCGGACCGGACATCGTCGCGGAGGAGTTCGACGAGGACGCCTACCTCGCGCGCATGCGCGAGGACGACCAGACGCGCGTCGTCGGCGAGGCGCTGCTCGACCAGCGCAACGTCGCGGGCATCGGCAACATCTGGAAGTCCGAGGGCTGCTTCATGGCGCGCATCGATCCGTGGCGCCGGATGTCCGGCATCTCCGACGACGAGCTGCGCGCGATCGCCCGCGCGATCCGGCCGGAGATCCAAGCGTCGGCGCGACGCGGCGGACCGACCGTCACCTACCGCCCAGCGGGCATCCGCCCCGAGCGCCGCCGCCCCGACGACCGCGACCGCCGCGCCGGCACCTTCGTCTACGACCGCGCCGGCCTGCCCTGCCGTGTCTGCGCCACCCCGATCCTCGCCCGCGGGCAGGGCGACGACAACCGCACTACATACTGGTGTCCGACATGCCAGGACTGATCCGAGTTGGACACAAGGGCGCCGACCACGTGGCGCCGGGCAACACCGCCGCGAGCTTCGAAGCGGCGCTCGACCTGGGCGTCGACATGATCGAGTTCGACGTGATGCCGCTGCGCGACGGCACGCTGGTGCTGGCCCACGACCCGGAGGACGCGACGAGCCGCACCCCGCTGACTCTCGAACAGGGCCTCGACCACTTCGCGGCCGAGGCCTACAACGGCGTCGAGCTTGACGTCGACCTGAAGATCCCCGGCTACGAGCGCGAGGTGGTCGAGGGGCTGCGCGAACGCGGCCTGCTCGAGCGGTCGCTGATCTCGTCGAACTTCCAGGAGAGCCTGGACCTTGTCCGCGAGCTCGACCCGGACGTCCGCCGCGGGCTGTCGGTCCCGAAGGTCCGCCGCGACCTGCGCGACCACCGCGTGCTCAAGTACCCCGCCTACGCCGCCGTCGCCTGGTGGCGCTCAGGCCTGCCGGCGAAGGCTGAGCGCGCCCTGCGCCGCGGCCAGTGCGAGGCGCTGATGTCGCACTACGTGCTCGTGACGCGCCACCTCGTCAACCGCATCCACGCCGCCGGCGGCCAGCTCTACGTCTGGACTGTCGACGACGCCGCCCAGATCGCCCGCCTCGAGAGCCTCGGCGTCGACGCCGTGATCACCAACGACCCGCGCCTATTCGGCTGAGCGGGCGGCGGTCGAGCCCCAGCCCCTGAAATGCTTCAACGATGAGTCGCCGGCAGGGGCTATGGATTTCCGGGGTCGCGGGAGCGGTGCTGTTCCTCGTGCTGGCGGCACTCGACCTCCGCATGCAGAGCACCGGGGGGCCGGGGATCGTCGGGCTGGAGCTGGCTGGGACGACCGAACGGGCGACACAGGTCATGGCCGAGTGGGGCCAGACCGGGCAGGACGCAGCGTGGCTGTCGCTCTACATCGACTTCCTCTTCCTGATCGCCTACGGCGCGTTCCTGCCGCTGGCGATCCTCGCCGTGCGCGACTTAGCGCGCGAACGCGGCTGGGATAGCTACGCGCGCTTCGGCGTGGCGATCGCCGTGCTGCCGATCGTCGCGGCCCTATGCGACACGGTCGAGAACGTCGGCCTACTGCTCGTCCTCGACGGACACGGCGCCTCGCGCGCCACGCAAGGGGCGACGGCGTTCGCGCTGCTGAAGTTCGCCGCGCTGGCGGTCGCGCTGGCCTACCTGCTCGCCGGGCTCGTCGCGCTGGCGCGCGGCCGCCTACGCACGACCAGCTAGAACTGGGAGAGCCATCGCCCTGACCGCCGACATCCCAGAGGCGACCAGCGCGCCCCTCGTCCCCGATCCGCTGCCGCCGGGGCCGACCGGACCCGGCCCACTCGTCTTCGCGGACTTCCTGCTGCGTCCCGGTGGCTTCCTGACGGGCGCGAAGCGGCGCTACGGCACGCCGTTCAGCTTCAGGCTCTCGCCCAAGCGGACCGTGGTCATCACCGACGACCCCGCGGTGATCAAGCAGGTCTTCACTAGCGACCCGAACAAGCTGCTGGCCGGTGTCGGCAATGAGCCGCTGCGGCCGTTCCTCGGCCCGCGCTCGGTGCTGACGCTCGACGAGCCGGAGCACATGCGCCAGCGCAAACTGCTGCTGCCGCCGTTCCACGGCGACCGGATGAAGCTCTACGCCGAGGTCATCGCCAGCGCCGCCGACCGCGAGCTGGCGCGCTGGCCGGTCGGCGAGCCGTTCGCCGTCCAGCGGTCGATGCAGGCGATCACGCTCGAGGTGATCATGCGCGCCGTCTTCGGCGTCCGAGACGACCGCGAGCGGCTGGCCGAGATCGCCGACCCGCTGCGCCGCCTGCTCGACTCGATGGCCGACAGCCGGCGGCTGTTCGCGCTCCAGCTCGGCAGTTCGAACCGCAACGGGCCGCTCAGCCCGTGGCGCCACTTCCGCAAGACGCTGCTTCACCCCGCCGACGACGTCCTCTACGAGGAGATCCGCGCCCACCGCGCCGACGCCGGCGTGGCCGAGCGCGACGACATCCTGTCGCTGCTGCTCGCGGCCCGCGACGAGGACGGCGAGGGCCTGACTGACCCGGAGCTGCGCGACGAGCTGATGACCCTGCTGCTCGCCGGCCACGAGACGACCGCGACCGCGCTCTCCTGGACGCTCGAGCGCCTGACCCGGCATCCCGACGTGCTCGCCCGCGTTACCGAGGAGGCCCGCGCCGGCGACGGCGACGAGTACCTGGACGCGGTGATCAAGGAGTCGCTGCGCCTCCGTCCCGTCGTGCCCGCGGTCGCCCGCTACCTGACCGAGCCGACCGAGCTCGGCGGCCGCGTCCTGCCGGCCGGCGTCCACATCACCCCGTCGATCTTCCTCACCCACCGCAACCCGGACGTCTACCCGGAGCCCGAGCGCTTCCGGCCGGAGCGCTTCCTCGAGCGCCCCGCCGGCACCTACGAGTGGATCCCCTTCGGCGGCGGCACCCGCCGCTGCCTCGGCGCCAGCTTCGCGCTGTTCGAGATGAAGATCGTGCTCGGCGAGGTCCTGCGCCGGTTCGACCTCGTCACGACCGTGGAGCCGGGCGAGCGGATCGCCCGCCGCGCGATCACGTTCAGTCCGAGGCTGGGTGGGCAGATCGAGCTCGCCCATCCCGCCCGCTGACCAACTAGGAAACGCGAGAGGCCGGCGGTTGCCGGCCTCTCGGTGCTTCTGGTGTGGTTGTGTGCGTTAGTGCCTGGCTTTGGCTGCGGCGCGCTTTGCCTGGCGCTTGGCGGCCTTGGTCTGGCGCTTGGTGCACGGCGTCTTCATCCGGACGTCGAAGTCGTGTCGGCGTCCGTTTTGGCCGTCCATGTCTGCCTCTGCGATGTGACGGCCAGCGCAGAGGTTGATCTTGGCCTTGCGGGTCCTCGTCACCGCGAGGATGCCGTTCTTGCCACCCGCAATGTCGAGGTTGAACTGGCTGATCGGCGCGTCGGGCACGTTGTTGAACGTGTTGACGAGCTTCCCGGCCTTCGTGGTCGAGCTCTCGCCCTTGAGGTTGATCGCGATCTCTCCGCGTAGGGCGACGACGATCATCGGCAGGGTCCGGATCAGGTTCCCCGTCTTGGGGTCCTTGCGGACGTTCTTGACGAAGTACACGTTGCCCGACAGCTCACCCTCCAGCAGGGGCGTGGTTGCCTTCGCCTTGCCAACGATGCTGCCCTTCGGGCACCGGTTCTCGAGGTCTGGCTTCGTGCCGTCCTCGAACTCACACAGCGCCTGAGCGTTGTTTGGATCCAAGGCGAGGCTCTTCGGCAGCCTTACAACTGCCTTCTGAATCCCGGCCTCGCCGATTCCGGTCTGGTTGACCTGCGCCTGAACACCCGGGTGCTTGCCGGTCGTGACCTGCCGCTTACCGGTCAGCGACATCGCCAGCTTCGGCTGGAATGGCAGCGCGGTGCAGTCACCTGTCTGGAAGCGCGACCTCACCTCTGCTGTCAGCCCCGCCTCGGACCCGAGGACGCCCGTGATCTCCTTCGCCTCACATGAAGTCGGGTTGATCATGAACCCGGGCTTGTCAACATCGACGTCGAGACGCTGCAGGCGAGCGGGAACGCCCTTGACGATCGTCGGGACCGGATCGCTGGCTACCGACACCTCGGCGGTTGTTGGATCGATGTAGACCTTCTGCCGGACCACGACATCGCCGAGGTCGAACGGTCCGGCCTTCGCCGGGACAACTACGCGGAGGCTGTACGGCGCGTCGCCATATGGCCCCTCCAGCGTCACCGTACCCGGCAGGACGAACGGGCTGCCGCCCGGGCCCGCGAACGCGCGGACCGACCCGACCTGCGTGCCGAGGTTGCCCTTGACCTTCGCGAGCAGTCCCGTCGGGAGCTTCAACGACACGCCGTTCAGAGCACTGTCGCCGTCACGCTTGGCGATGCTCAACGCGAACGGCGAGAACTCGCCACCGATCGGGGTAGCCGTACCGGCCGAGAAGGTGGGCGCAAACCCTCCGAGTCCGGCCGCGCAGTCAATCTCGAAGTCAGACGTGCGGTTGACCGTCTGGCCACCCCACGACGTCAACTCGATCTCAACCGTCTTGCTACCGCATGTCGGCGGCGTCGCCAGCGGAGCACGCGCCCCGCTCTTGAGCTTCACGTCGATGTCCGAGACCGGCAGCTCCGGGTTGTTGTCGAACGTCGTCTCGATCCGTCCAGTGTCCTTGTCGACCCGGACCTGGCCGGGCAGACGCACCGAGATGCCGCGCGCCTCGCTCTCCAACACCAGCGCCAGACGGAACATCTCGCCCGACTCCGGATCGTCGGAGTTCTGCGAACGGATGAACACCCCGCCGGACAGCTCCTCCTCCAGCAACGGCGACTTCGCCGTCACCGTCCCAATCTTCGAACTACCCGGACACGTCACCGGCTGCTTCGACTTCAGCTGCAAATGCTCGTCCGAGCACGCCTGGAGGCCATCCGCCGCCGTCGGATTGATCGACATCCCTTCCGGAAGCGTCACAACCGCCTTCTTCAAAGCAGGCGGCGCCTGGCCATCAACGTTGTCGTCCTGCGGGAACGACAGATCGACGTCCAGGCCCGACGGCGCATCCGGCGCCGATGTCGTGGCCTCGACATCTACCGACGGGTCGAACACCAAGGAATCGCAGTCGGTGATCAACGGCGACACCGCCTCCGCCGCCTTAAAGACGCCCGGGTTCGGCCAGCTGTCCATCTCCAACGTCGTCACTGGTGCGACATCGGTGCAATCCGTTGCCGGATTGGTCAGGAACGGCCTGTCGAACGCGCCTGGGTCCCCGGGGTTCAGGCACTCGAAGGTGGATGTCCCGGTGGATGGCCCGTAGGTCACATCGACCCCGTAGCCGCAGAACGTGACGTCCGCCCTGGTGATCCAGTTGTTGTTGGCGCCCGGCACCACCATGTCGATGCCGTAGTCACCATCTGACCGCAGGTGCGGATAGAGCGGGAAGGTGAGCCCCGCCTCGCTGAACGCGAACTCGGCTGGGAACCCGACCTCGGGCTTCACGTTCACCACCGGACTTGCGATCGGAGTCAGCCCGTCGAGGATGACGTAGCCGACGACCGACCCGTCTGGACAGAGCGATGGCGCGAGACTGTCGCGCTGCACCCAGGACAACGGACACTGCTCGGCAGCGAGCGGATTGCCGTTGAACCCCGGCGGTAGCTTCGTGATGATCGTCTTAGGGTCCTCGATCGGCCGCAGGTCGTTGATCATTCCCAACGACGTGCTGTAGCTGTTGAGCTTGAACTCTGCCCTCGCGGAGTGAGGGTGCGCGCCGGCGCGAGTCTCGTCAGTTCCCGCGGAGTTCTTGACCTCGGTGATGAACGACGAGATCCCGAACTCGGAGCCCGGCGGCGGACCGACAGCGGCCGCCGTCGACGTCGCCGCGAGTCCCCCGACGAGGGCGACCAGCGCGGCTAGCAACAGCCGCCACGGAGCCTGCATTGATGTCGAACCAATTGCGACCATGTGATCAGCGACCCTTTCGGGAATCGGAGGACGGGGCGGTGGCTCGTCGCACCGACGACGTGCGCTTCGACCTGAACGTCACGGGTACACGTGCCTGCGACGGCTCGCCTCGGGACGGCACGAACCGCACGACCACGCTGACCGTCAAACGACCCCGGCGGCCCAATGTCGCACGCGCCCGCTTCGACAGCTTCACCGCGAGTCGGTGGCTTCCGGCACCGCCGACGACCTTCGAGACGCTCGACACACCAGAGCCCGATACGCGGACCCTGCCCATGCCGGGGACCTTTACCCTGATCCGGGTAGAGCTGCCACGGACCGCTCTGGCCTTGGCGACACTCACCTTCCCAGCCGACTTGCGAGCCGGCGCGGTGAGGTTCCCACGGCCAGAGAAGACCGTCGACCCTGGCGCCGCGAACACTCCCGGGGCTGCCGACGCCTCGCCCTGACATGCATCGCCGGTACATGGGGCCGGCGGCAACGGCGGATCGGCAAACCCACCACCCTTCCTAAGCACGAACGCCGCCTCACCTCCGCTTGTGTGGGCCTTGACCAGCGGGGAATCGGTACCCATGACAAACGAGTCACCAGATGGAGTCACCATATTTACCCGCATTCTCACTAGGGACGTACCGCTGGAGAGCAGTGTGATCTGGCCTGTTTCGGCCTCCCACAGATAGGCGTCGATCTGCGTGTTGACGTCATCGGGGCTCAACGGCTCGGTCGTCCCGAAGTAGACCTTCGAACCGTCCTCGGTCATCTGGCGAGCCAGGTCCCAGTTCCTTTGAAGGCCCCCCTCGCTTTGGGGCCCCCCGAACCGGGGAGACATAGTTGGGCGCGCGATGCGCGCGGCACCGTTGTGCGCGGGATCGTCGGTCCAGACCCGAAGCAACTCGTCGGTCTGCGCGTCATACCGGAACAGGTCCTGGTGCGCATCTCCCGCCACCCGCTGGCCGGTCAGGTCCCCGTAGCTGGTGAAGAGCAGGAACCGCCCATCGGTCGACGTCGTGGCCTGACGTTGCGTGTCGGCCCCCCACTGCCAGGAGTCGGTGCTGCTCAATGCCGCGATGAACGTCGTAGTCCCGCTGGCGGCACCCGGCTCGCGGTGGTAGACGTAGAAGTTGAAGTCGCCTGGCTGCGGCGTCTTCCCGCGAGCGTTGGGGCCGGCCAGCGGCCGGCCGTTGGCCACGAAGTAGACGTGCGACCCGTCGTGAGACACGCGCACGGCCCGCACGACACCGGCTCCGGTCGTGTTCGTGCTGGATGTGACCGGTATCAGCTTGTTGCCGCTCGACCTGAAGTCGTACTCGTAGAGATCCCGCTTCGTCGCCGTGTCCTGATCCCCGTCGACCAGCTTCTGCTCAGTCGAGAAGTACACCCGCGACCCGTCACGCGAGGCTCCCTCGAACAGCACCGCCTGTGCAGTGCCGCAGTCGGTCGTGCACTGAGACGCGGCCAGGTCGACCGGCTCAGCGGTACCGATCTTTGCCCACACCCTTCGCGCGGCCGCCGACGTACACGCGGACAAGGCTCCAGCGGTGGAGAAGAAGACCTTGGACCCGTCCGACGACACCGAACCGCGCGCCGTCGTGTTCAAGCCGCCCAGCTGCACCGGGCAGGTCGGAGACATGGTCGCGCCGGCCCGATAGGCCACTTGCCGCAGCTCCACGGCGTTGTCAGGACCCCTCACGGCTAGGTAGAGACTCGCGCTGGCCGCGTTTCGCGTATCCGTGGTGCCGTCGGTCAGCGCCGGGCGATTCCTTGTCGCCAGTACCAGTGTGCGGAAGTCGGCGGAGGTGCCAACCGTGGGAGGCGTGTAAGACCCGCCATCCAACGCGGGGCCGGCTACGACGAACGACCCGTCGGGCTCGCGGACGATCGGAGTGAGCCGGTAGGTCCCCTCGTCCTGCTTCGTGTTGACCTCCCACAACGTGGTGCGGAGATCCTCCGAAATGTCACGAACGCCGAATCCAGCGATGAACGGAAACTCCGAGGCCGGCGGAGCGATCGACGACGTCTCCCATCCCGTGGCCGTGCGCTCGGCGATGTACTGGATGCCGAGGTCGAGCAGACTTGGCGTTCCGGCTATTGCCCCGGCAGACGAGTACATGATCCGGTTGCCGTCATCCGTCATGCCGCCCATGATCGCGCGCTGGCCCTGTGTCATTGGGGGCGTCATCACCTCGTACCCGTAGCCCGGGAGCGGGCTGGCACTGGCAGTACTAGGGAGCAGTGCCAGTAGCCCAACGCCCAGCGCGAGGCCGATACGGATCGGCGAACGACCGACCCCCGTCCGGCGACCGGCGCGTCGCATACCTCTCCTGCCCCTCAAGTCAGCCATCGAGTCCAACACGTCTCCTTCTCCTCGCCTCTCTCGGTACGGCAGGTCCGGACGAAGACATCCGGATTCCTGATCGCTCGGCCGACCATAGTCCAGGCCGTTTATGACTGTCAAGCGACAACCGTAAGGCGAAGTTCGCGTCTGCCCGCTCTAAGCAGGGATTGCGAGCTATCCCAGTGCTGGATTGGAAAAGAAATTGTCCAAAAGCACTTGCAGGACATAGACCACTGCGTCTATGATCCTCCCGTGATGTGGCCTCAAGCCAACGTCAGGCTGTCGGGCGGTCCCCATGGGATGCCGCCGGCGAAGGTCCGCGCGGTGCAGCGCGACCGGCTGCTGAAGGCGACCACCGAGGTCGTCGCCCGCGAGGGCTACGCGGCGACGACGGTGCGCGACCTGCTCGCGCAGTCGGGCCTGTCGCGGCGGACCTACTACGACCTCTACGTCGACAAGGAGGACTGCTACCTCGACGCATTCCGCGAGATCGCAGCGCAGATCGAGCAGCGCGTCGGCGCGGCGCTCGAGAGCGGCGAATCGGCGCGCGACCGCGTGGGGCAGGCCGTCGAGGCACTGGCCGACTTCTGCATCGAGGAGCCGGACGCGGCCTGCGCGGCGCTCGTCGAGAGCCTGGCCGCCGGCCAGTCCGGACGCGAGGCGCGCAACGAGCTGATCGCCCGGCTGGCCGAGGCGTTCGCGCCGCCGCTGGCCGAGCTGCGCCCGACCGGCAGCGGATCGACGCTGATCGCCCGCGCCACCGTCGGCGGCATCTTCGAGCTGCTCTACGGCCCGCTCGCCCGGCGCGACGTCGAGCGCCTGCGCGACCTGCGCGGGCAGATCGGCGAGCTGCCGCTCATCGGCCCCGTCCTCCAATAGCGGCGTGGAGCGAAGCCGCATCCAGAGCGGCCCGTTCCAGGGAACACGCTGTCTAGTGTTGTAAGCGACTGGCCAGCGTGGCATCCTAGAACGCATGTGGGACCAGGCCACCACCAAGCTCTCCGCCGGTCCCCACGGCCTCGATCCGGCGCTCGTCGAGCGCGTGCAGCGGGAGCGGCTGCTCGCCGCGATGACCGACGCGGTCGCCGAGATCGGCTACCAGGACACGACGATCGCCAAGATGCTCCGCCGCGCGCGGATCTCGAAGATCACCTTCTACGAGCTGTTCGACAACAAGGAGCAGTGCTTCCTCGCCGCCTACGACGACGCGCTCGCCCACGCCTTCGAGCGGATCGAGCGGGCCTGCGAGGCAGAGCGCTCCGCCTCCGCCCAGCAGCGGCTCGAGGCCGCGGTCGAGGCGCTGCTCGACTTCCTCGCCGAGGAGCCGGCGGTCGCGCGGCTCTGCGTCGTCGAGATCCTGGCCGCGGGCCCGGCGGGGCGCGAGCGGCGCGCCGCCACGATGGACCGCTTCGCGGCAATGCTCGCCAACTACGCCGCCGAGACCAATCCCGGCCGCGAGCTCGGCCCGATCGCCGTCCGCGCGCTCGTCGGCGGCGCCGAGGAGGTCATCTACACCGCCGTCGAGCGCGGCGACGTAGCCGCGCTGCCCGCACAGGCGGCCGACATCGCCGGCACGCTCGACCTGGTCGGCGCCTAGCCGACACTCAGCTCAGGCCGATCGCCTGAGCACGACCGAGCGCACGACGACCTTGCGCGCTCCGGAGAAGTGGACGGTCAACGTCACCCTCAGCGAACCGGCCTTGGCGATCCGGGCACGGGCCGCCCGCTTCAACGCGATCGGGATCTCGACCGTTGCGGCGCCCTTCGCCCTCCGAGAGCCCGCGATGACGGTGGTTCGCCGCCCCCCGAGCTTGGCGACGCCCTTGACCGACACCTTGCCGGCGCGGTTGACCTTGACCGCCAGTCGCACCCGCTTGCCGGCGGCCAACCGCGCACGCTGTGCGCGACTCAGCCCCTTGACGCTGAGCTTCGCACGCGGCAGCGGCGTCTCGAACAACGGCGGGGGGTCGACGATCGGGGGCCGCGTCTCCGGCGGCGTCCACGGCAGTCCGCCGTCGACGCGCACGGCGTAGACGTCGAGGTCGCCATTGACGTCCTGCGGCAGCAGCGCCTCCCGCGTCGAGAGGAAGGCATCGTCGCCGCTGGCGCTCGCATCCTCGAACCGCGTGCGGGCAGCCGCGCCGGCGGGGGACCCGCTGGCGAGCAGCGCGATCTGACCGTCCCGCCATTCATAGACGTTGTCGCGGCCGCTGACCGCGCCCGTCGCGAGCGCGTCCGGCTTCTCGAAGAAGACGCGCGAGCCGTCCGCGCTCAGCGTGCGCGGGGGCTGCAGCGGGTTGCGGTGGCCGGTGCTGCCGTCGCTGGCGAGCGGCGTCGTCGACGCGTCGCTGCCCGCGGCGACGCCGACCGAAGGCTGGCCGTCACGCCGGCACGACACGCAGACCGTCGCATCGTCGTCGGCCGAGTAGAGGTAGGCCTCGGTCACCCCGCCGCTGTCGTAGCCGGTGACGTTGGCGCTCGAGGGGAACAGCAGGTGCCGCCCGTCCGCCGTGACCCGCGACGCCCATGGGGAGGACGGCGCGGTGCTGCGCCCGACCAGCGCACCGTTGCGCTTGGCGCTGGCGCTAACCTCGGCGCCGCGCAGCAGGCCGACGAAGTGGCGCTGGCCGGCGTGGGACAGGTAGACGTTGTAGGTGCCGTGCGAGAAGTTGGCGGCGGCGCTGCGCCCATGGCCCGGGACGAGCTGACCGCGCGCGGCGAAGTAGACGTGCGACGCGTCGTCCGAGGCGCCCAGCACGCCCGCGACCATCGCGCCCCCGGACTCGCCGGTGTGCGCCGAGAGGTCGGTCAGGTCGCCCGTCCCTACGTCGTACACGTAGAGATCGCAGGACAGCGGCGGCGAGAACGCGCAGTTGCCGTCGGTCGGCCCGGCGCTGGTCGAGCTAGTGAGGCCGTAATTGGCCAGGAACAGCACGCGCGAGCCCGACTTCGAGGCCAGCTGGTAGACCGCGCCCTGGTTGACGACGGCGGTCTTCGATGCCGACGCCTTGACCGTGCTCGCGCCGTCGCTGCGCACGAACAGCGCCGGCTTGCCTGCGTCGTTGCCGTCGTTGCTCGTCGCGCTGAAGAAGATCCGCGAGCCGCTTTCCGAGACCGCGTTCCAGGCGTTCTGGCCGCCGATCGCCCCAAGCGTGGCTTTGGTCGCGACGCCGCCGCCGGGCAGCACCCCGACGTTGCGCAGCGTGCCGTGATCCCACTCGTAGAGTCCGCTGGCGCCAACGGCCGGGTAGCTGTACGGCGTCGCGAACACGACGTGGCCGCAGTCATCGGACGCAGCGACCGATCCGTACTGCTCGGCGCCGCCTGGGAGGGGCGCGTTCGTCGGCGCAAGGTTGCTGAGCACGGTCTGGGAGCCGTCGGAATTGCGGCGGAAGAGGTTGTCGCCATCGACCAGGACCCCGCACGAAAGGTCGCGCGAGAAGTAGCGGTACTCGCCCCCGGGCAGCCGATCCGCGGCCCAACCGTCCGCCTCACGGGTCGAAGCGTCGAGCAGCCCCGGCGCGAGCGGCCAGACGAGGCGCTGGCCATCGGACGACGCCTGCAGGCGGACGCCGGCCCCGTCCCGCTCGACGGTCGCGCCGTCGGCCGGGGACACCAGCTCGTAGGCGCGGTTCGCGGGCAACCCTGCCGTGTTGAGCGTCTCGAAGACGACGTCGGGACCGGGCACGGTTCCCTCGGCGTTGGTCGCCACCACGCGGAAGTGGTAGGTGGTGTCGGGTTGGAGCCCCGCGATCGGAGCCGTGAGCGTGCGCGTGCCGCTGCCCGAGACGGTCGCATCGACACTCGGCGCCCGCTGCCCGTAGGCGTCGGACGGGCCCCACTCGAAGCGGTAGGTCGTGGCGAGGTTGCCGGGGTCGATCCGCGCCCGCAGGGCGGCGGTGGTCTGCGTGACGGCCTCGACGGTCGTCTCCGCGATCGACGGCGGGGCCGCATCGGTCGTGAAGTCGACCGTCGCCGACGTGGCGGTCGCGGCCGCCGTGCTTCCCGTGCTCGCGACCAGGCGAACATGGTGGAGCGTGTTCGCGCTCAGCCCCGTCACGTCCTGGTGGACCGTCACTGGGACTGGCTCGCTGCCGACGTCGACGTCAGCCGCTGGGAACCTCGTCCAGTTGGCGCCGTCGGTCGAGTGTTCGAAGCGGTAGCGAGCGGACAGGCCGCCACCGGGTGGAGTGACGGTGCCATTGAGCCTCGCGGTGGTGGCGCCGACGTTAGTCACCGGCGCGATCGCCGTCTCCGGCGGAGACTCCGGCCCGATCACCAGAACCCGGTTTTCGGCAGTCTGGGAGAGGTAGATACGGCCGCTCGAAGAGTCGGCGCCGATCCCGCCAGAGTCGGCGATCCCCGCGTTAGCGAGGTGGGTGTCGCGCAGCACCCCGCCGGCGTCGAACTCCTCGATCCGCCGCTCGAGCGTCGGCGCGACGTTCGAGCCGACCAGCAGGCGATCGGTCGAGCGATTGAAGGCGAGGTCATAGCCGGAGGCCGCCTGCGTGGCACTACCGGGTGCGAGCGACGACAGGTAGCTGCCGGTCGAATCGAACTTCTGGATGCGCGCGTTGCTCCCGTCCGACGCGTATACGTTGCCGGCCGAGTCGACGGCAACGGCCGTCGGGTGACTGAAGCCGAATTGCCCGGTGCCGCTACCACCGACGCCGGCTTTGCACTGCGCCGCAACCGAGCAGATCTCGAAAGCCGTGCCGGTGTCGCCGGAGCCGCCAGCCTGGACGACGTCCCAGCCCCACAGGCGCACGAACGCCCCGCCCGCCGTGAACTCCTGGACGCGCTGGTTGCCGGGATCGGGAACGTAGACATTGCCCGACGGGCCCACCGCGGGATGTACCGGGGTGGTGGTGGTGAGGAACTGCCCGGCGCCGGACCCGCTCTTGCCCAGGGCGCACTCCACCGCGACGGCGCACATCTCAGTACCGGCCCCGCCGACGACGGTGGTGGCGAATCGCAACGTCTTCACCCCGCTGCTGACGGTCAGCCCAGTGCCGCTGCCAGTCAGCGAGTTGACGTCGGTGTCCGCGAACCGCCCCTGGAAATCGATTGTCCAGGGGCCTCCCGCGGCGCCGCTCACGGCGACGTCTCCGACGTCGATGTTGGCCAGCGCCTCGAGCGCCGATTGGACTCCCGCCGCCGAAGCGCCGGCGGGAATCGGCGCCGTGGTGCCGGTGGTGGACGACGGGATCGGCGTCGAGTAGGTCAGCGTGAAGGTGCCGCCGGTCGCGTTGACGGGGAGCGCCACCGTCTGCCGCTCGTTCTGCGGGACGTTCCCGGCGCCGGTTGAAGCAGCCAGGACCACGCCCGTGCCGGCCGCACTGGCCGTGGTCGGCTTCGAGAGCGTGATCGTCCCGGCCGCCACGGCGGCGATCGTGGTTCCCGGCTGGATCCCCGCGCCAGTGATCGGCTGGCCGACGGCGAACGCCTTGCTCGTGGTGGCGACCGCCGAGACTGCGGTCGAGGAGTTGGCGAGCGTCCCGGTTCCCGTCGCGCCGCCCGTCACGACGCCGGCGCCCCACATGCGCACGAACGAGCCGGTCGCCGTGAGCCGCGAGACGCGCGCACTCTCGGTCACGTATACGTCGCCGGTCGACTGGTCGACCGCCACGCCGCGCACGGCCGTGAACGCCCCGCCCCACGGACCGCCCACCCCGGCCTTGCAGCTCGCCGCAACGCCACAGAGCTCGATCCCCGTGCCGGTGTCGCCGGAACCGCCGGTCTGGATGACGTCCTGGCCCCAAGTACCGACGAAGCCTCCCGACGCGTCGAAGAGCCCGATCCGGTTGTTGGAGCCGTCGGCGACGTAGATCGTGCCGGGGGCGACGCCGCCGGCGCCGGTCTCGTTCACCGCGATTCCGCGGGGAGCGTTGAACGTCCCGCCCAACGCGGGACTCCCAGAGGTCGATCCGAACGAATTGATCACCCCGTGACCGGCGTCGGCCACGGGAATGACGACGGCCGCGAGGGCGACGGCGAGTACCGCCGGCACAGCGAAACGCCCACACCTCATCCGCCTAGTCCTCTCCCGTTACACCCGCTGATCCAATCGGCCGGGAGACACTAGACGGAAACAATCCCGTTCACAATGGGGAACTCGGCTCAGCCCGTCGCGTCAGCGAGCTCGACGCGCTCGATGATCACCGGCTCGTTGGGCATGTCGCCCGGGCCGGTGGAGACGCCCTCGATCGCGTCGACGGAGTCCATTCCGGAGACGACCTCGCCGAAGACGGTGTGCTTGCCGTCGAGCCAGCCGGCCTCGCCGATCGTGACGATGAAGAACTGGCTGCCGTTGGTGTTCGGTCCGGCGTTCGCCATCGCGAGCGCGCCGCGGACGACCTTGTGGTCGTTGAACTCGTCCTCGAAGGTGTAGCCCGGACCGCCGGTGCCAGTGCCCTCGGGGCAGCCGCCCTGGATCATGAAGTCCTTGATGACGCGGTGGAACGACAGCCCGTCGTAGAAGCCGTCGGCCGACAGCTTGCGGAAGTTCTCGACCGTCTTCGGCGCGTCGTCGTCGAAGAACACGACCTCGATCGGGCCATGCGTCGTGTGCAGCGTCGCCTTGCTCATCGCTTTGCCACCTCCAGCCGAAGCGCCACGCCCCGGACCTCGTTGCCGTTGACCTTCTCGACCACCTCGCTCGCGCGATCGGCGGGAACCTCGACGAAGCTGAACCGCTCGAGCACGCGCACGTTGCGCACGTCCTCGCCGTCGAGGTGACAGTTGTCCACGATCGCCCCGATCACGTCGGCGGGCTCGAAGCCCTGCGCGCGACCGGCGCCGATCAGCAGCTTGGCCACCTTGCCGTCGCGCGGGCGTGGCTTGGTGTGGCGCGGCCGGCGGGTCTGCGGGCGCTCCTCGCGCGGCGCGGCCTCCCGCGTCTCACGCGGCTCCTCGTCCTTCTCCTCGGACACCGGCGCAGCCTTCGGCTCCTCGGCCTCGGGCGGCTTCGGCGCGTCCTCGCGCTTCGGCTTCCGCTCGGGCGCCTTGCCGTTCGGCGCGGTCCAGACCGGGATCTCCGTCTTGGCGTGGCGCTCGATCGCCTCGAGGTCGTCGCGCTGCTTCGGCGTGATCATCGTGATCGCGCGGCCGGTCTCGCCAGCGCGGCCGGTGCGGCCGATGCGGTGGACGTAGACGTCGGGCGAGTTCGGCACGTCGTAGTTGACGACATGCGAGACGCCGGAGATGTCGAGCCCGCGGGCCGCGACGTCGGTCGCGACCAGCAGCTTCTCGCGACCGCCCTTGAAGGCGATCATCACGCCGTCGCGGGCGCCCTGGCTCATGTTGCCGTGCAGCGTCTTGACGCGCAGCCCCTGGCGGTCGAGCGTCCGGGCGAGCCGGTCGACGCCGATCTTCGTGCGCGCGAAGATGATCGCCTGGGTCGGCCGCTCGGCCTTCAGCACTTCGCCGAGCCGCTCCGCCTTGTCCTTGTCGGCGACCTCGATGTGGAACTGGGCGACGGTGTCGATCGTCAGCTGCGCCGCCTTGACCTTGATCGTCACCGGGTCGAACATCCGCTTCTCGGCGAGCTTCTTGATCGGCGGCGGCATCGTCGCCGAGAACAGCGCGGTCTGGCGACCGGACGGGCAGCGGGCGAGGATGTCGTCGACGTCCTCGAAGAAGCCGAGGTCGAGCATCTCGTCCGCCTCGTCGAGCACGACGTAGCGCGCCTGGTCGAGGAAGAGGTAGTGGCGACGGATCATGTCCATCACGCGACCGACGGTTCCGACGACGACCTGGGCCTCGTTCTTCAGCCGCGACGCCTGGTCGCGGATCGGCGCGCCGCCGAAGACGGCGACGACCTCGATGCCGCGGTTGGCGCCGTAGGCGCGCAGCGCCTGGGTCACCTGGATGCAGAGCTCGCGCGTCGGCGTCAGGACCAGCGCCTGGACCGAAGGATCCGACGGGTCGAGGTAGTCGAGCAGCGGTAGCCCGAACGACGCGGTCTTGCCGGTTCCGGTCTGCGCCTGGCCGATCACGTCCCGCCCCTGCAGCAGCAGCGGGATCGTCTCCTGCTGGATCGGGGTCGGGTCCTTGTAGCCGAGGTGCTCGAGCGCGTCGAGCAGCTCTTGAGAGAGGCCGAGATCGGCGAAGGTCGTCATGCGGCCAATCAGACTACTGACGGCCGGCTGCCGGTCAGCGCTTGGCCGAGTACTGCTTGTCGACGCCGCAAAGGCCCTCGACCTTGATCTTGCCGCTGACCTTCTTGCCGTTGAACGTGCCCGTGACGGTCCGCTTGTCGTCCTCTACGTCCGGCGACCCCTTGAAGACGACCTTGAACTTGCTGCCCTTGCCGATCTTCGCTGAGGTCCCCTTCTTTGCTCCCGCGGGCGGATAAGCCACCGTGAGCAGCAGGTTGCTGAGACCGCACGAGCCGTAGACGGTCGCCGTGAACTTGGTCACCCGGTTGTCCTTGACCTTGACGACCACGTCCTGCGACTCGTCGCCCTTCACGCTCCCCTTGTACTTGCCATTGCCAGCCGCGAGAGCGACCGGGGCCGCGACGGCGGCAACGGCGAGGCAGGCGATGACGAGGCGGCGCAGGAGGGTCATGCCGGTCAGCCTGCCACACACGAGCGGCGAGGTCGACTTTTCCGACGTATTGCGTCGGGAAAGTCGACCTGACCCACTAGGACGTCGGATCGAGTGTGAGCTTGCCGGTGGTTCGGCGGGCTTCGAGGTCTTCGTGCGCGCGAGCGGCGTCGGCGAGCGGGTAGGTGCCGCCGACGCGGGGCCGCAGCTCCCCGCGCGCCGCGCGCGCGAAGAGGTCGGCGAGCGGCTGCTCGAGCATGTCGCGGCGGTCGAGCAGGTGCATCAGCCAGAAGCCGACGACGGCGCGGCTCTCCTTCAGCAGCTCGCCGTTGGTGACCGGCACCTTCTCGCGCGTGGAGTTGCCGTAGGCGACGATGCGGCCGAAGGGCGCGAGTGCCGCGAGGCTCTGGGCGAAGACAGCGCCGCCGGCGGCGTCGAGGACGACGTCGACTGGGCGGCCGTCGTTGGCGGCGATCAGCGCCTCGGTGAGCGCGCCATCGTCGGTGCTCGGAGCGACCGCCACGTCGGCGCCAAGCTCGATCGCCTCCGCCCGCCGCTCCTCCGAGCCGGCCGTCGCGATCACGCGCCCGGCGCCCATCGGCTTCGCGAGCTGGGTGAGCAGCGAGCCGACACCGCCGGCCGCCGAATGGATCACGACGCTCTCTCCCTCCGCCAGGTGCGCCGAGGTGCGCCACAGGTGCCACGCGGTCAGGCCCTGGATCAGCAGCGCTAGAGCGTCGTCGTCGGAGACGCCGTCCGGGATCCGGAAGGTGCGCGCGGCGGGCGCGACCGCGTACTCGGCGTAGCCGCCGGTCCGCAGCAGCGCGATCACGCGCTCGCCCTCGGCGAAGTCGCCGCCCGCGCGCTCCACAGTCCCGGCCACCTCGCCGCCGAGCACCACCGGCAGCTCGTGCTTGGCGATGTACTGGTTGCGTCGCTGGTGGGTGTCGCCGAAGTTCAGGCCCGCGCGCGCGACGCGGATCAGGACCTCGCCGGGACCGGCCTCGGGAATCGGCAGTTCGGCGACCTGCAGGACCTCCGGGCCCCCGAACTCTGTGAGCTGAACCGCGCGCATACGCGCGGCAGGCTACCCTTGCGCGCCTTATGAGCCTTGTTGTAGTCGGATCGATCGCCTTCGACGCGGTCAAGACACCATTCGGAGAGCGCGAGAAGATGCTGGGCGGCTCGGCCGTCCACTTCTCCCTGGCGGCCAGCTTCTTCACCGACGTGCGCGTCGTGGGGCCGGTCGGCGACGACTTCGGCGACGCCGAGTACGCGGTCCTGCACGGCCGCGGCGTCAACACCGACGACATCGAGCACGTCGAGGGCGGCGACACCTTCTTCTGGCGCGGCCACTACGAGTACGACTTCAACCAGGCCCACACCGACGACACCCAGCTCAACGTGTTCGGCGAGTTCGAGCCGAAGCTGTCGGAGGCGTCCCAGGCGGCCGACCACCTCTTCCTCGCGAACATCCAGCCGGACCTCCAGCGCGGCGTGCGCGGCCAGTGCGGCGGCGTCCGCTGGGCGGGGCTGGACTCGATGAACCTCTGGATCGAGATCGCGCGCGACTCGCTCGTCGAGACGATCTCCGGCGTCGACCTCGTCTTCCTCAACGACGCCGAGATCCGCCAGCTGACCGAGCAGCCGAACCTCGTGCGCGCCGCGCGCGCGGTGATGGAGATGGGCCCGAAGGTCGTCGTCGCCAAGCAGGGCGAGTACGGCGCGGCGCTGTTCACCGAGAACGGCTTCTTCGCGCTGCCTGCCTTCCCGCTCGAGACCGTGATCGACCCGACCGGCGCCGGCGACTCGTTCGCCGGCGGCTTCCTCGGCTACCTCTCCGCGCAGGACGACTGGTCCGACGAGGCCACGCTGCGCCGGGCGATGACCTACGGGTCGGCGCTCGCGTCGTTCAACGTCGAGGAGTTCGGCACCGAGCGCGTCGCCCGTCTCGAGCGCGACGAGATCGACGTCCGCTTCGAGCAGTTCCGCCAGATCACGGCGCTCGAAGCGCCTGCTAGAGCCTGATCCAAGAGCCGGTTGCGCTCCGCGACGAGCGGAGTAACCTCGCGGGGATGGACGCGATGACCGTCATCTGGATGGCGCTTGTCCTCAAGATCCCGATCGCGGCGCTGCTGTGGCTCGTCTGGTACGCGGCGAAGATGCCCGAGCCGGTCGGTGACGACGAGCTCGGCGGTGGCGGCAGCAAGCAGCCCGACCGGCCGCATGGCCCGCGCCCGTCGCGGCCGCCACGCCGCGGCCCGCACAACGGCGCCCCACCGCCATCCCCGCCACGCGTGCGTACCCGCGCCGTCGGCGACGAGGTCGATACCGCCCGCTGACGCCCTCGCGGCGTGTTAGGTTTTCGCCACGGTGGATGCGTACTACGTGATCGGCAGCGTTCTGGCGGCCTGCGCCCTGCTCGTCTCCCTGCTGGGAGTCGTCCGCAAGGACTTCCCCGGATCGCGTGGCGGCGAGATCGCCGTCGGTGCCATCTTCGCGGTGCTCGTGATCGCCACGGTTTCCGCCGCGATCATCGGCGCGCTCAGCAACCAGGAGCACGACGAGAGCCCCGACCACGGCGCCGTTCCGACGCTCACCGCCTGATCGCAAGTGGCGATCGACGACGGAACAGCGATCAGCTACACGGCGCTGCCGACCGGAGTCCCGGTCTACAGCTCCGACGAGATCGTCGTCGGCAAGGTGCGCCAGGTGCTCGACAACGCGCGCGAGCACATCTTCGACGGCATCGTGTTCGAGAACGAGGCCGGCGTGCGCGTCTTCGTCGACGCTCCCGAGGTCGCCCGCACCGCCGAGCGTGGCGTGACGCTGACGCTCACCGCCACGCAGGCCGCCGAGCTCCCACCGCACAAGGGCGGCGGCATGCTCGGCAGGCTGATGGGTCGCTGAGCCGCTTCCGCGCTAAGTTGCGGGAAGGGAGCGGGGCCCGTGCCCGAGCAACGTCGAGACGCAGGAGAAGAGATGGCGGACGAGCAGAGTCAGGCGGATGACAATGGTGGCGTAGCCACCGCCAGCGACAGCCTGACTGTCACCGACAACCGGACCGGCCAGACCTACGAGGTCCCGATCACGGACGGCACGGTGCGGGCGATGGACTTCCGCCAGATGAAGACCGGCGAGGACGACTTCGGGTTGATGACCTACGACCCAGCGTTCACGAACACCGCCTCCTGTCGCAGCTCGATCACCTACATCGACGGCGAGGCCGGCATCCTCGAGCATCGCGGCATCCCGATCGAGCAGCTGTGCGAGAGCTCGAGCTACCTCGAGGTCGCCTACCTGCTGGTCCACGGCGAGCTGCCGACCAAGGAGGCGCTCGACTACTGGGTCTACACGATCACCCACCACACCTACGTCCACGAGAACATCAAGAAGTCGATGGAGGCGTTCCGCTACGACGCCCATCCGATGGCGATGCTGCTCTCGACGGTCGGCGCGCTGTCGACCTACTACCCGGCGGCGAAGAACATCGAGGACCCAACCGAGCGCTACATGGCGATCGTCCGGCTGATCGCCAAGATGCCGACGCTCGCGGCCTTCTCCTACCGCCACAACCTCGGCCTGCCCTACGTCTACCCGGACAACGACCTCTGGTACACGGGAAACTTCCTCTCGATGCTCTACCGCATCAACGAGCCGAAGTACGAGCCCGACCCGCGGCTCGAGCGGGCGCTCGACGTGCTCTGGATCCTCCACGCCGACCACGAGCAGAACTGCTCGACGGCGGCGGTGCGCTCGGTGGGCTCGTCGCAGGTC
>CAZVRI010000021.1:24277-43951 GCA_964629855.1 uncultured Thermoleophilaceae bacterium
ACGGACCGCTGCACGGCGGCGCCAACGAGGCGGTGCTGAAGATGCTCGAGCGGATCGGGACGGTCGACAACATCCCGGACTTCCTCCAGGGCGTGAAGGACCGCAAGGAGAAGCTGATGGGCTTCGGGCACCGGGTCTACAAGAACTTCGACCCGCGCGCCAAGATCATCAAGAAGCACGTCGACGAGGTGATCGACGTGCTCGGCGTCGAGAACCCGAAGGTCGAGATAGCCGTCGAGCTGGAGAAGCGCGCGCTCGACGACGACTACTTCACCTCGCGCAAGCTCTACCCGAACGTCGACTTCTACTCCGGCCTGATCTACGAGGCGATGAACATCCCGACCGACATGTTCACGGTGATGTTCGCGATCCCGCGCACCGCCGGCTGGCTCGCCCAGTGGAAGGAGATGCTGGAGGACGACGAGACGAAGATCGCGCGTCCGAGGCAGATCTACACGGGGCCGCGCGAAGCCGGCTACGTCGACCTAGCCGACCGCTAGAGCGGAGCGGGGGGCCAGGGCGGCTGGCCCCCGAAGGTGGCGAGCCGGGCCTCCTGGTGTGCCTTGGGCAGCCAGAAGATGTTGCCCAGCGGACCGCGTGAGCACTGGCGGTTGGTGCCGCGGCCACTCGACGAGAGGCCGGGACGGGAGATCCAGAGGTAGGCGTCGGCGAAGCGTGACGCCGTTCGGGTCGTCGGCAGCGGGCCGAGGCCGGCGTTCTTCGGGTTGCAGAAGCGGTCCTTGACGTTGCTCTTGTTGGGGTTCTTGATCCTCAGGCCGCCGCGGCCGTTCTCGGCGGTGTTGACGACGTAGCGGGCGCCGCCCAGCTTGCGCGCGATCGCGTTGCCGTAGGCGATCTGCTCGTGGGTGTAGTTGAAGTGGGTCGTGTTGAGCGCGAAGCCGCGGATGTGGCGGACGCCTGCGCGGCGCAGCAGCCGGGTCGCGTGGCCCCGCTTCAGCCAGCGCGACGAGCCGATGTCGATGTAGGTCGCGAGGTTGGGGATGCCGCCGAGACGCTTGTTGACGGCGCGCATCAGGGCGAGACGCTGCTTGCCGGCCTTGCGGCTGAGGCACTTCCCGACGACTGGCAAGCCGTCGGGCTCGACGATCACGGTCGCGCGGTGGTCGATCGGAGCGAGCGCGGAGATGAACTTCTCGATCCACGGGAGGTAGCTGCTGCGCTTGGGACGGTTCCAGGAACCGCCGCCGTCATAGCGACGGTCGCAGCCCTCGTGCTCGAGCTGGCGGATCGCGAAGACGGGGTAGCTGCCGACGAAGGGGTCGCCGGCGCCGGAGCGGCCGGAGTACCTCGTCTGGCAGCTGGGCCCGCCCCACTCGGTGGCGAGCATGTTCGACACGTAGGTCCCAACGATCCGCGCCGGCTCGTTGCGGACGCTCTTGCCGGCGAGCCACTTCGCCTGCGGGACGTGGGCGATCCGTTCGAGCAGCGCGACGTCGTTGGTACGCCCCTCGCGCCCGGCCTTCCAGAGGTCCGGCCAGACCGAGTACGGCGCGACGCCGCGCATGTGCCCGGTCGTGCAGTCGATCCACTGCTTCTGGCCTACCTGCGGGCTGTCGGGAGCCGCGCCCGCCGTCACGGGGAGGGTGAGGACGACGAGCGCGACCGACAGCAGCACCGCTGCTGATCTCCAGGGCTCCATGCTCGGTAGATACCCGTAGCAGGCATCCGTAAAGACCCGCACGGGGTTTGCAGAGGTTCCCCCAACTGGGGGATTCAGATCCTGAACACCGGCACGAGGCGCTTCTCGTGCTCGGCGTCGATCCGCGCGACCACCTCGACGTGCTCCTCCAGCCCCGAGCCGCGCAGCTTGGTGGCGAGCAGCTCGTCGACCTGGAAGATCCCGGACGAGTTGTTCATCGCGATCTCGATCGTGACGGCGCGCTCGTCGCCGGCCTTGATCTCGACGCTGTCGATCGCCGCCGCGGACAGCGAGTGGATGTTCGGTCGGCGGTTCTCGAACGGCACGCGCGAGCGGCCCTGGGCGAGGTCGAGCGCGTCGGCGACGCGGACGATCCCCGCCTCGATCGTGATCGGGTCGCCGCGGCGGCGGTGGCCGATGATCGCGTGCAGCGCCTCGGCGACGACCACGGTCCGCTCCGGCTCCGGGTAGACGTCGGCGAGCAGCCGCGGCAGCGCCTCGGCGGCGAGGAAGAGACTGTAGGACTCGTGATCGGCGCGGTGGATCGACATGCCGCTGTCGTGGAACAGGCAGGCCGCGGCGATCACGACCTCGGCGTCGCGCTCGCGCATCAGGTGGTCGGTGACCATCCCCGGCTCGACGCCGCGCTTGGCGAGCAGCCGGAATAGCCGCAGCGCGACGTTGAGGACGACCTGGATGTGGACCCACGAGTGGTCTGACATCCCGAGCCGGTCGGCGAACACCTGCTGCATGTGCCACAGGCCCTTGACGTGGTCGTCGCCGTTGGCGGCGTCGAGCAGCGCCTCGAGCTTGCGGTTGCCGCGGCTCGGCGCGTGGACGGCGGCGTCGGCGATCGCGTCGCGCGGGCTGCGCGGTCCGCTTGGAGGCGTGATCTCCATTTCGCTCATCGAAGGCCAACATAGCCTCAGGCGCGGACTACGCTTGGCGCTCGATGAGGGGCTACCGGGTGACGGCGCGGAAGGGGCCGAAGGTCGAGCGCGAGCGCTTCGACGACCTCGGTCAGGCCCTGGCCGCGGTCGACCGCCACGCCCAGGAGCTGGAGCGGACGGCGCACTCGCGCGCGACCGGCGGCCGGATTATCCGCCGCTTCGAGCCGGTCCAGCAGGTCGTCGGACGGGTCGAGGTACGCGGCCCGGACGGCCTGCGCGGTGGCATCGACGTGCGCGGCGACGGCTCGGCCGAGGCCTACACCGGCCGCTTCCGCCGCGAGCTCGTGACCCAGAGCGACGGCGAGTCGCCGGTCGCCGCGCTCAGCCGAGTGCTGGCACCATGAGGGCACGATGAGCGACGAGGTCTGGCGCGTTCCCCTCCCCCCGGCCGTGAAGCCGCCGCTGCGCGTGTTCGTCAACGCGGTGCCGCAGGAGGAGGGGCGCGACTACGAGATCGGCGACGGCGAGCTGCTGTTCTCCCGCTCGCTGGTCAAGGAGAAGGTCGGCTTCTGGCGATGGACCGCGATGTTCTTGGCGCTGTTCGGCAGCTACGGCCGCAACGACTCGGTCGACGTCGAGTTCACGGCCGGCGGGCAGAAGCAGGTCGCGACCAACCTCCCGTTCATCCCGCCGCCCGGCCGTTCGGTGCACGGGTAGCCTTCGCGCATGCGCATCGATGCGATCCTCGCCGAGCGGCGGCCCGTCTTCTCGTTCGAGTTCTTCCCGCCGAAGACGAGCGAGGGGCTGTCCAACCTGCGCGAGACGCTGGCGGTCCTGAGCAACGACGCGCCCGACTTCGTATCGGTCACCTACGGCGCGCTCGGCTCGACGCGCGACACGACGATCGACATCGTCAAGTGGATCAAGCAGGACCTGGGCATCGAGGCGATGGCCCACTTCACCTGTGTCGGCGCGACGAAGGACGAGCTGCGCGCGACGCTCGACGAGATCGAGGCGGCCGGCGTCGAGCACGTGCTCGCGCTGCGCGGCGACCCGCCCGCCGGCCAGGACGAGTGGGTCCAGACCGAGGGCGGACTGCTCTACTCGACCGAGCTGATCGAGCTGCTCCAGGAGCACTACGGCTTCGCCGTCGGCGCGGCGGCCTTCCCGGAGGTCCATCCGCAGGCGGCGAGCTCCGAGTCCGACATCGAGTTCCTGAAGGCGAAGCAGGACGCCGGCGCCAGCTTCCTGATCACTCAGCTCTTCTACGACAACGAGTTCTACTTCGACTTCGTCGCCCGGGCGCGCGAAGCGGGCGTCACCGTGCCGATCATCCCGGGCGTGATGCCGGTCACCAACCTGCGCAACATCCGGCGCATCACCGAGCTCTGCGAGTCGGAGATACCGGAGCCGTTCGAGCGCCAGCTCGAGGCCCGCGAGGACGACCCCCAGGCGCTCCAGGACCTCGGCGTCGCCTACGCCACCCTCCAGTGCGTCGACCTCCTGTCCCGCGGCGCCCCCGGCATCCACTTCTACACGCTCAACCGCTCCCCGGCGACCCGCGCCATCCTCGCCGCCCTGCGCGCCGCGCAGCCCTGGACGCGAGCCAAGCAGCCGGTCTAGCGGTCTAGGAGACCAGCTGCCAGCGCTCGGGGTCTGAGCCCGCGACGCGCTCGACCTGGCCGGTGACTTCCAGCCGGCGGAGGTAGCAGAGGGTCAGCGACATCGCCCAGCTCATCGCGGCGCGCGGGACGCGCTCGAGGCCGAGGCCGGTGCCGACGATCTCGAAGGCCGTGCGGGGCTCGCCCGCGAGGGCCTTGCGGACGCGATCGAGCGCGGCGTCAACGAGGTCGAGGTGGGCGTCGATGTGGCCCTCCATGTCGCGCGCGGGCCGGCCGTGGCCGGGAAGGATCAGGTCGACGTCGAGCGCGCGGACCCGCTCGAGGCTGGTCAGGTACTCGCCGACCGGATCGGGGGTGTAGCCGTAGTCGAAGAAGAGCGACGGGCGGCCGAGGATGTGGTCGCCGGAGATCAGCAGGCGGCGCTCGGGCTGGTGCAGAACGACGTGCGAAGGCGCGTGGCCAGGGGTCTCGACAACCTGCCAGCGGCCGAGGTCGGTCTCGACCTCGACGCCCGGGACCAGCTCGCGGTCCGGCAGCTTGAGCGCCGCGATGCCCGGCCCGCTGTCCTTGTTCTCCTCGCGGTAGCGCTCGAGCGCCGCCATCGGCACGCCGCTCTGGCGTGCGACCTCGATCCGCCGGTCGAGCGCCTTGGCGGGCTCCTTCGCGCCAGCCGTCATGTGCGCGTGGTCGGGGTGCATCCACAGCTCGCAGCCGGCCGCCTCGCAGATCGGCGCCGCCAGCCCGTAGTGGTCGGAGTGGGCGTGGGTGCAGACGACCAGCCGAATGTGCTCGACGCTGAGCCCCGCCTGGTCGAGAGCCCGTTCGAGCTGGGCGAACGAGCCCGGCTGATGCATTCCGGTGTCGAACAGCACTACGCCGCTGCCGGCGGCGACCGCGTAGGCGTTGACGTGCGGGACCCCCAGCCAGGGCAACGGCAGGCGCAGCCGCCAGACGCCGGGCTGCACGCGGTCGGCGCGGGCCAGCTCGCGCTTGCGGGTTCCAGCCATCGCCAGAACTCTATGACTCAATGCTGGCGCCTTGTAAATCCCGTGCTGGATAGAGTGGAGAACGGCCATGGCCGCCCCCGGAACGACCGTCCAGATCACGATGCCCGCGATGGGCGAGTCGGTGACCGAGGGTGTCATCCTGGAGTGGCTCAAGCAGGTCGGTGACCGCGTCGAGGTCGACGAGGGCCTGGTCGAGATCTCGACCGACAAGGTCGACGCTGAGGTTCCGTCGCCCGCCGCCGGTGTCCTGACCGCGATCAACGTCCAGGCGGACGAGACGGTGACCGTCGGCACGGTGCTCGGCGAGATCGAGGTCGGCGAGGGTGGCGCGGCACCCGCAGCTGATGCCAGCTCCGACGGCGCGACCCCCGCCCCGAGCACGCCCGCTCCGGCCGCCAACGGCGCCCAGGCCGCTCCGGCCGCCGCGGTCAACGGCGACGCCAACGCCACGCCTGTCGCCGCCCGGATGGCGGCCGATCTCGGCGTCGACATCGCAAACGTCAAGGGCAGCGGCCCGCGCGACCGGATCACCAAGGACGACGTGATCGCCGCGGCGGCCGCGGCCGTCAAGGGTGGCGGCGGCACCCCGAGCGCGCCCGCGCCCCCCGATGGCGCCGAGTCGAAGCAGATCCGCGGCCCGGCCGCGACGCTCGCCCGCTTCATGGACGAGAGCCGCTCGATCCCGACGGCGACCAGCTTCCGCACGTTGACCGTCGACACGCTCGCCACCCGCCGCGCGACGCTGAAGGGCGCCGGCAAGAAGCTCTCCTTCACGCACCTGATCGCTTGGGCGATCGTCCGCGCGACCGACGACATGCCGGTGATGGCCGACTCGTTCGCGACCGTCGACGGCAAGCCGCACCGCGTCACGCCCGGCGCCGTCAGCCTCGGCCTCGCGGTCGACGTCGAGCGCAAGGACGGTTCGCGCTCGCTGGTCGTGCCGGTCATCCACGGCGCCTCCGAGCTGTCGTTCCCGGACTTCGTCGCCGCCTACGACGAGCTGGTTGTCGGCGCGCGCGACAACACGCTGAAGCCCGACTCCTACCAGGGCGCGCAGATCACGCTGACCAACCCGGGCGGCATCGGCACGGTCGCCTCGGTGCCGCGGCTGATGCCGGGCCAGGGCACGATCGTCGCGACCGGCGCGATCGGCTTCCCGCCGGGCCTCGCCCAGGCGGACAAGCAGAAGCTCGCCGAGCTCGGCGTCGAAAAGGTCATGACGATGACCTCGACCTACGACCACCGCGTCATCCAGGGGGCAGAGTCGGGTCAGTTCCTCAAGCGCGTCGACGAGCTGCTCCAGGGCGCCGACGGCTTCTACGACAAGTTGTTCGAGTCGCTCGGCGTCGACGCCGCCCAGGCCGCCGCCGGGCCGCCGAGCCCGACCGTCACCGCGGCCGACCCGGTGCCCGCGGCGACCACCCCGGCCGTCTCCGAGGTCCCCGACGAGGCGCTGATGCAGGCGGTCCAGGCGGCCACCTCGATCATCAAGGCGCACCGCGTCCACGGCCACCTCGCCGCGCACCTCGATCCGCTCGGCTCGCCGCCGCGCGGCGACCCCGCGCTCGATCCGGCCTCGGTCAACCTGACCCAGGAGATGATGGAACGGATTCCGTCATCGGTGATGCGCGTCGCGGTGCCCGGCAAGACCTTCGCCGACGCGCTGCCGCACCTGCGCGACACCTACACCGGCACGATCGCCTACGAGGTCGAGCACATCGCCGGCCACAACCGGCGCGTCTGGCTGCGCGAGAACATCGAGTCCGGCGCCCACCGGACCCCGCTGACCCCCGAGCAGAAGCTGAAGCTGCTCGAGCGGCTGTCGCAGGTCGAGGCGCTCGAGGGCTACCTGCACAAGGCGTTCCTCGGCAAGAAGCAGTTCTCGATCGAGGGCCTCGACATGCTCGTGCCGATGCTCGACGCGACGATCGAGCTGTGCGCCGACAGCGGCGCCCGCGAGGCCGTGCTCGGCATGGCCCACCGCGGCCGGCTCAACGTGCTCGCCCACACCGTCGGCCAGCCCTACGGGAACATCCTCGTCGAGTTCGAGGGCGAGCAGACGCTGTCGGCCGACACTGCCGCGCCCGAGGGCGGCACCGGCGACGTCAAGTACCACTACGGCGCCAACGGCACCTACAAGACGCACGACGGCAAGTCGGTCCAGGTCACGCTGTCGCCGAACCCGAGCCACCTCGAGTACGTCAACCCGGTGATCGAGGGCCGCGCGCGCGCCGACCAGACGAGCCGCAACGGCCGCGAGATGACCCACGACCCGAGCCTCGTGGTGCCGATCCTGATCCACGGCGACGCCGCCTTCCCCGGCCAGGGCGTGGTCGCGGAGACGCTCAACCTGCAGGCGCTCGCCGGCTACACCACCGGCGGCACGGTCCACGTGATCGCCAACAACCAGCTCGGCTTCACGACCGACCCGACCGACGCGCGCTCGACGCGCTGGGCGTCCGACCTCGCCAAGGGCTTCGACGTGCCGATCATCCACGTCAACGCCGACGACCCCGAGGCCTGCATCGCCGCTGTCCGGCTCGCCGTCGGCTTCCGCAACGAGTTCGGCCGTGATGCGCTGATCGACCTCGTCGGCTACCGCCGCTTCGGCCACAACGAGACCGACGAGCCCGCCTACACCCAGCCGCAGATGTACGACAAGATCAAGTCGCACCCGACGGTGCGCAAGATCTACGCGGACAAGCTCGTGGCTGAGGGCGTCGTCACCGCCGAGGAAGCCGACAAGCTGGCGACCGACGCCTACGACGCGGTCTCAAAGGCGCACGCCGAGCTCAAAGACACGATGGCCGGCCCGCCCGACACCGGCACGCTCGAGGTCGACACGACGATGAGCCGCGAGCCGAAGACGACGCTCCCGGCCGACCTGCTGAAGTCGCTCAACGAGCAGATCGTCAAGGTGCCCGACGGCTTCGAGGTCCACCGCAAGCTGAAGCCCTTCCTGAAGAAGCGCGTCGACGCCGCCGAGCCGGGCGGCAAGGTCGACTGGGCGCACGCCGAGGCGCTCGCCTACGCGTCGCTGCTGGCGCTCGGCGTGCCGGTCCGCCTGACCGGCCAGGACTCCGAGCGCGGCACCTTCAGCCAGCGCCACCTCGTCCTCCACGACGCCGACGGCCAGGGCTACACACCGTTGCAGCACCTCCAGAGCGCCGCCGCGCCGTTCGAGCTGCACAACAGCCCGCTGTCCGAGACCGCATGCCTCGGCTTCGAGTACGGCTACTCGATCCAGGACCCCGAGGCGCTCGTCCTCTGGGAGGCGCAGTTCGGCGACTTCGTCAACTCGGGCCAGGTGATCATCGACCAGTTCATGACCTCCGGCCTGGCGAAGTGGGGCATGACCTCGCGGCTGACGCTGCTGCTCCCGCACGGCTACGAGGGCTCGGGCCCGGAGCACTCCTCCGGCCGCATCGAGCGCTTCCTGCAGGCCTGCGCCGAGGGCAACATCCGCGTCGCGAACTGCACGACTCCGGCCCAGTACTTCCACCTGCTGCGCCGCCAGGCGCTGGTCTCGAAGCCGCGTCCGCTCGTCGTGATGACGCCGAAGAGCCTGCTGCGCCTGCCGGCCGCAACGTCGACGTTCGACGAGCTGGCCAACGGTGAGTTCCAGCGCGTGATCGATGACCCGCTGTTCCTCGGCGAGGCCGAGGGCAACGGCGCGGCGCCGAAGGACCGCGACGGGGTCACCAAGCTCGTCCTCTGCTCGGGCAAGGTCTACTACGACATCGTCGGCAACGAGGAACGCGAGTCGGCCGACCACATCGCCGTCGCACGCGTCGAGATGCTCTACCCGTTCCCGGAGCAGCAGCTCAAGGACCTGATGGCGAGCTACCCGAACCTCGAGCGGGTCGTCTGGGTCCAGGAGGAGCCGCGCAACATGGGCCCGCGCGCCTTCATGCGCCGCCGGATGGCCGGCATCCTGCCCGAGGACCTGCACTACTACTACGTCGGCCGCCAGCTGCGGGCCGCGCAGAGCGAGGGCTACACCGCCGCCCACCGCAAGGAGCAGGCGCGGATCGTCCGCGTCGCGCTCGACCTCGAGGACGACGTCCTCAAGCCGGACCTCTCGGCCGAGCGGCCGAAGCTCTAGCGCCCGTCGGCGCCTGGCGTAACGTCGGTCACGACGGCGAGCACAACCCGGGCCTCTTCGACGGCGCTCGCGGGAACGAAGATGTCGCGGGCGCCCGCCGCGAGGAGATCGGGAAGGTCCATGCCGGCACGGCGCCAGCTGCTCGGGATGCCCGCGTCGGCGAGCATGCCCTGGAGCAGCTCGCACTCGGGGAGGTTCCCGGTTGTCGCCACCTTGACGGCGTCCTTGACCTGCTGGATCCGCATCGGCTCCGCCGGGAGCGCGCGCGGCGTCGGCTCGGCGGCGGCTGCCGCTACCGGCCGGGGCGCAGACAGGACGTACGCCAGCGACGCACCGGCCTCGGCGGACTGCCGGCCAACGTCGGCGAGCGTTCGTCGCGCGCGGCGACCGCCGATCGCGCCGATCATCCCAAGCTCGGCGCCGACGTCGAGCAGCAGCGCCTCAGCCTCATCGAGTGTCCGCGCGGCCTCGCGTCCGCCGGCCTCTCCCAACAGCTCGGGCCAGCGCTCAGCCTCCGGCGTGAGCTGCCGGCGGGCCTGCCACCGCTCCCAGAGGTCGTCGGCCGCTGGCGCTTCGGAGTCCGTGCTCCCCCAACCCCGCATGCCGAGCAACACCGCACGCTCGACGGCCGTCAGGAGCAGAGCCTGCCCCTCGGCGTTGTCCTCCAGCGCACGCCGGAGCACCCGCTCGAGCCAGGCCACCTCGCCGCGGGCGAAGCGACGCACGATCCCCCTATGGGTCATGGACACGGACCTACAGTAGACGGCGCCGCCTATTCGCCGCCCTCGATGCGGCGCAGCGCGGCGCGGTCGATGATCCCGGCGGTGGGGTCCGGGAGGGCGACGCCGGGCGGCAGCTCCATGTGGAGGTGGCTGGCGTGGTCGATCTGGACGTGGACCGCGCGCGGGCGGCAGGAGAGGACGTGGCCGCCGCGCTCGCGGGGCGCGTCGACGAAATGGAGGTGGAAGCCGGGCAGCTCGATGCCCTCTGCGTAGTCGGGGAAGCGGAACCCGACCATCGTGCCGGTGACGTCGTGGAAGTCGAACTCGCGCTGCTGCGCGGCGGCGTCGGCAAGCGTGCCGTAGGGCGGCTGCTGGCGCGGGACCGAGCGGGCGTGGACGACCTCGAACTCGCCGTCGACGCGGATCGCGCAAGACGGCGAGCCGATCGGCGCGTGGCGGTTGATCTCCTTGACGAAGGCGTGGTGGTCGAGCGGCGAGTCGACGTCGAAGGCGACGGTCGGGGCGAAGCGCGTCACGACCGCGAACGGCGTCCGCCGCGACGGGTCGATCGCGCTGATCCGGCCCTCGACGTCAGCGCGCAGGAACTCGCCGTCGACGGCGATCATCTCGCCGTCGAGGCCGTTCAGCGTGCCGAGGCCGAGGTCGCCGTGGCGGGCCAGCTCGGCGAAGCTGAGGTCGCCGTCGAAGGCGCCGCCGACCAGCGCGGCGACGGTCGACGTCTGGAAGACCTCGTGGACCTGCCCGTCGAAGCCGGCTCCGGCCAGGTCGACGGCGTCGATGTGCAGCCCGCGGATCAGGCGCTCGTCGATCACGGCCACGGGCTCAGCGCTTGTCGGCCTGGCCGCGGGCGATCTCGGCGGAGATGTCGTGCGCGCCGAGCCGGCGCTGGATCGCCGCCGTCGCGGCGGGGGCGAGACTGGCGAGCGCGGTGCCGGCGCGGATGCCGAGCGGCGCCACGTCGACCTCGAGCTTGCCGCTCGCGAGCGCCTTGACGACACCGTCGGCGACCTGCTCGGGGGACTTGGTCCCGACGTAGCGCGGCAGCTTGGCGCCGCTGTCGTGGAACATCCCGGCGTCGCTGACGAAGCCCGGGAAGACCGTGCTGACCCCGACGCCGGCGCTGTGCAGATCCTCGCTGAGGCCCTGGGCGAAGCCGCGCAGGCCGAACTTCGTCGCCGAGTAGAGCGAGCCACCGGGGCTCGCCGCCTTGCCCGCCATCGAAGAGACGAAGACGAGATGGCCGTAGCCGCGCTCGGCCATCGCCGGCGCGAGGGCGCGCGCGAGCATGATCGGAGCGCGCAGGTTGACGTCGAGCGCGCGGTCGATCTCGCCGGACTCGAAGGCGCCGATCTGGCCGCTCGCCGGCAGCGCGGCGTTGGCGACGAGCACATCCACGTCGCCGGCCCGGCCCGGCAGCTCCGCGACCTGCTCGCGGTCGGCGAGGTCGGCGACCAGCACCTCGACCCGGGCGCCGAGATCGGCGGCGAGCCGCTCGAGCACGTCGGCCTTGCGTCCGCTGATCAGGACCGTCGCGCCGCCGGCGTGCAGCCGCCGCGCGATCGCGATCCCGATTCCGCCCGTAGCGCCGGTGATCAGCGCCCTGGAGCCCGCTACGTCCACGGCTAGTGCGCCGCGGGAACCACGACGACCGGACGGGCGCTGTGGTGGAGAACGCCGTTGGCGACGCTTCCGACCAGCGCCGACTTGACCGCCGACAGGCCGCGCGAGCCGAGGACGATCGCGTCGGCATCCGCCTCGTCGGCGGTGTTGACGAGCGTCGCCCACACCTGGCCGGCGCACAGCACGGCCTCGCCGCTGGCGTTGAGCCCGGCCTCCCTGGCAGCCGTCGCGCCCTCGGCGGCACGGGCCGCCGCCTGGCGCTCGGACTCGCTGTCGAGCTCCTCGTAGGCGCGGCTGGCGACCGATGCGGGAATCGCGATCAGCGATGCGGGCGCGGCCGCCGCCATCGAGTGCCACACCGACACGACGATGGCGCGGCGATCGGGGAACAGCCGCCCAGCGGCGTCGATCGCCGCCTTCGAGCCGTCGGAGCCGTCGTATGCGATCAGAACCGGCTTGCTGGCATCCATGGCGGGAACTCTACGCCGAGCCGGAAGCGCGGCACCGTCTAGGCTCCCAGCATGGATCGATTCTCGGTCGTGATCGCAGGGGGCGGAGTGGCGGCGATCGAGGGGCTGCTGCGCCTGCGCCGCCTCGCCGGAGACGCCGTGAAGATCACGCTGCTGGCGCCGAACGAGGAGTTCGCGATTCGCGCGCTCAGCGTCAAGGAGCCGTTCGCGCTCGGCGCCGCCGAGCGCCACCCGGTCCGCCAGATCGTCCGCGACACGGGCGCCGAGTGGGTCGAGGACACGCTGGCGTGGATCGACCCCGACGGCCAGACGGTCCACACCGGCGACAGTGCCGAGCTTTCCTACGACGCGCTGCTGATCGCCGTCGGCGCCAACATGAAGCCCGCCTTCGAGCACGCGACGACCTTTCGCGACTCCGAGGCCGACGCCCTGCTGAGCGGGCTCGTCGAGGACATCGAGGGCGGCTACACCAAGAGCGTCGCCTTCATCGCGCCGGCCGGGCCCGTCTACCAGCTGCCGCTGTACGAGCTTGCGCTGATGACCGCCGAGCGCGCGAACGGCATGGGGATGCCGGACGTCGAGCTGACAGTCGTCACCCCCGACGAGGCGCCGCTGGCGGTCTTCGGGTCGAGCGTCAGCGACACCGTCACCGGTCTACTCGACGCGGCCGGAGTCGCGGTCCACAGCTCGACCGTCGCCGAGGTGACCGGCCCGAAGTCGCTGCGCGTCGGGTCCGAGGAGATCGCGGCGGACCGGATCGTCGCGCTGCCGGCGATCTCCGGCCCGGCGATCCGCGGCCTGCCCGGCGCGGGCTCGGATGGCTTCATTCCCGTCGACGCCCACTGCGCCGTGCCCGGCACCGACGGCCGCGTCTTCGCCGCCGGCGACGCGACGAGCTTCCCGGTCAAGCACGGCGGCCTCGGGTCCGAGCAGGCCGACACGGCCGCGGCGGCGATCGCCTTCCTGGCCGGCGTCGAGGTCGAGGCCGCGCCGTTCCAGCCGCTGATCCGCGGAATGCTCCTGACCGGCGCCGCGCCGCTCTACATGAGCGCACGGCTGGCCGGCTCCGGCAGCTTCCAGTCGGAGGTCTCCGACGAGCCGCTCTGGCCGTCGGGCGCCAAGGTCGCCGCCGAGGAGCTCAACGACTACCTCGGCGCGCGTTAGCTAGACGCCGACCACGAGCGCGAGCGCGACCATCAGCGCCCCGCCCGCGAGCGTCCCGGCGACCGCCAGCATTCGCCCGCCCGCCGCAAACGCCTGCGGCATCAGCTCGACGATCACCAGCGCCAGCATCGCCCCCGCCGCGAAGGCGAACGAGAACGGCAGCAGGGCGTCGACCTCCTCGACGAGCCCGTAGGCGATCAGCGCTCCTACCGGCTGCGGCGCGCTGCTCGCCACCGCCGCCCAGAACTGGCGCGTGCGGCTGAAGCCGGCGGCGTCCATCGGGATCGCGATGCTCGTGCCCTCCGGGATGTTCTGGAGCCCGATCGCGAGGATCACGAACAGGCTCAGGCCCTCCGTGTCGGAGGCGTAGGCGGTCCCGATCGCCAGTCCCTCCGGCAGGCTGTGGACCAGCAGCACGCCGAAGACCAGCATGCTGCGCCTGACGCCGGGGCCGCTCAATCCGGCCACCTCGGTGCGGCGCCGGTCGAGCCGCCCACGCGACACCAGCAGGAACGCCACACCCGCGGCGGCACCGGCAACCACGGCCGTGGTCGACCCGGTGTCGAGCGCCGGCTCGAGCAGGCCGACGACCGACGCGACGCCCATCACGCCGATCGTCACGCCCCAGAGCGCGGGCCCGACGCGGTCCGCCGACTCGCCCAGCAGCCACACCGGGACGGCACCGAGACCCGTCGCGAGCGCGGTCGCGATTCCCGCAAGAGCCAGCACGACGACGTCCACCGCACGAGCGTAACCGCGCGCCGCCGGTCCGTAGTTATCCGTAGGGCCGCGGTGGCAAAGCGCTGATGTAGACCTTTGACAATGGGGCTATGGTCGGCGGGGGAGACCTTCGCCGACACATGACAAGCGACGACACGCAGCTCAGGATCGCGATCGCCGACGACCATGCCGTAGTCCGCGACGGCCTGCACATGCTGCTCGACGACGAGGAGGGGTTCGAAGTCGTCGCGGAGGCCGCCGACGTCGACGCGGCGAAGCGTGCCGTGCGCGGCCACCGGCCCGACGTGTTGGTGCTCGACCTCAACATGCCCGGCGAGCCGAGCCTGCCGGCGATACCCGAGATCGCCGCGCTCGCGCCCGAGATGTCGATCGTCGTGCTGACGATGCAGGACGAGCCGGCCTTCGCGCGCGAGGCGCTCGCCCACGGAGCAAGCGGCTACGTCCTCAAGCACGCCGCCGGCAGCGAGCTGGTCGAGGCGATCTGGACCGCCTCGAACGGCGGGACCTACCTCAACCCGGCGTTGGGGGCGCGGCTGGCGACCGAGCTGGACGGCGACGGACCGCCCGGCGGCCTCTCGCTGCGCGAGGCCGAGGTGCTGAAGCTGATCGCGCTCGGCCACACCAACAACGAGATCGCGGCGCAGCTCTACCTGAGCGTGCGCACGATCGAGACCCATCGGGCCCACATCCAGAGCAAGCTGCGCCTGTCGTCGCGGGCGGAGCTCGTGCGCTATGCGCTCGAGCACGACATGCTCTCGGCATCCCCGACGTGACCCGGGCGCGCTAGGCGTGCAGGGCGGGCACCGTCGCATGGACGACGGTGCCGCCGGCGGGCCGCGGCCCGATCTCCAGCTGACCACCGAGCAGCGATATCCGCTCACGCATACCGGCGAGGCCGAGGCCGGTGCCGCTGGTGTCGGACGAGCCGAGTCCGCGGCCGTCATCGCGGATCTCGACGGTGACCCTGCCGTCGTCCTCGGCGATCTCGATCTCGGCGTGTCCCGCCCGCGCGTGCTTGGCGACGTTCGCGAGCGCCTCCTGAACGATCCGGTAGACCGCGCTCTCGACCTCGGGCGCCAAGCGGGTCGGCTGGCGCCCGCACTCGTAGTCGAGGTCGATCGAGACCGCGATCTCGAGCTCGTCCGTCTGGCGCCGTCCGGCGAGCGCGTGCACCGCGGCCGCGACACCCAGCTCGTCGAGCGTGACCGGCCGCAGCTCGCTGATCATCCGGTTGAGGCCGGCGATCGTCGCCTCCAGCGAGCCCGCGACACGGTCGACGATCTCCTCGAGCGCCTCCGGCCGACCGCTGCCGCGCGCGGTGTCGATCAGCATCATCACGGCGCCCAGTTCCTGCAGCGTCTCGTCGTGTAGCTCGCGCGCCCAGCGCCGCCGCTCGCGCTCGGCTGCAACCACGGTCTGGCGGAGCCGGTCGGCCGCCACCGACTGGGCCGCCGCGACGGCCGTCGCGGCGCTCGCGGCGAACGCCTCCAGCAGATTCTCCTGCTCCTCGTCGAAGCGCTCGGTTCCGTCGAAGACCGTCGCGACGATCAGGACGCCGAGCCCGCGACCGTGGAACTCGAGCGGCACGAACAGCGCATGGTCCGCTCCCAGCTCCTTGACGAGCGCCCGATCCTCCTCGGCGGCGTGGCGCGAGAGGTTGCTGACCGTCCGCGGCCTGCCCTCACGCAGCACCGCGCCGGCGATGTTCTCGTCGGTCACGTAGCGGTGGCCGATCGGCCGCATCTCCATCTCGCCGGAGGTCGCGCGCAGCACGAGCTCGTCACCGTCGACGATCAGGATCGCCGACCAGCTCGCGCCGGCCAGCTCGCGGCCGCGCGTGGCGATCAGGTCGAGCACGACGTCGAGCTCCGTCTCGCCGACGAGCGCCTGCGCGATCGCCGTCGTCGCCTCGAGACTGCTCAGGACGCGCTCTAGCTCCGCGCGTCGCTCTCGCTCGCCATCGATGTGGCTGCTGTCAGCGGGTGGAGTGCCCGTGACCCTCACCTACCTCCTCCGTTAGACCGAGCCTAACGCTTCTCGAGCCCTATGAACACCCCGTTACCGGATTCGACATCGGGGTGGGAAGAGCCCGGCGAGGAGCGGGACTCCGCTATCCTCGCGATCCCCCAGCGGGCGTAGCTCAGTTGGTTAGAGCGCCGGCCTGTCACGCCGGAGGTCGCCGGTTCGAGTCCGGTCGCTCGCGCTTCAGCGCTGGGGGTCTTGGTGCAAGGAGGGTTGCGCCGGTCGAGGGGGGACGGGTCAGGGCCGATGGGCGCTGCATGCGAAATCGGCGAAGCCCCCTCCTGCTAGGCCTGCTCACGCTGCTCCTGGCAGCCGTCTGGACCGTGCCGGCCGCGGCCGAGCCGGCCAACCAGCGCACCGGCTACGTGGCCTCGGTCCTCGGCTCCAGCGTCACTCCCTTCGATGCGTTCACGAGCATCGCCGGGACACCGATCGGGCTCAGCGGCCAGCCCTGGGGCGTGGCGATCACACCCGATGGGGCGACCGCCTACGTCACGAACGACATGAACAACAACGTGAGCCCGCTGGACACCGCGACCGGGACGTTCGGGCCTCCGATCACGACGGGCGGAGTCGGACCGCGCACGATCGGCATCACGCCCGACGGCAAGACCGCCTACGTCGCCCACCTGTCCTCGGGCAGCGTGACCGCGATCGACACCGCGACCAACACCGTCACCGCCTCGATCCCAGTCGGCGGCGGCGCGCACGGAATCGCGATCGCCCCCGACGGCGAGCACGTCTACGTCACGAACCTCTTCTCCAACAGCGTCAGCGTGATCGACACCGCGACCAACACCGTCACGGCCACGATCCCGACCAACTCCCCTCCGTACACGATCGCGATCACCCCCGACGGGGCGACCGTCTACGTAACCACCATGGCCGCCAGCGAAGTCACCCCGATCGACACCGCGAGCAACACCGTCGGCGAGCCGATCCCGGTCGGAGGCTCCACCTTCGGCGTCGCTGTATCTCCGGACGGCGCCACCGCATACGTGAGCCTGCTCTTCGAGGGCCGCGTCGTGCCGATCGACACGGCGACGAACACGGCGGGGACACCGATCCCGATCGGGCTCTACCCCGAGGGCATCGCGATCATGCCCGACGGCGACACCGCCTATGTGACCGACGTCGGCTACAACACGTTCGGGTCGCTCGACCTCGCGACCGGGGACGTCGGGCCGTCGAGCCCGACCGGCCAGGCGCCGATCGGCATCGCGATCACGCCGAACCAGGGCCCCACCGCCGCCTTCGAGACGAGTGGCAACGCGGGCGCGACCGCGACCTTCGACGCCTCGGCGTCGAGCGACAGCGACGGCGAGGTGGCCCGCTACGCCTGGGACTTCGGCGACGGTCAGACCGGCACCACCACCGGGCCGCTCGCCAGCCATGCCTACGAGCGGCCGGGCGACTACACCGTCACCTTGACCGTGACCGACGACGAGGGCTGCTCGGACAGGTTCGTCTTCACGGGCCAGACCGCGTCCTGCACCGGCTCGGCGAGCGCGCGTACTACGCGGACCGTCTCGGTCGCGGCGGCGGCGCCCTCGCCCACCGCCCACCAGGCGATCGAGCGCTTCCGGCTCGACGGCCCGTGCGTGCGCCGCGCCCGCGACGGCAAGGCGCGGATCGGCCTGCGCCTGCTGCTGGCGCAGCCCGGGTCGGTGGCGATCGAGGTCGACCGCGCGGTCGCGATCAAGACGGCCAAGCGCTGCCCGAAGCCGCGCTCCGGCCGTCGCTACAGCGGCAAGCTGCGCCGCGTCAAGGCGCTCAAGAACGTCAACACCCAGGCCGTGACCGCATCGGTGCGCCGCCGGATCGCACGCTCCTTCGAGCTGCGGCCCGGGCTCTACCGGATCGCGGTGCGCGCCCATGACGGCGATGGCGGGCTGACACGCGCCGCCTACCGCTGGGTGCGCGTCTTGCGCTAGACCTTGCGCATCAGGGTTCCGAACGCGACACACGAGTCACGCCCCTGGCGGATCCATGAGATCACGCGGGACTTCATCCTCGAGGACGTCTGGGCGCTGCCCGCCTACGGCGACGCCGGCGAGTTCCAGACGCTGCTCGACCTGATGGAGTCCGCCGATCCGGTCAGCTCGGGCTCGCTCCCGACGCGCGTGCTGTGGCGGATCCGCGACCTGCTCGGAGCGGTGTTCCGGCTCGGCCGGACGTCGGACCCCACCAGCGAGGGCGCGGCCAAGCTGCCGATCCCGGGCACGCACGAGACATCGCTGGCCGACCGGCTGCCAGACGATCTGCGCGGAACGGCCACCGGCCGCCGCTTCGGCTCGCTGCCGTTCGTGCCGCTCTATCGCACCGACGACGAGTTCGCCGCCGAGCTCTCGAACCAGACGGTCCACGGCGTGATGCACCTGGCATGGGTCGACCAGGGCAGAGGCCGCTACCAGGGGCAGCTGGCCGTCTATGCCAAGCCGCGCGGTCGTCTCGGTAAGGGCTACATGGCGCTGATCAAGCCGTTCCGGCTCGCCATCGTCTACCCGGCGCTGATGCGCCAGGTCGAGCGCACCTGGAACGGCCGCGCGGCCTAGGCCGCGGCGCCCGCGCCCGCCGCGCGCGGCGGCCGGACCAGCAGGGCGGCGACCAGGAAGCAGATCGCACCGGCGAAGGTGCCGATGTTGACCCACTGCGCGTTGAGCACCTCGCCCGACGCGGGGACGACGAAGGCCGCCACGGCGGAGATTCCGAATGCCACCGAGCCGGCCATGTTCAGCCAGGTGCTCCACCAGTTGCGTGCCTCGGGGTCCCACAGTCCCTCGCGGTGGGTCGTGGCCTGAATCGCCAGCGCACTCGACAGCAGGAAGCAGACCGAGCCGTAGGCGTCCGGGCGCCAGACGTGGTCGTGGGCCTGCTCGGCCGTGAGATGGGCGATCAGCGCCGCGCCGGTGCTGACGTTGAAGCAGAGCGTGCCGGCGAACTGGATCGCGGCCGCCCACCAGTCATCCCAGTCCGCGCGCGACTTCCAGGCGCCCGGCCGCCAGCGGCCGCTCAGCCGCAGTTGGATGAACGCGGCGGTGGTGAAGAACAGCGACCCGACGAAGTAGGTGACGTTGTCCGCCCCCTCGCCGACCAGCTGCCCGTAGCCCGGCAGGGCGCCGAGCGCGAAGCACAGCGAGCCGATCGCGAAGCCCATCGACTCGCGGCGAAGCTTGCGCAGCGGGGTCATTGCTGGGGGTCGGGCAGGCGCATCATGCGGAAGCCATTGAACAGGCCGATCAGCGCGGCGATCAGCGAGACGAGCAACGCGACCTGAAGCGCGAGGTGGCGCGCGTCGGTGTTGATGCTGAGGATCTCGTCCTGGATCTGCTCTGGCTGGCCGTCGAGCAGCTGCTCGAGCTGGGTGTCGCTCATCACCTGCGCGTCGTCCTCCAGGACGTCGGCGACCTGCTGCTGCTCGGCCGGCGGCAGCACGGTGCTCGACTTCGCCATGTCGGTGAAGGCGATCGACAGCGTGGCGAGCATGATCGCGCCGGCGAAGGCGAGCCCGAACGAGAGGCCGAACGATCCGGTCGAGGAGTTGACGCCGGCCGCCTCGCCGACGCGCTCCTCGGAGATCGGGGCCAGCGTGTAGTTGTTGAGCTGCGAGACGAGCATGCCGAGCCCGGC